>NZ_BAAGZP010000028.1:0-26650 GCF_054778355.1 Saccharopolyspora tripterygii | reverse complement strand
CCTTCACCTGTCTACGGACAACCCACCGGGACAACCTCCCCGGACATCACAACTAAAACTGGGAAATGCCGCGGTGGGCGCTGGGGGTGAGTCCTCGGATGCGCTTGAAGGCGGCGCTGAAGGTGAAGGGGTCCGCGTAGCCGACCGCGCGAGCGATCTCGGCGATCGTGCGCGAGTCGCGCCGGGACAGCTGGTCGGCGGCGAGAGTCATGCGCCAGCGCGCGAGGTAGGTCAGCGGCGGTTCGCCGACGAGCTCGGAGAAGCGCTTGGCCAGCGTGGAGCGCGACACCCCGACGCGCTCGGCCAGCTC
Organism: Saccharopolyspora tripterygii; assembly: GCF_054778355.1. Classification (NCBI taxonomy): domain Bacteria; kingdom Bacillati; phylum Actinomycetota; class Actinomycetes; order Pseudonocardiales; family Pseudonocardiaceae; genus Saccharopolyspora; species Saccharopolyspora tripterygii. The sequence goes on along the minus strand of NZ_BAAGZP010000028.1, from coordinate 26,340 downwards.
CGCGACCGTCCACGGCTCCGCCGGCTCCGCGTGCAGCAGGCGCAGCGCCTCCCCCGCGACGGGATCCCGCTGGGCCACCCACCAGGCCGGAGGTTCACCGCCCGGCCGGTCGAACCACTCCCGCAACGTGCAGACGAGCATCCAGTCCAGCAACCGGTCGAGCACCAGCTGCTGACCCGGGGCGTCCACCGCGACCTCGGCGGCGAGGTGGTCGAGCACCGGATCACCGGTACCGCCGGCTTCGACTCGCAGCACCGCCGGGAGGGCGTCCAGCCACCGGCGGCTGATCTCACCGCGCAGCGGGTAGGCGCCGACGATCAGCGTCGTTCCCGGCCCCTCCCCCGGGTCGTGCCAGCCGAGCCGGTGCCGCGTCCCGCCCTGCTCGGGTGTCGCGCAGAACTCGCCGCACGCCACCGGTTCTGCCGAGGTGCCCAGCTCGTCGACGAACGTGAACGCCGCCGGTCCGCGCACGACGACCGTGTCCCGGTCGCGCAGCGGCTCGGGCTCGCCGCGTTCCGGGACGATCCAGCCGTGCCCGTCGAGGACGGTGCACAAGGTCAGGGGAGCTCCGTCGACGAAGCGCAGCGACCACGGCGCGGTCAACGTCGAGCTGCCGAACAGCGAGCCCTGGGCCCGCAGCCCCTGGAAGAGGTCACCGAACGCGTCCACACCGCCGACGCTAGACGATGACGCAGGTGATCCGGCTTCTCACCCATGTATTCGTCCGGCCCGGCGGCGTTGAATCGCCGGCATGAGCACGCTGACCGCACCAGACCTCGAGTTCCTCCAGCGCCCTCTGCACGGCTTCCTGACGGTTGCGGCGACACCGCTGCCGCCGCAACCGAGGCCGGTGTGGTTCGAAGCCACCGCCGCGGGGTCGATCGAGCTGTTCACCGACCCGGCCTCACCCAAGGTCGGCCGCCTGGCACGCGATCCGCGGGCCTCGCTGGTCGTGGCGGCGCCCGCGACCGAGCGCGAGCGCTGGCTGTCGGTCTCCGGCCGCACCGCGGTGGAGTCGAGCGGAGCGCCGGAGCTGGTCGAACGCCTGGCCGCCCGCTACTGGGACCTCGACGACCCGACCCGCGCCCGCGACCTCGACGAACTCCGCGCCGGGACCTGGCTCCGCATCGTCATCCACCCGGAACGGGTGAGCCGCCTCGACTTCTGAGACGACGGTGCCCCCTGCGATCGCATCGCAGGGGGCACCGGAACGCCTGGGTATCAGCCGAGCTTGGTCATCCAGCCGTGGGTGTCCTCGACCGTCCCGTACTGGATCGCGGTCAGCCGCTCGCGGAGCTTCATGGTGATCTCGCCGGGCTGACCGTCCCCGATGCCGAACTCGCCGTCGCGGTGCTTGACGTGACCGACCGGGGTGATGACGGCCGCCGTGCCGCAGGCGAAGACCTCGGTGAGCTCACCGGTGGTCGCGGCCTTCTCCCACTCCTCGGCGGTGATCTTGCGCTCCTCGACCTGCATGCCGAGCTCCTTGCCGAGCTCCAGCAGCGAGGACCGGGTCACGCCGGGCAGCAGGCTGCCGCTCAGCGCCGGGGTCACCAGCTTCGCGTCGGAGCCGGAGCCGAACACGAAGAACAGGTTCATGCCGCCCATCTCCTCGACCGTGTGCCGGTCGCAGGCGTCCAGCCAGACGACCTGGTCGCAGCCCTGCTCGACGGCCTGCGCCTGCGCCAGGAACGACGCCGCGTAGTTGCCCGCGAACTTGGCCGCGCCGGTGCCGCCGGGTGCGGCGCGCACGTACTCGTGGCTCAGCCACACGGTCACCGGCTTCACGCCACCGGCGAAGTAGGAACCGGCCGGCGAGGCGATCAGCGAGTACAGGTAGGTCTTCGACGGGTGGTTCACGCCCAGGCCGACCTCGGTGGAGACCATGAAGGGACGCAGGTACAGGGAGCTCTCACCCGTGCTGGGCACCCAGTCGCGGTCCACCGCGACGAGCTCGCGCAGGGATTCGAGGAACAGCTCCTCGGGCAGCTCCGCCATCGCGATGCGGTTCGCGGAGCTGCGGAAGCGCCGGGCGTTGGCGTCCGGCCGGAACGCCGCGATCGAGCCGTCGGGCTGCCGGTAGGCCTTCAAGCCCTCGAAGATCGCCTGCGCGTAGTGCAAGACCGACGTCGCCGGGTCGAACTCCAGCGAGTGGTAGGGCTCCAGGCGGGCCTCGTGCCAGCCCTGCTCCGCGGACCACTTGATCGTCACCATGTGGTCGGTGAAGAACTTGCCGAACCCCGGGTTCCCCAATACCTCCGCGCGGCGCTCCGCCGAGGCCGGTTGCGGGTTGGGGGTACGGGTGAAGGACAGTTCTCCGCTCATGCGCGTACGGTATCGCGTGCGCTGGAGCAGTGGAAACCGGCTTGTCGTCAGTTGGTCATCCAAGTATCGAGCCGTTGCGAAACGGACGCCGGGATTCTGCTGAATCCGCCACCCCGCGCAACATATGATGGGTGCATGACCCAGGCCGACAACACCCCCGCGCCGCAGCCCACGTCCGTCCAGCAGGACGTCCGCGCAGGTTCGCTCGCAGCACTGATGCCGTTCGGCGGAGGCATGCTGCTCACCCTCGGCTACGCGTGGATCGGCGTGTTCGGGGTCGTCCTCGCCGCCGTGGGCTGCGCGGGCTGGGCCTTCTGGTGGCACAACAAGTACCAGAAGTGGTTCCCGCAGCAGGTGACCACCGGTTCCGTGGTCGGCACGACCGTCCTGGTCGCGGTGATCACCCTGCTCCTGTTCGTCACGATCAGCTGACTTCTCGTTCGTCCCGCTCATCGCGCTCAGCGGTGCGAGCAGGGGGACCTGAGCGGCTCACGTCGCTCGAATCAGCTGAGCAGGTGCGCGGGGAGCGTCGGCACGGACCAGGCCGGGTCCGGGCGGGCGTCGCAGTAGGTGCCGTCGAACGGGAACAACCCGTCCTTGGCGCGCGCGATCATCTCCTCGCCCTCGGCCCGCAGCTTCGCCAGTTCGGCCTGGCTGAAACGGCCTGCGGCGAGAGCGTCGTCGAGCTCGTGCTCGTCCTTCCAGGACCAGCTGCCGTCCGGCCAGACCTCCACGTCCAGCACGCCGTCGACGCGCCGCACGCCGTGTTCGTCCCGCCCGCGCGGGATTTCGAGGTTCACGTACCAGTTCCGGAAAGTCCCGTCGGCTTCGAAGAACCACCACACCGATGACCAGCGGCTCTCGTGGACCAGGCGCAACGTCGAGGTGCCGCGCCAGGTGGACCGGGCGGGCACCCGGGGACCGGAGAACCGCTCCGCGAGCGGCATTTCACGCGGACTGCGACCGTCCGGTGAGGTGGTGATCCGGATCGGGGTGTCCGGCAGCACCCAGCACAGCAGCTCCTCACCGTCGTCGGAGACGACGCGAGCCGGGTGCACGGTGCCGAGAGAGCCGTCCAGGCGCCAGAAGCTGTAGAGCACTTCGTCGCCAGAGGACCACTGGTGCAGCCGAGATTTCCTGGTCATCTCGTCCACAGTCGAATTGGGCATGACCGCCTCATTTCCACCGGCGCGAAACGCTTCCCGCCAGCAACGGACCGACAACAACCACGCCGAGCGTTGTCAGCATCGCAGAAACCGGCATGCTCATAGCCAGCACCACCGACAAACCCATCCCAAGGCACGCACCCCGCATGGGCCAAGTGGGTCCATCGGAGAGCAGCAAACGGGCGCCTGCGTTGGCCAGAGCGTAGTGCAGGAGCAACGCGCAGGCCGCGAAGGACATCAACGCGACCGGGCTGAAGAGCTGCGAGACGATCACCGCGGCGATCCCCGCGATCAGGTCCAAGATGTACGGGTTGCCAAAGGGGCCGGTGCGCTCCAGGGCGCGCGGCAGTTCGCCGTCGCGCACCAGCGCGAGCCCGGTCGAGCGCGCCGATTCCAGCGCACCCAGCAGCACCGGCAGCAGGGCGACGGCGGCTCCGACCGACACCAGCGGCACCAGATCGGCGGCCGCGGCGGCGGTGAGCACGTCCCGGATCGGCATCGGGGACAGCGCGAGCCGCGACCAGCCGAGCTGGTGAGCCAGGGCCACGATCATCACGCCCGACAGCACCGCGGTCACCACCAGCGAGAGCGCACCTGCGCGGCGGATCGACCTCCAGGGCGCGCGGTCGCCGTGGGCGGGCGCGGTCAGCCTCTCGAAGCCGGTGAAGGCCAGGAACAGCACACCACCCGCACCGATGATGCCGACCGCGCTGTCCGGCGAGGCCCCGGGGTCTACGTGCGCGGGCGGACCGCCGACCGGATCGATGGCGAAGCAGATCGCCACGACGAGCGCGATCACCGCCAGGCTCAGCGCGACCCACAACCAGGCGGCCGCACCGCGGATCCGCAAGCCCGCCGTCGCCGACAGCACCACCAGCAGGATCGCCGCGCCCGCGACCAAGGCGCTCGCGCCCGGCAGGAAGAACTCGCCGATCACGCGGGCGAGCGCGGCCATCGCCGCGACGCGCGCGGCGATGTGGGCGGAGGCTCCGACGCGCGCAGGCAGCAGCCCCATCCGCTCCCGCACGCACTCGTAGACCGCGCCGGGACCCCGGTAGGAGCTGCCCTGGAAGGCGGTGGCGGAGGCAGCGCACACCGCGGCCAGAAGGGCGACCAGCAGTCCGAGCAGCGCCCACGGGCCCGCCGCCGCTGCTGCGGGAGCCGGTCCGACCAGCACACCGACGCCGATCATGCCGCTGAGCGCGAGCGGCACGGCGTCGCGACCGGTGGTCAATCGGCTGTCCGTTTCAACCTGTCGGGTCACCGGCCCACCTTTGCAGACGGGTCCTGCTACTTCAGCCGCCTGTCGGCTGAGTCATGGCGAGCGCACCGCCTGCGGGCGTATGACAGATGTGTTGACCTCCCGCGCTCGCGCCACGCTCACGGTGAACATGCCGATCACCCGTCGACCCGGCGTTCTAGAGTGCGGGAAGGCTCTGGGAGAACCACAGCACCGATCCGGAAGGATGACCACGTGACGACCCCGAAACTGGCCCTCACCGATACCGCGGTGGCCAAGCTGAGCGCCGACGCGCTCGTCATCGGCACCATCGCCGGCGCCGACGGCCTCCAGCTCGCTCCGGGTGCCGAGCCGGTTGCCACCGCGTTCGACGGCGACCTGGTCAAGGTGCTGACGTCGCTGGGTGCGAGCGGCAAGGCCGATGAGGTCGTCAAGCTGCCCGCCACCGGGCTGACCTCGACCGTGCTGCTGGCCGTCGGACTGGGCAAGACCGGCGAGGACGGCCCGAGCTCGGAGGCCGTGCGCCGCGCCTCCGGTGCCGCCGCCCGCGCGCTGTCCGGCGTGGAGCACGCCGCGACCACGCTGTCGGCCGCGGACCTGGCCGCCACCGTGCAGGGCACGGTGATGGGCGCTTACGGCTTCACCGAGTACAAGTCGAGCAACGGCGACGGCCCAGTGGCCGCGGTGGACTTCGTGGTCTCCGACGTCAAGGCCGGAGCCGCGTCCCACGCGCTCAAGGGCGGCACCGCGATCGGCGAGGCGGTCAACACCGCCCGCGACCTGATCAACACCCCGCCGAACGACCTGTTCCCCGCCAGCTTCGCGGAGCGCGCGGGCGAGCTGGCCAAGTCGGCCGGCCTGGAGGTCGAGGTCCTCGACGACGCCGCGCTGCGCAAGCAGGGCTTCGGCGGCATCCTCGGCGTCGGCTCGGGCTCGTCCCGCCCGCCGCGCCTGGTGCGGCTGCGGCACAAGGGACCGAAGGGCGCGAAGAAGGTCGCGCTGGTCGGCAAGGGCATCACGTTCGACACCGGCGGCATCTCGCTGAAGCCGGGCGGCGGCATGGAGAACATGACCTCGGACATGTCCGGTGCCGCCTCGGTGATCGCGACGATGGTGCTGGCGGCGAAGCTGAACTACCCGCTGGAGATCACCGCCACCGTCCCGATGGCCGAGAACATGCCCTCCGGAACGGCGTACCGCCCCGGCGACGTGCTGAAGATGTACGGCGGCAAGACCGTCGAGGTGCTCAACACCGACGCCGAGGGACGGTTGGTCCTGGTCGACGCGATGGTGCGGGCGTGCGAGGACGAGCCCGACTACCTGATCGAGACCTCGACGCTCACCGGCGCGCAGGTCGTCGCGCTGGGCAACCGCACTCCGGGCGTGATGGGCGAGGACGCCTTCCGCGACCGGGTGGCCCGGCTGTCGCAGGCCGCCGGTGAGGGTGGCTGGCCGATGCCGCTGCCGGACGAGCTGCGCGCCGACCTCGACTCGAAGCTCGCCGATCTGGCCAACGTCACCAACCACCGCTGGGGCGGGATGCTGGCGGCGGGGATCTTCCTGCGCGAGTTCGTGGCCGAGGGCGTGCAGTGGGCGCACATCGACGTCGCGGGCCCGGCCTACAACACCAACTCGCCGTGGGGCTACACGCCCAAGGGCGGTACCGGTGTCCCGGTCCGCACGCTCGCGGCGGTGCTCGCCGACATCGCCGAGAACGGCTGACGCTCAGCGCAGCGATGGCTGCCCGGGGGTGACCGGCCTCGCCGGCCCACCCCCGGGCAGAACCGGCATATCGCCCACGATGCGGAACAACGCGTTCAACCCGCGGTGACCTCCCACCGGTATTTGTGATACGGGTCACGAAAAGGTCACCACTGCGGGGTGCACCGATGTCACGATGGGTTTATGACCGAATCGCAACCGGCCACGCTGACCGCGACCAGGCACGGCTATCAGGTCGATGTGGTGTGGACCGGCAACACCGGCCAGGGCACCAGTTCCTACCGCAGCTACGAGCGCACCCACGAGGTCCGCGCCCACGGCAAGGACTCGATCGACGCCTCGGCCGATCCCGTGTTCCTGGGGGACGCGGACCGCTACAACCCCGAGGAGCTGCTGGTCGCCTCCCTGTCGCAGTGCCACATGCTGTGGTTCCTGCACCTGGCGGCCGACTCCGGCGTCGTGGTCACCGGCTACCACGACCAGGCCCGCGGCATCCTCGCGGAGAACTCCGACGGCACCGGCCAGTTCGAGGCGATCGAGCTCGCCCCCGAGGTCACCGTGTGCGACTCGGCGGCCGTCGACGTCGCCGAGGCGCTGCACGAGCGGGCCCACGAGCTCTGCTACATCGCGAAGTCCGTCACGTTCCCGGTGCGGTTCAAGCCGACCACGCGCGTCGCGAACTGATTCCGGCGGATCGATTCAGCCCCGTCAAGGCCGTGCGCGCAGCGAATCCGGGAACAATGCGACTCGCGCGTTCACGGCCGTTCGTCGGCGGCGCGTTGCGCGCGCTTGCGAAGAATGCGCTGGCGGGCCTGGTAATCGCGCATCCGCTGCGGATAACCGACCTTGGAGACCTCGTAGAGCGGCATTTCGAGCTTCCTGGTGAATCGCCCCGCCGCCGCGGGCGACTCCACCCGCCGCCGGGTCCATTCCCCGTCGTGCGCGATGAGCAGCAACGTCGTCTCGGTGACGAAGGTCTGCGGCTCCAGGTAACCCTCGACGCCGCGCCGCTGCGCAGCCCAGTCGCGGAGGTGATCGGTGTCCGCAGCGGTGGCCCGCCGCCCGGTGCCGGGACGACGACCGCGGAACCGGTCGAATAATCCCACCGCACTCGCCTCCCCATTCCCGATTCGAGGTCTGATCCTTCCGATTTTGCCACCGCGAACATGTGCGGAGTGTGAAAACCAGCTGAGAATGCGCGGCGTGAACTGGTGGGCACGCGCTGAATGCAGCACAGATCACCCGGCCCACCGCGCATCGGCCGCTCGGGTGGTGACAAGATGGCCGGTGGTGTGCATGACCACCAGGTCACGCCACCCACTGCAAGTCAATGACGCCCTGTCGAGGAGTGCGAAGTGACCGACACGTCCGCCGATCTGGTCATTCTCGGCGGCGGTTCGGGCGGCTACGCCTGCGCTTTCCGCGCGGCCGAGCTCGGCCTGTCCGTCGTCCTCATTGAAAAGGACAAGCTCGGTGGGACCTGCCTGCACCGAGGCTGCATCCCGACCAAGGCCCTGCTGCACGCGGCCGAGGTCGCCGATTCCACCCGAGACGCCGACCAGTTCGGGGTGCGCGCCACCCTCGAAGGCATCGACATCGACGGTGTCAACAAGTACAAGGACACCATCGTCTCGGGCCTGTACAAGGGCCTGCAGGGCCTGGCCAAGGCCCACAAGGTGCAGCTGATCGAGGGCGCCGGGACCCTCGTCGACGCCAACACCGTCGAGGTCGACGGCACTCGCTACACCGGCAAGAACGTGGTCCTGGCCACCGGTTCGTACTCCAAGTCGTTGCCGGGCCTGGAGCTCGGCGGGCGCGTGATCGCCAGCGAGCAGGCGCTGAACCTGGACTACGTCCCGAACAAGGTCGTCGTGCTCGGCGGCGGCGTGATCGGTGTCGAGTTCGCCAGCGTCTGGGCCTCCTTCGGTGCCGAGGTCACCGTCGTGGAAGCGCTGCCGCACCTGGTGCCCAACGAGGACGAGTTCGCCTCGAAGCGCCTGGAGCGCGCCTTCCGCAAGCGCGGCATCAAGTTCAAGACCGGCGTGAAGTTCACCGGTGCCACCCAGAACGACGACGGCGTGTCGGTCAGCCTGGAGAACGGCGAGACCTACGACGCGGACCTGCTGCTGGTGGCCGTCGGACGCGGCCCGAACACGGCGGGGCACGGATTCGAGCAGGTCGGCATCAACGTGGAGCGCGGCTTCGTGCGCACCGACGAGCGGCTGCGCACCAACGTGCCGGGCGTGTTCGCCGTCGGCGACATCGTTCCCGGGCTGCAGCTGGCGCACCGCGGTTTCCAGCAGGGCATCTTCATCGCCGAGGAGATCGCGGGTCTGAACCCGCAGCCGATCGACGAGGCCGGCATCCCGCGCGTCACCTACTGCCACCCCGAGGTCGCCTCGGTGGGCCTGACCGAAGCCGCCGCCAAGGAGCAGTACGGCTCGGTGGAGACCTTCACCTACGACCTGGCCGGCAACGGCAAGAGCCAGATCCTCAAGACCCAGGGCGCGGTCAAGCTGGTCCGCGCGACCGACGGCCCCGTCGTCGGCCTGCACATGGTCGGCGACCGCGTCGGTGAGCTCATCGGCGAAGCGCAGCTGATCTACAACTGGGAGGCGCTGCCGGAGGACGTCGCTCCCCTGGTCCACGCCCACCCCACCCAGACCGAAGCCCTGGGCGAGGCCCACCTCGCCCTGGCCGGCAAGCCGCTGCACGTGCACGGCTGACAGCCGCACGCAGCAGCAGCGAAAAGACAGCCGCACCCCGCCACACCCACGAGGAGTCAGCAACCGATGGCCTTCTCCGTTCAGATGCCGGCGCTCGGCGAGAGCGTCGCCGAGGGCACGATCACCCGGTGGCTCAAGCAGGAGGGCGAGACCGTCGAGGTCGACGAACCCCTGCTGGAGGTCTCCACCGACAAGGTCGACACCGAAATCCCGTCCCCCGCCGCCGGTGTGCTGCAGCGCATCGTCGCGCAGGAGGACGACACCGTTGAGATCGGCGGCGAGCTCGCCGTCATCGGTGACGCCGGTGAGCAGTCCGCCGCTCCCGCCGCCGCTCCGGCTCAGGCGGCCGAGCCCGAGCCCGCCGCCGAGCCCGCTCCCACCGCGGAGGCTCCGGCCGAGCCGGCCCCGGCCGCCGAGGCGCCCGCCTCGCAGCCCGCCTCGGCCGGTGACGCGCAGGGCACCGACGTGCCCATGCCCGCCCTGGGCGAGAGCGTCACCGAAGGCACGATCACCCGCTGGCTCAAGCAGGTCGGCGACTCGGTCGAGGTCGACGAACCGCTGCTGGAGGTCTCCACCGACAAGGTCGACACCGAGATCCCGTCGCCCGTCGCCGGCACCCTGCTGGAGGTCAGCGCCGGTGAGGACGACACCGTCGAGGTCGGCGCCAAGCTCGCGGTGATCGGTGCCGCCGCCTCGGCTCCGGCTGCCGCACCCGCGCAGCAGGCCCCGGCCCCGGCCGAGACCCCGGCCCCGGCTGCGCCCGCCGCCCCGGCGGCTCCGGCCCAGCCCGCTCCGGCCCAGCCCGCTCCGGCTCAGGCCGCGCCCGCTGCTCCGGCCCAGGAATCCGCGGAGGAGGAGTCGGCGAACAACGGCGGAGCTCCCTACGTGACTCCGCTGGTGCGCAAGCTGGCCAACGAGCACGGCATCGACCTGACCTCGATCAAGGGCAGCGGTGTCGGCGGCCGCATCCGCAAGCAGGACGTCCAGGCGGCGATCGACGCCAAGCAGGCTCCGGCTCAGACGGCTCCGGTCGCACCGGCCGCTGCCGCCGCGACCCCGAGCTCCGCTCCGGCCGCCGCCGTGGAGCCGTCGGACGAGGCCAAGGCGCTGCGCGGCACCACCCAGAAGATGTCGCGACTGCGGCAGCTGCTGGCCCGCCGCATGGTCGAGTCGCTGCAGACCGCGGCGCAGCTGACCACGGTGATCGAGGTCGACGTCACCCGCATCGCCCGGCTCCGCGACCGCGCCAAGGGCAGCTTCGAGGCGTCCGAGGGCGTCAAGCTCTCGTTCCTGCCGTTCTTCGCCAAGGCCGCGGCCGAGGCGCTGAAGCTGCACCCGAAGCTCAACGCCTCGATCGACGAGGAGAGCAGCTCGGTGACCTACCACGGTGCCGAGCACCTGGCGATCGCCGTCGACACCGACCGCGGCCTGGTCTCGCCGGTGATGCACGACGCCGGTGACCTCAACCTCGGCGGTCTGGCCCGCAAGATCGCCGACCTGGCGGCGCGGACCCGCAACAACAAGATCAAGCCCGACGAGCTCTCCGGTGGCACCTTCACCATCACCAACACCGGAAGCCGCGGGGCGCTGTTCGACACGCCGATCCTGAACCCGCCGCAGGTGGGCATGCTGGGCACCGGCACCGTCGTGAAGCGCCCGGTCGTGGTGGCGGACGAGAACGGCGGCGACACGATCGCCATCCGCTCGATGGTGTACCTGGCGCTGTCCTACGACCACCGCCTGGTCGACGGCGCGGACGCCGCCCGCTTCCTGGCGACGCTCAAGCAGCGACTGGAAGAGGGTGCTTTCGAGGCCGATCTCGGTCTCTGAGCCCTTCGCGGAGGAGCGGCCGCTCACCGGTTGTCCGGTGGGCGGCCGCTCCTTTTCGCATCCGAAAGGTTCGCGTGGGCAGCACCGGTGCGGGACGATGCCGGGCATGCGCGTCGTCGTCGCCGGTTCGTCGGGGTTGATCGGAACGTCCTTGGTGGCCGGGCTCCGCCAGGGTGAGCACCAGGTGGTTCGGCTGGTCCGCCGCGAACCAGCGGCTCCGGACGAGCGGGGCTGGGACCCCGATGCCGGGAGGCTGGACGCCGACGCGCTCGACGGCGCGGACGCGGTGGTGAACCTCAGCGGTCCCGGTATCGGGGACAAGCGCTGGAGTCCCGAGCGCAAGCGCCACCTGCTGCAGGCCAGGGTGCGATCCACCGAGGTGCTCGCGAAAGCGGTGGCCGACACCGGAGTTCCCGTCCTGGCCAACGCCTCGGCCGTCGGCTTCTACGGCGACACCGGCTCCCACCCGGTCACCGAGACCTCCTCTCCCGGCTCGGACTTCCTGGCAGGGCTGTGCCGTCGGTGGGAGGCCGCGACGGCTCCCGCCGCCGATGCCGGGACGCGCGTCGTCCTGCTGCGCACCGGTCTGGTGATCTCGCCTTCCGGCGGTCTGCTCGGCCAGCTGCGCCCGCTGTTCTCACTGATGCTCGGTGGCAGGCTCGGGTCGGGAACCCAGTACATGCCGTGGATCTCGCTGGACGACGAGATCGCCGCGATCCGCTTCACCCTGGAGAATCCCGATGTCACCGGGCCGGTGAACCTCACGGGTCCGGCCCCGGTGACCAACACCCAGTTCACCCGCGCGCTCGGCGAAGCGCTCGGCCGCCCGGCGCCGTGGATCGTGCCCGGGTTCGCGCTCCGGATCGCCATGGGCGAGCTCGCCGACACCGCGCTGACCGGCCAGCGAGCGATGCCGACGGTGTTGGAGGCGAACGGCTTCACGTTCCAGCACCCGACCCTCGGAGCGGCGCTGGCCGCGGCTACCGGGAAGTAGCCGACCTTCGGCCGACGGGGCGCCCGCGAGGCGTAGCCTGGCGCCGTGAGTCGTGCCAATTCTTCGTGCCGCGCGTCGTCCGAGCCGATGGCCGTGCGGCACTTGGGAACCATCGATTACCTCGACGCCTGGGACCTGCAGCGGGAGCTCGCCGCCGGTCGGGCCGAGGGCGAGAACCCGGACACCCTGCTTCTGCTGGAACATCCGTCGGTCTACACCGCGGGCAAGCGCACCCAGCCGGAGGACCGCCCGTCGGACGGCACGCCGGTCATCGACGTGGACCGCGGCGGCAAGATCACCTGGCACGGCCCCGGCCAGATCGTCGGCTACCCGATCGTCGAGCTGTCCGACCCGATCGACGTCGTGGACTACGTGCGCCGCCTGGAGCAGGCCCTGATCCACGTGTGCGACCAGTTCGGCCTCGACGCCGGGCGCGTAGAGGGCCGCAGCGGCGTGTGGCTGGCGGCCGAGGACGGGCGCCCGGAGCGGAAGATCGCCGCCATCGGGATCCGGGTCCAGCGCGGCGTGACCATGCACGGTCTGGAGCTCAACTGCAACGCCGACCTGAGCGAGTTCGACCGCATCGTCCCCTGCGGCATCGCCGACGCCGGAACCACGTCGCTCTCGGCCGAGCTCGGCCGAGACGTGCCGGTCGACGAGGTGTATCCGCTGGTCGAGCAGGCGGTGCAGGAAGCGCTGGACGGCGGGCTGGAGCTCACCGAGCGCAACATCGCCCGCCCCCAGGCCGCGGCCGCGGGCGTCACGCTCGCACTGGATCCCAGCCTCCGCTGACACACGGCCCTCCACTCCTCTAGCATTCCGGAAAACCGGAAGACTAGAGGAGTGGTCGTGCCGCTGTCCCGTCGGAGTCTGCTCATCGCGGCCGGAGCCGCGACTCCCCTGCTGCTGGCCCGCCCGGCCTTCGCCGCACCACCGGACCTGGCCACGCCCGAAGGCTGGCTGACCTGGATCACCGCTCACCGCGATGGCCTGGGGCTGGTGCTCGACGACGGCCGCGGAGGCCGTCTGACCCACCGCGCCGATGCCGCGCAACCGCTGGCCTCCGCCGTCAAGGTGCTGCACCTTGCGGCCTACCAAGACGCCGTCGCGAGCGGCGCCCTCGACCCGCGCGAGAACGTCCGGGTCGGCGACTGGGAGCGCTACTACGTGCCCACCGACGGCGGCGCGCACCCAGCCGCCCTGCAGCACCTCGGTGTCCCGCTCGACGAAACCGGGCTGTACGCGGCCGATCCCGAGCACCGGGTCGCGCTGGACGACGTGGTCGCGGTGATGATCGCCTTCAGCGACAGCGCCGCACCCGACCTGCTGCGCGACCGGCTGGGCGCGCCGGCGGTGGCCCGCGCGGGTGCGGCGCGCGGCTGGCCGGACGCCGACGTTCGGTCCCTGTGCGCGGAGTACCTGTTCCTCGTGCTGCCGGAAACCGCGCCGCCCGCGGGAATTCCGACGGCAGCGCGCCGGCAGTGGGGCTTCGCCCTGGAGCAGCGCCACCGCGACGATCCGGCGCTGCGGCAGGAGGTGCTGCGACGACTGCAGACCCACCTGCCCGCCTATCCCGAGCAGATCGCGTGGGCCTCGACCACGGCGGCGAGTTCGAGCGCCCAGCTGGCCGCCGTTCACCGCGCGCTCAGCGCCGAAGGCGGTCTCGCGAGAGGACACCTGGAACACGCGTTGTCCGGTTCGCTGCCGCCGGGCGTGAACGGCATCGGGCTCAAGGGAGGCAGCCTGCCCGGCGTGCTGACCTGCGGAATCTCGGTGCGTCGCGAGGACGGTTCGACCGGGTGGGGCGCGCTGCTGGCGCACGGGGAGATCACCGCCGAGCAGCTGAGCACCGGCGATCCCGGACTGCCGCTGCTGATGGCGATCCAGGACCCGCGCTGGCGGGACCGGCTCGCGACGGCGCTGGGCGGCTGAGGCAAGCTCGTCGAGTGGACTTGCAACAGCGCGTCGAAGCCCTCGAAGCCCGCGTGGCGGACCTGGAGTCCGAACGCTCGGCGAGCTCGGTGTCCGCCGCCGGCCCCAGCGGCGGACACCTGCGCTACGAGGGTCACCTCGCCGAACCGGCGGAGCTGGACTGGGTCATCCAGGTCGATCCGGCGAGGGTGCTCGAACTGTCCGACGGTCCGCGCACCGACGTGCTGGCCGCCCTGGGCCACCCGGCGCGAGCGGCGATCGTCCGGTTGCTGGCCACCCAGGGCCCTCAACCGGCGGCAGCGCTCCAGGAAGCGGCCGACCTCGGCTCGACCGGGCGGCTCTACCACCACCTGAAGTCCCTCACCGCGAGCAACCTCGTCGAGCAGGACAAGCGCGGCTCCTACCGGCTACGACCCCAGGCCACCATCCCGGCGCTGGTCCTGCTCACAGCAGCCTCCGACATCGCCGACCAACTCCGCTGACGTCGCCAGATCCCAGTTTTAGTCCTAATCAGGAGCCTTTCGCGCCCGAAATGTCCGGTCGGTGGGGTGGGGAAGTTTTCATGAAAACTTCCCCACCCCACCGACCAAGACCTTCCCGAACATCACGACAAACCGGGAATTGCCGGGGACGGCTCAGAGCTGCGGGGCGACCTGGTCGGCCACCACGTCGAGGTGGTCGAGGTCCGCCAGGTCGAGGACCTGGAGGTAGAGGCGGGTGATGCCGGTGCGCTCGCGCCACGAGCCGATCTTGTCGACGACCTCGTCCGGCGTACCCGCGAGGCCGTTCGCGCGCAGCTCGGCGACCTCGCGGCCGATGGCCTCGGCGCGACGGGCCAGCGCCCCCTCGTCCTTGCCGACGCACAGGACCATCGCCGCGGACCGGACGATCTCGCCGCTGTCCCGGCCGATCGCCTGGCAGGCGGCGTCGACGCGCTCGAACTGCGCGACCGCGGTGTCGACGTCGACGAACGGCAGGTTGAACTCGTCGGCGAAGCGGGCCGCCAGCGCGGGCGTGCGCTTCTTGCCCGCGCCCCCGATCAGCACCGGCGGACGCGGGCGCTGCGCGGGCTTGGGCAGCGCAGGGGAATCCGCGAGCCGGTAGTGCTCCCCGTCGAAGGAGTACCGCTCGCCGTCCGGGGTCTCCCACAGGCCGGTGATGATCTCCAACTGCTCGGCGTAGCGGTCGAAGCGCTCCTTCAGCGAGGGGAACGGGATGCCGTAGGCGGTGTGCTCCTCCTCGTACCACCCGCTGCCGAGACCGAACTCGACTCGGCCGCCGGACATCTGGTCCACCTGCGCCACGGAGATGGCCAACGGCCCGGGAAGCCGGAAGGTGCCCGCCGTCATCAGCGTGCCCAGGCGCAGCCTGCTCGTCTCGCGCGCCAGACCGGCCAGCGTCACCCAGGCGTCGGTCGGCCCCGGCTCGCCGGTGACCGGACCCATCTTCAGGTAGTGGTCCGAGCGGAAGAACGCGTCGAAACCGGTGTCCTCGGCGTGCGTGGCGACGCGGAGCAAGTCCTCGTAGCCGGCGCCCTGCTGGGGTTCGGTGAAGATCCGCAACTTGAAGTTCTCTGTCACGATCTCCGAGGCTAATCGGCGAGACCGCGCCCCGCCGGGAGGTGGTCAGGCCACGCGGAGCCCGTTGAGCACCCGCTCGACGCACACGGCGATGTCGGCTCGCTCCTGGACCGGCGAATCGGACCCGGCGATCGCGATCGCGCCCGCCGACAGCGCGCCGAACACGATCCGCGCCAGCGCGTCCACCGGCAGGTCGTCGCCGATCTCCCCCGAGGCGATCAGGTTCGACACGACCGCGCGGAGCACGCCGAAGGTGTGGGCCTCCTCCGCCTCGCGCCAGCGGCCCCACCCCAGCACCGCGGGGCCGTCCTGCACGACGATGCGCTGGTAGGAGGGCTCCAGGCAGACCTCCAGGAACGCCCTCAGACCGGATCGGGTGGCTTCCCACGGGTCCCCGGAGTCCGACACGACGTCTGACAGGCGTGCCACCACGTCAGCCTCCACGGCGCTGAACACCGACTCGAACAGCGCCTGCTTGCCGCCGAAGTGGTGGTAGAGGGCGCCTTTGGTGACCCGCGCCCGCTTGGCGATCTCTTCGAGCGACGTCTGCGAGTAGCCGTGCTCGGTGAACAGCTCCACAGCGGAATCCACCAGTGCCTGCCTGGTGGATTCGGAGTACTCGATGCGCCGCGGACGAGCTGTAGCCATGCTCACAACCTTATGACATACCGACGGTACGGCGCCGTGCTACCGTGGGTGCAGCGGCATACCGGCAGTATGTCGCTGCACCTCGGGTATCCCCGATCCCTGGAGAGCGCCATGAGCTGGAACGACTTCCACCAGAGGCAGCAGGCGCTGGCCGAGACCCTCGACAGCGCTCGTCGAGACCTCTCAGCAGCCTTCGACACCGTCCCGAGCCCGTTCCGCGACACCGGCGAACTGCTCGCCGCCCTGCAGCACAAGTGGATGCAGCAGCTGACCGGTCGCGTCGAGGTCGCGCTGGACGACACCGAGGACGCACCGCACGACGACCGCGTCAAGGCGGTCACGATGGCCTGGCGACGCACCGCCAACGCCAACCCGGGCCTGCGCGCGGCCCTCGACGTGCACTCGGACGCCCCCGCGCTGGCCGAGGCCACCGCCCGCGAGCACCGGATGCTGGCGATCGCCGCCGGTCTCGCGGAAGAGCACGAACCCGAGCAGGACATCACCCGGGTCGGCCGCGCGTTCCTCAAGCTCCTGCGCGCGACCCCCGAGCCCGAGAAGCACGCTCGTCCCAGCGGACTCCGCAAGCTCATCCCGAGCCTCTGACCCGCCACGCGCGGTGCGCACGGCACTGGCCCCAGGCCGGCCCCGTGCGCACCGCGCGTTCGCGTCGGGTGCGGGTGGGACTGTGCACTGTGCCCGGTTCGCAGGCCCGCGGGTCAGCATTGCGCACAGGCCGCCGAACATCGGTGATAGCGGTCACCACCTGCGACGATATTCGCCGATCGGCCGGACTCCCTTGACCAAGACCGGGGGTTGAGGGCGTAGCCTGGGCGCGTGACTGTGGCGCCTGAGGGTCGCAAGCTGCTGCGGTTGGAGGCCCGCAACAGCCAGACTCCGATCGAGAAGAAGCCGTCGTGGATCAAGACCCGCGCGCGGATGGGTCCCGAGTACAAGGAGCTCAAGGGACTCGTCAAGCGCGAGGGCCTGCACACCGTCTGCGAGGAGGCGGGTTGCCCGAACATCTTCGAGTGCTGGGAAGACCGCGAGGCCACGTTCCTCATCGGCGGTGACCAGTGCACTCGGCGGTGCGACTTCTGCCAGATCGACACCGGTAAGCCTGCCGCGCTGGACACCTCCGAACCGCGCAAGGTCGCCGAGTCCGTGCAGGCCATGGGCCTGCGCTACTCCACCGTCACCGGTGTCGCCCGCGATGACCTGGACGACGGCGGTGCCTGGCTCTACGCCGAGACGGTCCGCCAGATCCACGACCTCAACCCGGGCACCGGTGTGGAGCTGCTCATCCCGGACTTCAACGCCGAGCCGGACCAGCTGGCGGAGGTCTTCGGGTCCCGGCCCGAGGTGCTCGCGCACAACCTGGAGACCGTGCCCAGCGTGTTCCGCCGGATCCGACCCGGATTCCGCTACGAGCGGTCGCTCGAAGTGATCACCCAGGCGCGCGACGCCGGTCTGGTCACCAAGTCGAACCTGATCCTCGGCATGGGCGAGACGCCCGACGAGGTGCGTCCGGCGCTGCAGGATCTGCGCGACGCGGGCTGCGACATCATCACCATCACCCAGTACCTGCGGCCGAGCCCGCGGCACCACCCGGTCGACCGCTGGGTGAAGCCCGAGGAGTTCGTCGAGCACACCCAGGCCGCCGAGGAGATCGGTTTCCCGGGCGTGATGGCCGGACCGCTGGTCCGATCCAGCTACCGGGCAGGCCGCCTGTTCGCGAAGGCCACCGTCCACCGGGGCATGCCCCTCCCGGACAACATGGCCCACCTCGCCCAGGCAGGCACAGCCGCTCAGGAAGCCAGCAGCCTGCTCAACCGCTAGGTACCCGACGGTCCGTGGTCGCCTTGCTCTGTGGGGGGTGGCGGAAGTTTTCATGAAAACTTCCCCCACCCCCCACTTCGCGTGACCCGAACACATCTCGATCACGCCACGAGGGACGCGCCTGCACCTGACCAAACACGAGCCGTATCCTGAGGGCATGGCCAAGCAGGACAAGGCCGCCAAGAAAGAGGCGGCCAAACAGCGACGTCAGGCTTCCGCAGGTCGCGTCAAGCAGATCTTCGAGGCGTTCAAGATGCAGCGCCGGGAGGACAAGCTCCTCCTCCCGCTGATGCTCGCGGCGTTCGTCGGCGTGACGGTCGTGGTGTTCCTGCTGGGCATGATCTGGGGTCTGCACTGGGTGTTCCTGCCGGTGGGCCTCGCGTTCGGCCTGCTCGCGGCCGTCATCATCTTCGGTCGGCGGGTGCAGGCGACGGTGTACCGCAAGGCCGAGGGCCAGCCGGGAGCGGCGGGCTGGGCTCTGGACAACCTGCGCGGGCGCTGGGTGGTCTCCCAGGCCGTGGCCGGTACCCAGCAGCTCGACGCGGTGCACCGGATCATCGGCCGGCCGGGCATCGTGCTCGTCGGCGAGGGCTCGCCCGGCCGCGTCAAGAACCTGGTCGCGCAGGAGAAGAAGCGGGTCGCGCGCCTGGTCGGCGACACCCCGATCTACGAGATGATCGTGGGCAACGAGGAGGGCCAGGTCCCGCTGCCGAAGCTGCAGCAGCGGCTCATGAAGCTGCCGCGCAACATCGGCCCGGCCCAGATCGACAGCATCGAGAACCGCCTGGCCGCGCTGGCGAGCCGCGGCAACGCCATGCCGAAGGGCCCGGTTCCGCAGGGAGCCAAGATGCGCAACGTCTCGCGCGCGATGCGGCGCGCCAAGTAACGCGGAGCGAACGAGAGCGGGCCCGGGGAGGACTTCCCCGGGCCCGTTCTTCGTCTGGTGGGTCAGCGGCGCAGGACGATGGTGCTGCTGAGCCGGTCGTGCCAGGAGCGACCGTCGAAGTTCCAGATCACGGCCGGGATGATGAGCACGGTGAGCAGGCCGCGCAGCACGGCGCGCAGGGGGCCGACCATCTTGGTGGAGTCGACCCGGGCGACCCAGATCTTGGTGAGCGCCATGCCCGGGGTCGCGCCGAAGAACGACACGGGCACGACGGTGATGACCAGCCAGGTGAGCAGGCTCCAGTCGCCCGGGAAGTGGGGCGCTGTGAAGGCGGCGGTGATCAGCGCCGCGAGCACCAGGTCGACCGCGAACGCCAGCAGGCGCTTGCCCAGCGGCGCGGCTGCGCCGGGCCCGGACTCGGGCAGGCCGAGCTTCTCGCCGCGGAACGCGGGCCGGTTATCGTTGGCCTGGTCACGCGCCTGGTTCACTGCGCTTCTCGGGCCATCGAGCCACGAGCCGAGGACATTTCGCACGTCATCCAGGGTACGCACCGGTTCGACCGCGCCGTCCGGAGCATCGGCTTCAACCGCGCAGTGTCACCTGAGTCACCCGTTCAGGTGCCCGTTAACGCCCGCGAAACATTTAGGAGACGCCGGGGCAACACCGGTGACATACCGTCATTGACGAGCCGGCGGCGACTGTTCGAGGTGGCACCGGTGAGCTGCACGACTGCGTGAAGGAGCCACCCAGCTTGTTCAAGAATCCAGACGAGGTCCTCCGCTTCATCGCCGATGAGGACGTGAAGTTCGTCGATGTCCGGTTCTGCGACCTGCCGGGCGTCATGCAGCACTTCACGGTGCCAGCCGGCGCGTTCGACGAGGACTCGTTCACCAACGGTCTCGCTTTCGACGGTTCGTCGGTGCGCGGCTTCCAGTCGATCCACGAGTCCGACATGCTGCTGTTGCCGGACCCCTACACCGCGCGCGTCGACCCGTTCCGGGCCGAGAAGACGCTGATCCTGAACTTCTTCGTGCACGACCCGTTCACGTTGGAGCCCTACAGCCGCGACCCGCGCAACATCGCGCGCAAGGCTGAGCAGTACCTGACCGAGTCGGGCGTCGCCGACACCGCGTTCTTCGGTGCCGAAGCCGAGTTCTACATCTTCGACTCGGTCAAGTTCGGCGAGGCGCCGAACAAGACCTTCGCCGAGGTCGACTCGATCGAGGGCTGGTGGAACACCGGCCGCGACGAGGAGGGCGGCAACCGCGGTTACAAGACGCGGATGAAGGGCGGCTACTTCCCGGTCTCGCCGTACGACCACTTCGCCGACCTGCGCGACACCATGGTCGTGCAGCTGCAGGGGTCCGGTTTCGAGATCGAGCGCGCCCACCACGAGGTCGGCACCGGCGGTCAGACCGAGATCAACTACAAGTTCAACACGCTGCTGCACGCGGCTGACGACCTGCAGTTGTTCAAGTACGTCATCAAGAACACCGCGTGGGAGAACGGCAAGACCGTCACCTTCATGCCCAAGCCGCTGTTCGAGGACAACGGTTCCGGCATGCACAGCCACATGTCGCTGTGGAAGGACGGCAGCCCGCTGTTCTACGACGAGGCCGGGTACGCGGGCCTGTCGGACATGGCGCGCCACTACATCGGCGGCGTCCTGCACCACGCCCCGAAGCTGCTGGCCTTCACCAACCCGTCGGTGAACTCCTACCACCGCCTGGTGCCGGGCTACGAGGCTCCGGTGAACCTGGTGTACTCGCAGCGCAACCGCTCGGCGTGCATGCGCATCCCGATCACCGGTGCGAACCCGAAGGCCAAGCGCGTCGAGTTCCGCTGCCCGGACCCGTCCGGCAACCCGTACCTGGCGTTCGCCGCGATGATGATGGCCGGCCTGGACGGCATCAAGAACAAGATCGAGCCGGCCGAGCCGATCGACAAGGACCTCTACGAGCTCCCGCCGGAAGAGGCCAAGAACGTCCCGACCGTCCCGAACTCGCTGGCCGAGGCCATCGACAACCTGGAAGCCGACCACGACTTCCTGCTCGAGGGCGGCGTGTTCACCCCAGACCTGATCGAGACCTGGATCCGGTTGAAGCGCGAGGAGGAGATCGACCCGATCCGCCTCCGCCCGCACCCGCACGAGTTCTCGCTGTACTTCGACGTGTGAGTCGATGACCAGCGCGAAGAGGCCCTGCCGGTTTCCGGCGGGGCCTCTTCGCGTCCGCGCCCGATGCCGATCCGCTATTAGCGTCGGTTGATCAACAACGGATGATCATCATCGGTGCCCGCAGCGGTCAGATCCCCTGCCAGGGCATCAGGGGTGCGCCTGTGACACCGGGCCTGAAGCGGAGGAACGAGCCCGCGTAGGGATCCGCGTTCATCGCCGGCTCGTCGTAGCCGAAGCAGGCCGAGGTCACGTAGAGCTCCTCCAGGCGGGACCCGCCGAACGCGAGCCCGGTGACCCGCCTCGTCGGCGCCCACAAGATCGTCTCCAGATCCCCGGCCGGCGAGTAGCGATGGATTCGGCCGGTCCAGTGCATCGCCACCCACACGCAGCCCTCCGAGTCGACCGCCAGCCCTTCCGGGCTGCCGTCGGCCTCCGCGCACACCACCCACCTGCGCCCGGCGAACGCGCGGGCACGCTGGGCGTCGTAGTCGTAGACCCAGATGGTGCGCATGTCCACCAGGTACATCCGGCTGCCGTCCGGGCTCCACGCAACCCCGCCCGGCGCGCTCAAGCCGTCCACCAGCAGCCGCGCCCTGCTGCCGTCCAGCACGTAGCAGCCGCTGGCCCGCAGGTCACCCGCGTGCGTGGCGGTGCACGCCACGAAACGGCCCGCCGGATCGCAGCCCCCGACGCTCATCCGGTCCCCGTTGCGCACCTGAACCACCGGCTCCAGCCCCGAACGCCCCAGGTGCACCCGGGAGAACCCACCGTTGTCCGCCGCGATGAGCTGGCCCTGCCGGGTGGCCGCGAGCGCGGTGACCTTGCGCGGGAGAACCCGAACCTCGTCCGCCCCGGTATCGCGGTAGAAGGTGTGCAATTCTCTGCGCAGCAGATCCACCCAATACACGCAATTCTGCGCGGACGTCCAAAGCGGACCCGTTCCGCAAAGGGCCTGTCGGTCGACGAGCAGCTCGAAGTCCTCGGACATATTCCAGTCCCCTTATCCCAGGCCGCGGTGCCTCGATCAGGTTAGGGATCCATTCAGCTGCAGGGGACCGCCGACCGGCGGGTTTCCGAACTCCCCTGGTCTGGCCCACTGAGCCGGAGAAACGGGCACGAGCATCTTCACGTGCGTCGTCATTTGCACCGGCGCCGAGTTCAGCGGATTCGTGCGATCGGCATCAGCGGGTGAACCGGAATTCGAGATCAGCACCTGTTCGGCGCTGAACGAGTGCGAAGAATTCGTCGAACCAGTGCGGCCGATCCTCACGGCTCGTAGAAGATCCCCTCGACGACCGCCCTCGCGTGGCGGGTGACCCGCAGGTAGCCGTCGACGACCTCGCCCGTGTCGACCTCGGCCGGATAACCCAGCGCCGCCGCCACCGCCACGCGCTCCTGCACGTGCTTGGGCAGCTGGTCGCCCGGCTTGCCGCGGACCAGCATCACGGCATTGCGGAAGCGGGTCGCCAGCATCCACGCGTCGATGAGCTCCTGGGCCTCGGACTCCTCCAGCAGGCCCGCGTCCGCCGCCGCCCGCAGCCCGTCCAACGTCGAGGTGGTCTGCAGCGCAGGCGTCTCGTGGGCGTGCTGGAGCTGCAGCAGCTGCAGCGTCCACTCCACGTCCGCCAAGCCGCCCCGCCCGAGCTTGGTGTGCGTCGCCGGGTCCGCGCCGCGCGGCAGGCGCTCGGCGTCGACACGGGCCTTGATCCGGCGGATCTCCCGGACCTTCGCCTCGTCGAGCCCGCCTTCGGGATAGCGGATCGGGTCGATCGCCCGGCAGAACCGCTCCCCCAGGTCCACGTCGCCGGCCACCGCGCGCGCCCGCAGCAGCGCCTGGAACTCCCACGCCTCGCCCCAACGCCGGTAGTACGAGAGGTAGGAGTCCAACGAACGCACCAGCGGTCCCTGCTTGCCCTCCGGGCGCAGGTCGATGTCGACCTCCAGCGGCGGATCCTGGCTCGGCGCTCCCAGCAGCCTGCGCACCTGCTCCACCACGGATCCGGCGAACTTCGACGCCGTCGCCTCGTCGGCATCGCCGACCGGCTCGCACACGAACAGCACGTCGGCGTCCGAGCCGTAGCCGAGCTCCGCGCCGCCGAGCCGGCCCATCCCGATCACCGCGATCCTGGCGGGGACCTCGCCGCCCCAACGAGACGCCGTGTCCCGCAACGAGACGTCCAGCGCCGATTCCAGCACCGCGACCCAGATGTTCGACAGCGCCCGGCACACCGTGTCCAGCTCGACCAGGCCCAGCAGGTCGGCGCAGGCGATGCGCAGCAGCTCGTGCCTGCGCAGCGAACGCGCGGCGGCCACCGCCCGCTGCGGGTCCGCGTAGCGGGCGACCGTGCTCCGCAGCGACCTGGCGGCCTCGCGCGAGTCGCGTTCCGCCAGCGCGGGCGTGTCGGCGAGCAGCCGCAGCACCTCGGGAGCGCGGATCAGCAGCTCCGGCACCAGCTTCGAGGTTCCCAGCAGCTGGGCGAGACGCTCCGCCACCACACCCTCGTCGCGCAGCAGACGCAGGTACCAAGGGGTTTCGGCCAGGGCCTCGGACACCTTGCGGTACGCCAGCAAACCCCCGTCGGGATCCGGGGTGTTCCCCAGCAGGTCCAGCAGGACCGGCAGCAGGGTGCCCTGGATGCTCGCGCGTCGCGACACACCCGAGGTCAACGCACCGATGTGCGTCAACGCCCCCTGCGGCGAGGTGTAGCCGAGCGCGGCTAGCCGCTCCGCCGCCGCGGACGTCGTCAGCCGCATGGCCTCGGTGGGCACGTTCGCCACCGCCTCCAGCAGCGGGCGGTAGAAGAGCTTCTCGTGCAGCCGCCGCACCCGCTTGGCGTGCCGGCGGAACTCCGCGACCAGCGCCTGCGCGGCGGTGTTGCGACCGCTGGAGCGGAACCCGACCGCGCGACCGAGCACGCCCAGCGCCTCGGCGTCGTCGAACTCCGGGAACAGGTGGGTGCGACGCAGCTGACGCAGCTGCAACCGGTGCTCCACCGTCCGCAGGAACCGGTAGGAGTCGATGAGGTCCGCAGCGTCGGCCCTGGCCACGTACCCGCCGTCGCCCAGCCCGCGCAGAGCCTCCAAAGTGGACGACGACCGCAACGACTCGTCGCTGCGCCCGTGCACCATCTGCAGCAGCTGCACCGCGAACTCGACGTCGCGCAGTCCGCCGCGCCCCAGCTTCAGCTCCCGCTCGGCCAGGTCCGACGGCACGTGCTCCTCGACGCGGCGTCGCATGGACCGCACATCGGCCACGAAGTCATCGCGCTCCGCCGCCGTCCACACCATGGGTCGCACCGCTTCGAGGTAGCGCAGGCCCAGTTCGGCGTCGCCGGCCACCGGGCGCGCCTTCAGAAGAGCCTGGAACTCCCAGGTCCTGGCCCAGCGGCGGTAGTAGCTCAGGTGCCCGTCGAGGGTGCGGACCAGCGCGCCCGCCTTGCCTTCCGGCCGCAGGTTCGCGTCGATGTCGAAGAAGGCCGGTCCCACGACCCGCATCATGAGGCTCGCCAAGCGCGTTCCGACCGCGATGTCGGCCTCGCTGTCCGCGACGAACACGACGTCGACGTCGCTGACGTAGTTGAGCTCCCGGCCGCCGCACTTGCCCATCGCGATGACCGAAAGCCGGGGGAACCGCTCGATCTCGTCGCTGCCCAACTCGGCGAGCGCCACCGCCAGGCCCGCCTTCAGCGCTGCGACCGCCATGTCCGAGAGCATGTCGGCGATCTCGTCGTAGGGAACCGTCGGGAGGCCGGGCTCGGCAATGCTCCCCAGGTCGCGCGCCGCGACGTCCAGCAACAGCGCGCGGTAGGTCGCCCGCAACGCGCGGACCGCTTCCGGCCCGTGCAGTTTCGCCACCGGGCCGCCCTCGGTCCCCGGCTCGCCATCGCCTTCGGCACCCACCGCCGCCAGCAGCGCGGCGGACCACTCGTCGACGGTCTCGGGCGGCGTCGCATCAGAGGTCAGCCGGACCCAGTCCGCCGGGTGCGCTGCGAGGTGATCCGCGAAGGCGGTGGACTCGCCGAGCACGCTGAACAGCCGCCCTCGAAGGCCCACGTCCTCGGCCACCGCAGCGGCCAGCGCGTCCCACTCCTCCGGCGACGACTCCTGCATGCGTTCCAAGGAGTGCAGGGCCAGATCCGGATCAGGTGTGCGCGACAGGGCCGCGACGATGGGTTCGGCCTCACCCGGACCGCGATCCGACCACCAGCCGGCTCGCCGCAACTGCTCCTCGGCCCGTTCGGCGTCGCTGAACCCGTACCTGGCCGTCGACGGAACCGAACCGGACCTGGACGAGTTGCTGTTGGCCATAACCGAACCGTAGCCCGCGGAGGTCCCCTCCGTGGAGCCGCCTGCACAAGGTCACGCCAGCGGGAGGAACCTGCTCGCCTTGCGCTCCTCCGGGGGCGTTCCGACGATGCGGACGAATCGCTCCGCCACCGGCTGCCAGGTCTCCGCGAGTTCCTCGTGGAACTCGGTGAGGTGCTCCGCGTCGAGCTGACCGGGTCGAGCCGCATCCGCCATGTCCGGGGAGTTCCTGGCCCACTCCAGCACGACCTCCGGGGTGGTCTCGATGTGGAACTGGAAACCGTAGGCGCACTCGCCCAACCGGAAGGCCTGGTTGTCGCACTTCGGCGAGGACGCCAGCAGCTGAGCCGACGGGGGGAGGCTGAACTCGTCGTTGTGGAACTGCACGACGTCGGGTGTGAGCGGCAGCGGACCGAGCAGCGGGTCCTCGGCAGCCACGTCGCGCTTGGCCACCAGCAGCGTGCCGACTTCGGGTCCCTTGCGAATCGGACGGACCTGACCGCCCGTAGCCGCGGCCAGCAGCTGCGCACCGAGGCAGATCGCCAGGACCGGAACGCGCTTGGCGACCGCACCGCTCAACATCGTCCGGACCTCGGCCAGCCAAGGGAAGTCGATGTCGTCGTAGGCGCCCATCTCACCGCCGAGCACGCACAACGCGTCGTAACCGTCCAAGCTCGGCAAGGCCTGCTCCGCCGGCAGCACGACTTCCAGTTCCGCACCGGCACCGCGCAACCACTCGCCGAGCGGCCCCGGAGGGTCAGTACGCGACGGCTGCACCACGAGAATCCGAACCCCGCTCATGCCCCCGACACTACGTCGCCCAGCCCGCGAGGAACCACCGACCCCGAAATGCGCTATCGGCGGTGGTGTTCCGGGTGAAGTGCGGTTGGCTTTTCGGCGGTGGGTGGTGGGTGGTGGGTGGGGAGGTTTTCATGAAAACTTTCCCACCCCCCATCCAGAACAACCCAAGAAAG
>NZ_BAAGZP010000027.1:0-374125 GCF_054778355.1 Saccharopolyspora tripterygii | reverse complement strand
GCGGGTGCGTGGGCGTCCGCGTCCGGCGCGTGCCACCCGGATCGCTTCCAGTACGGCGGTCATGTGCGGGCTGTCGGCGCGTTGACCGGCGGTGATCACCAGCGATAGTGGCTTACGGCCTTGTTCGCAGGCCAGGTGGATCTTCGTGGTGAGCCCACCACGGGAGCGTCCCAGTGCGTGATCGGTCGGTTCGTCGCCGGGTGGTTCGACCTGCTCATCGGGTCGGCGGCGAGCACCGGCGGCGTGCTGGTGGGCCCGGTTGATCGTGGAATCCACCGACACCTGCCAGTCGATCAGGCCCGCCTGTTCCGCCCACGCCCGCAGCGCCGAGAGAATAAAGGGCCACACGCCCGCACGCTGCCAGCGGCGAAATAACTGGTAGATCGACTGCCAATGCCCATAGCGTTCCGGCACGTCCCGCCACGGCGCACCGACCCGCACCCGCCACCGGACGCGATTGAGCAACTGCCGCCGTGTCCACTCCGGACGACGTCCCACCACCGGCCGAGGCGGCAACACACGCTGCAACGCCACCCACTGGCGGTCCGTCAGATCCTTACGCGAGCCAACCGCTACGCTTCCCACCGAGGTCTCCGGATAGATGTCGATCTTCTTGGTCGTTGATCCATCTACCGGAGACCTCACTACGTCCAACCACCGGGCCGGACGTTCCTAAACAGCCCCTAGGTCGGACGCGTCGGCGGTCGAAGCGATCACGTCCGTCCTCGACATTTGGGCCGCCCACAAAACGGCCCGGAGGGCTGGAACTTCACCCACGGCGGTACCCCGGCGACCTCGGCAACCCTACGAAACGCACCACATACCTGCCTCAAATCAACTGCGGCGGCGAATCAACCTCCGCTCCAGTTTGCTCGGTTCGGGAGTCAACATCGCGCGGCCGACGGCTCCAGATGCGTGGCTGACTGGTGGAGCGAGATGAGTTCGGTCCGGTTGACGGCGCCGAACTTGCGCATGATGTTTCGGATGTGGGATTTGACGGTGTTCGTGGTGATGGCGAGCTGATGGGCGATCGCGGTGTTGTCATGCCCGAGGACAACAAGTGTCATCACGTCGCGTTCCCGCGAGGTCAGGACATTGTCAAAGGCAGGTGATGGGCCGACGAGCGGCAATCCGACTTCCGACACCGTGTCCGCGTGTTCCCGCCCGACGAGCCGTACGAGGTCGACCCCGGTATCGAGTGAGGTCATGGTGCTTTCTATGGCAGCCAGGGAAGTCCGCACGCGGGACCGTTGTGACCGGAAGCGTCCGTAGAGCAGCTCACGCTCGAGTATGCGACCAAGCCCGATGGCGCAGGTCTCCAGTCGCTCGTTGAGATCGTCATCCTCGTGCGATCTTGCTGGCTCCGGCACGTGCACCAGGGCCGTCACCCGGCCTGCCACCGGGATAGGTGCCGCGCGGACACGCCCCGTCTCCGCCCACAGGCTCCTCGAGGTCGAGGACAAGGCGCGTCCGGTGCGGACGGCCTCTGCCTCTGCCGGCAGTTCCGCCAGAGGTACAGTGCCGAATCCGTCCGGCTCCTCCCGACCGCGGAACTGCCCGGAGACGTCGTACAGCCTCCACTGCGACCAGGTGTCCTTATGTATGCGGGCGATGAGCGCCCACTGGACGCCGAAGGCCCGAGCGATGGCTGGACAGATCTGGTCGCTTAACTCGGACTCATCTCTCAATGAGCGCAACTGCGCGAGGCACTCTGCCACCTGCTCGCGTGCGTCCAGGCGGGCTTGGTGGAAGTGGCGGTCCCACTCCTCGCCCAGCGCCAACGCCTCGGCGGCCAGCTCCAGCAACCGTCGATCGTGGTCTACCGGATACGACGCAATCGCGCGAGCGGCGTCGTGCAGCGCACCGGTTGGCTGCGTGACGTGCTCGCGGACCGACGCCGGCACGGCGGGGTCGAGCAACTCGAGTCCGTCGAGACGCGCGGCAAGGCGAAGGGTGCTCGCCCGAAGGTCACGAGTGGAACGAGTTCGCGCCTGCTGAGCGGCCGTCACGAGACTGCCTCGCGGGTCTCCAGCTCGCGCAGCTGCAGATACTTCGCGACCGCTTCTGAGCGGGTGGCGACACGCAGTTTGCGGAGAATCTTGGAGACGTGGCTCTTCACCGTCTCGCTTGACAACACCAGTTCCTGGGCGATGGCTCGGTTGGTGGCGCCTGCCGCGAGCAGGGTGAGCACCTCCTGTTCCCGTCGACTCAGCAGGTCTGCGGTGCGCTGTGCAGCGCTCGGGCCCGGTTCCTCGCCGCGGGCGCGCTCTTGCGCGGTCGCCGGTAGGGCTAGCGGCTCCTCCGCGAGGGCGGCTAGGCCCGCCGTAACTTCGCTCAGCAGTTCACCCACCCGTGCTCGCTGGCCGTCGATGCGCTCGCGCAGCACGGCGGACTCGAACAGGACGCTGAACTCCGCTGCGAACAGGTCGATGCTGTGCAGGTCACCAACGGTGATCTGGCTGTCCTGGCGGAGACGGTCGGCATGGAGGAAGCCGATCACCCGTCGGTTCGTGGTGATCGGGGCCGCGACGTAGGACCTGCTCTGGGTGACCCGGACCAGCGGCTTGTAGGTCCTGGGGTCGGTCTCCGCGTGTTCGACGATCACCGCTTTCCGATGCCGGACCATCTCCGTCTCCAGCATTGAGCGCGCCAGCGGGATCTCGTTGCCCTCCCGTGCGAACCGGTCGAACTCGTCGGCGTCCGGGTCGGCGTAGTCCTCGGGCCGAATAGTGTCTGGCAGCCACCGTGAGCCCCGCGCCGAGGAGATCATCACCCGGGTGAAACCGCACGCCTCGCGGAGCTCGGCGGGGGCGCGTCGCGACATCTCCCCGCTGGAGGGCGCGGAGGCCAGGCGGTCCAGCGCGGCGGCCAGCGTGGCGTCGGTCGTCCGACGCAGCTCGAGGTCGTGTGCTCTGGCCGCGCGCCGCTCCTCAGCGATCTCAGCCCAGTGCTCGAGGTCCTTGCGAGACCAGCCCGGCTCCGCCGCGGTCTCCCGGTTCCGTTGCTCCAGCTCGTCGAAAACGGCCCAGACGAACCGAGCGATGAAAGCGCGCTCGCGGCGCGCGTGACGCCGGTGTGACCGCAGCCGCTCCAAATCCGAATGGGCCTCGGTGGCTGAGGACATGCGCAAACACTACCACTGTTGGGGGGTGGAAACCCCCTGTTGGCATGGGGAGGAGAACGGCCACAAAGAAGCACACTATGACCGCCGTCACCGATGAAGGAGACCGATGTCCGCACCGTTGAACTTCTCGATCACCGCTGAACAGCAGGATTTGGTGAGTGTTGCCAGCCGTTTCGGTGAGCAACGTCTGGCGCCGTTCTACAAGCAGCGGGAGATCGAGGGTGCCTTCGACCGTGACACGTTGCTCGAGATGGGCAGGCTCGGCCTGTTCGCGGTCGAACTCCCCGAGGAGTACGGCGGGCTGGGACTGGACTGTGTGACGGCGGGGCTGGTTCTGGAAGCGATCTGCCGTTCCGACTACAACGTCGGGCAGCTGATGGTGTCGATGTCCTTGAGTTCCGCCTTGCTGGCGCGTCACGGGAACCCGGAGGTCGTGAAGCCGTGGCTCTCGGGCATGACCGCCGGTCGGATCATCCCAGCGATCGCGTTGACGGAGCCGGCGGGCGGGTCGGACGCCGCGAACCTCACGCTGCGAGCTGATCGCGACGGCGACACCTACATCCTCGACGGGGAGAAGACTTCGACGAGTTTCGCGACCCAGGCCGACTTCGCCGTGGTATGGGCCAGGACCGGGAGGCCGGGTGCCCGCGGCATCAGCGCCTTCCTGGTACCGCTCGACCTCCCCGGCATCACCACCAGCGAATTCGCCGACCTGGGCGGGCGCAGCGCGGGCCGCGGATCGGTGCACTTCGACCGGGTGGCCGTGCCCGCATCGCACCTGCTCGGCGAGGAGAACCAGGGGTTCATCCAGGTCATGCAGGGTTTCGACTACAGCCGGGCCCTGATCGGCCTTCAGGTCCTCGCGGTGGCTCGGCAGTCACTGGACGAGACTTGGCGGTCGGCGGCGGAGCGCACCAGCATGGGCAAGCCGCTCACCGATCACCAGGGCGTGTCGTTCCCACTTGCGGAGGCCGAGACGCACGTTGAGGCCAGCCGACTGCTGTGTCTGAAGACCCTGTGGCTGAAGGATCAGGGGATCCCCCACACCGAGGAAGCCGCCATGTGCAAGTGGTGGGGGCCGAAGCTTGCCTTCGAGACGGTCCAGACCTGTCTTCTTATCAACGGCCACTCTGCGTACACCGAGGAGCTGCCTTATGAGCAGCGGCTCCGCGACGTCCTCGGCCTGCAGCTCGGGGACGGGAGCGCGCAGATCATGAAGCTCGTCATCGCACGCCACAAGGTCGGCCAGGCCAAGATCCCGGGCCACTAGGACTGGAGAACCGGATGAGCAAGGTCATCTACGAAAAGCGCGACGCGATCGCGTACATCACCCTCAATCGTCCCGACGTGCACAACGCCATCGACACGGAGACCGACGAGCTCCTCTTCGAGGCGTGGTCGGAGTTCCGCAACGACCCTGATGTACGGGTGGCCATCCTGACCGGAGCCGGAGAGAAGACCTTCTGCGCCGGTGCGGACCTCAAGTCACACGTCGACCCGTGGCTCAACGCGGGACCCGAGCTGGGTCGAAGCCTGCTGAACAAGGGCTTCGCAGGCCGTATCACACGCGGGCTGCACCACACTTCCAAGCCGATCATCGCGGCCCTCAACGGCTGGGTTATCGGCGGAGGCATCGAGCTGGCACTGGCCTGCGACATCCGGATTGCCTCGGAGAACGCGAACTTCGGGTTTTTCCACATCCGGCGGGGGATGCACTTCGCCGACGGCGGCATCGTCCGGCTGGTCAACACCTGCGGGGTGGGTGTCGCGATGGAGCTGGAACTGATGGGCGAGCCGATCGACGCGCAGCGAGCCAAGGAGGTCCACCTCGTCAACCGGGTGGTGCCCCAGGCCCAGCTGATGAGCACCGCCGAACACATCGCCTCGAAGATCCTGCGCAATCCCCAGGCGGCCGTGGAGTCGGCCAAGGACACCATCCTGGAGGTGGTGGGACGGCCGTTGGATGACCAGCTGCGCCTCGAGGCCCTCTACGGCTACTCGACCATGGGCAATCCCGAGATCGTCGAGCGCAAGCAGGACTTCGTCGAGCGTCGTGATCCCGACCGGGTGAGCACACATACCCCGTCCGAGTGACCGAATCGACCACCCACGAGCAGAGGACCAACATCGTGACGTACCGCAGCGTTTACGCGCCCGGACTTTTCAAGGACCAGGTCATCGTCGTCACCGGGGGCGGCAGCGGAATCGGCCGCTGCACGGCGCACGAACTCGCCTCCCTCGGCGCCCACGTAGCCATCCTCGGGCGCAATCCGGAGAAGCTGGAGCACGTCCGGGACGAGATCTCCACCGATGGCGGATCGGTCTCTACCCACGTGGCCGACATCCGCGATGAGGACACCGTCATCGAGACCGTCGACACGGTCCTCCGAGACCACGGTCGGATCGACGGTCTGGTCAACAACGCCGGCGGTCAGTACCGCGCTCCGCTGAAGACCATCACGACCAAGGGTTTCGATGCCGTTGTGAGAACCAACCTCACCGGTGGTTTCATCGTCATGCGCGAGGTCTACAACCGGTGGATGGCCGACAACGGCGGCTCGATCGTCAGCATGATCGCCGATATCTGGCACGGATGGCCCCACTTCTCGCACTCCGCGGCATCGCGTGGGGGCATGCTCACCCTGAGCGAGTCGGCCGCGACCGAGTGGGCCGAGTCCGGCGTTCGGGTCAACACGGTCGCGCCCGGCTCCATCGCGTCCAGTGGCCTGGACACCTACGACGCGAAGGACACGGCGTTCATCCAGGATGGCGTCTCACCGCACATCCCACTCCAGCGGTTCGGCACCGAGTCCGAGGTCTCAGCCGCGATCGTCTTCCTGCTGTCGCCGGCCGCGAGCTTCATCACCGGCTCGTGCATCCGCATCGACGGCGGGGCCCCCAACGCCCGTCGCGGGTGGTGGGAGTTGCAGCCCGCGCGCAACAACGAGCCCTTCAACGGGTTCCATCGTGCGGCCTTTCCGACCATCCTCGCGAACCGATGAGCACGCCTACCGCCGGACCCGGCGTCGTTGTCCTCGGGGGCACCGGTGGTGTCGGGCTCGAGACGGCTTCGCAGTTCGCGGAGATCGGGGCGCGCGTGGTCATCCTCGGCCGCAACGATGAGCGTGGCGCGATGGCTTGCGACGAGGTACAGCGACGCAGCGGCAACAAGCCGCACTTCGTCCGGGCCGACGCGACCGACCCGGACGACGCGGTTCGTGCCGGCGAGGCCAGCCTCGCCCTTCTCGGAGCGGTGGACGTGCTCGTCAGCGCGACCGGCCCGAGTGAACCCCCTCGGCTGCTGCACACCATCCCGATTCAGAACATCCGCGACCGCATCGACGAGGTCATGCTGCCACCGCTGCACATGATGCACGCACTGCTGCCCTCGATGCGGGCACAGCGCAGCGGAACCATCATCAACGTCGCTTCCGACGCCGCGAAGCTCGCGACACCCGGGGAGACCGCCATCGGTGCCGCGATGGCGGCGATCGTCATGTACTCCAAGGCGGCCGCACTCGAGGTCAAGCGTGAGGGCGTGCGCATCAACATGCTTACGCCCTCCCTTATCGCGGGCACGCCCGGCGCGGCTTTGATCGCGGGGGAGCCGTTCAGTGCACGGATGTTCGAGAAAGCCGCGTCGCTGGCGCATCTCGGGGTCGCCGAGCCAGCAGACCTCGCGGCTATGGCGGTCTTTCTGGCCAGTCCCGCCGCTCGGCGCGTGACAGGGCAGGCGATCAGCATCAACGGAGGCATCTCGGTGGCCTGACGCCCCCGCGATTCACGGTGACGATCTCCCACCACAGGAGAGAAATCATGAACTATCAGACCATCGACCTGCTGGTCGACGACGGTCTCGCTGAGCTGGTGCTCAACGACGCCGAGCCTGGCAACCCGATGGGTGCGGTCTTCTGCCGAGAGTTTGGACAGGTAGCGAACGAGCTCGCAAAGCGCGGGGACGTCCGCGCCGTCCTTCTGCGGGCCGAAGGTCGCTTCTTCAGCGTAGGCGGAGACGTCAACCTGTTCTCGCGCGACCTCGATGCCGCGCCGGCAGCGGTGCGCGACGGGACGTTCGGGCTGCACATGGGGCTGACCCGGCTACTCCGCATGGACGCACCCATCGTGGCGTGCGCACACGCTTCCGCCGCGGGCGGTGCGGTCTCCTTGCTCTCCCACTGCGACGTTGTCTATGCCGCGCGCTCGGCACGTTTCACCGCGGCGTACGCGCAACTCGGGTTCACCTGCGACCTGGGAGCGACCGCCGGCCTCGCTTCCCGCATGGGGATCGCCCGCGCCCGCCGCTTCCTACTCCTGAGCGAATCCCTCGACGCGGACGAGGCACTGGGTGCCGGTCTGGTCGACCACGTCGTGGCCGACGACGTCGTGGCGGAGCAGGCGCGCGCAGCGGCCGTGGCACTCGCGGCCGGACCGACGCGTGCCTTCGGTGAGGTCCGCCGGCTCGTAGCTCGGTCGCTCGCGACACCGCTCGAGACCCAACTTGAGGACGAGGCGCAGTCCCTCGCCCGTGCTGCGGCCACCGCTGACGCGCGTGAAGGCATTTCGGCGTTCGCCGCACGGCGACAACCACGTTTCTCGGGATTTTGACGGCTACATGCAGTCGCTATCCCACGAAAGGAGCCAACATGTGGCTTTACTCAGAAATCCGCACACTCGATGACATTCCACGTCACTACGCGAGGACCACCCCGGACCGTCCGGCGCTGATCGACGGCCGCGGACCGGTATCCTGGTCGGATCTGGACCGACGGTCCAACCAGGTCGCGCAGCTCATGGTGAAGCTCGGCGTCGCACGCGGAGATCGGGTGGCCCTCCTGGGCAAGAACGGCCGTCAGAACTTCGAACTGCTCTTCGGAGTGAACAAGATTTCGGCGGCGCTGGTCCCCTTGAACTGGCGGCTCGCGCCTCCGGAACTGGTGGACATCATCGCAGACGCGCGCCCCGCTGTGCTGGTCGCGGACGCGGAGTATGCCGAGACAGCAGCAAGAGTGATCGAGGCCAGCGGCGTGCCATGCCGCGTGATCGGTTACGACTCCACGCGGCCAGGCGTCAGCGAATTGGACGAACTCCTCGCAGCGGCCCCCGCGGTGGACCCCGCTACCGAAGTCAACCCGTGGCATACGGCAGTGCTGATGTACACCTCCGGCACCACCGGCAAGCCGAAGGGGGTGCAGCTGTCGCACCAGAACTACCTCTACCTCCGGCTCTGCGAGCACCTCGAGCCCTCGTTCAGCTACACCTCCGACGACGTGATGATCACCGTCATGCCGTTGTTCCACGCCATGGGCGTCGGCCTCTCGTTGCAGGCGCTCTACAACGGCGCCGCCGTCGCCGTGTACCCCATGCCCACCCCTGGCGAACTGCTCGAGCTGATCGCCCACGACCGGCCCACGATCCTGCCGCTGGTGCCCACGGTCATCCAGATGATGCTGAATCAGCCCGGAGCCGCCACCGTCGACCTCTCCTGCGTACGGGTCGTGGTCTACGCGGGCGCCGCGATGCCGTTTCCGCTGCTCCAGCGCGCCCTCACCGCAATGGACTGTGACTTCATCCAGTTCTACGGCGGCACCGAGACTTGCGCGGGTGTTACCTTCCTCCGACCGGAGCAGCACCGCCAAGGCGTCAAACTCGAATCTTGCGGGAGCCCGCTTCCCCTGATCCAAATCAAGGTGGCGGACCCGGACGGTAAGGAGCTGGCTGACGGCGAAGTAGGTGAGTTCCTCATCCGGTCTCCCTCACTGACCACCGGCTACTTCAACCAGCCGGAGCTCACTGCGGCTGCCTTCCCGGATGGCTGGTACCGGTCGGGCGACGCGGGTTACCGCGACGCTGACGGTTTCTTGTACCTGGTTGACAGGGTGAAGGACATGATCATCACCGGCGGTGAGAATGTGTATTCGACGGAGGTCGAAAATGCCCTGGCTCGAATCGACGGGGTGCAGCAGTGTGCAGCGATCGGCGTTCCTGACGAAAGGTGGGGCGAGCGAGTCGTCGCCGTCGTGGTGCTCGCTCCCTCTGCAGCTTTAACAGAGGAAGACATCATCGCGCGCTGCCGCGAATTCATCGCCGGTTACAAGCTACCGAAGGAGGTCAGGTTCGCAAACGCCCTCCCGATGACCGCCACCGGCAAAATCATGAAGAACAGGCTCCGGGAGCAGGTTCGGCAAGGAGGTACGCCAGCGTGAAATTCCCCGTCATCATGGGGCCACCGGAGGCCGCGTTCGAGGTTAGGGACGTCACCGTCGACCGGCGCGGGACCACTGCGCGCGCCAAAATGGTTATCCGGAGCTGGATGTGCGATAGCCGGGGGAAGCTGCGGCCGGGCAACCTCGGCGTACTCGTGGACAACGTCCTCGGTTACTCCATCATCGCCGGTGCGCCGCAAGGTCATTGGGCGGTCACTACTGAGATGTCGGTAGACGTCACGGGGTCGTTACCCAAGGACGGCTGCGTGCTACACGGTGAGGCGGAACTGATCGGTCGAAACGCGACCGACGGCTATGCCGAGGCGCTCGTCATCGACTCCGCCGGCCAGGTCGTCGCCCGGGCACGGCAGTGGGGACACTTCATCCCCGGACTCCCGCAAGTGGGCCCGTGCACCCCTGGCGGTTCTGGATTCGGTCCTCATCCAAGGCACCGCCCACCGGTGTTGCTCGAGCGGGAGTTGACGGACACCGACCGCGGACTCGTGGCGACCCTGGATGTCGAGTCCGGGGTCGCCAACCCGAACGGCCACTTGCACGGAGGTGTCGCGATGGGGTGGTCCGACGCAGCTGCGGCCGCCGCGCTGCAGAGGAACGGTGCGGCCTTTGCGACGACGTCGGCGCACGTCGCCTATGTCCGTCCGACGCCGGCCGGAGCAAGCCTTCAGATGATTGCCACCGTATCCCACCTAGGCCGGACCCTGGGACTGGTCCACATCGTGTTCAGTCTCCCAGACGGGAAGCCGTGCATGTTCGCGACGGTTTCTGCCCACGGCATTTGACGACGAAATCGGCAATTGGTCAGGACCCAGGTGCTACGAACAGCAGTGCAGTCCTGCCGACATCCCGTTCGGACGACCTAAACTGCACGACAGCCTCAACCGGCAAGAAGGTCTTCACAGTTGAGTGGCTGTGTTGGCAAACTTTTGATCACTGCCCGGGTAGCGGGGCGAGCAGCCATGATCCCGCTGAAATTATCGAGTTGATGGCAGCGCCGTATTTGTGGGTCAACGGGCAGGTTTGGCCAGGTGCTCCCGTAGGCGTTTCGTAGTCGTGATCACTGGGGGAGCTTCTGAGCTGGTTTGGCAGCTCGAGACCGGGTGGGAAATTCTTCAGCTGTTCGTCTGCTGCGAGGGAAGTGGCGCTCGCCCCGGCGAAAGCGGTCAGTGAGATCGCAGCCAGCAGAAGTCGCCGGAAGGCAAGCATCGGTGAGGCTCCTTCCTGGCATGCCGTCGCAGCCACGGTCTTGCACGTTTAGCAGCAAGGGCTCTCCCCACCTAGAACAGGCTACTGACTGTGGAACTGTGTCTAATGCCATGTAGAAAGTCAACCCTTGTGGGGAGTGTGCTCGGCCGGCTGCGTACAGCGTGCCAGTGGTGCGCCAAGCGGCGGATGTCCAGGTGTCCGGGCTTTCCGGCGCTTCGCGGTTCCCGTTGCGACCGCCTTGCGGTCGCCCCTCGGATGGGCGCGTGCGTGACAGGCCGTCGGCCCCGTGCTGGAACTCGAGGCTGTGTGGTGCCTGTCGAATCTCGTGGGCGCCCGGCCTTGCTCTTCTGTCATTTCGGTCCTACCTTTGGTACATAATACCAAACGATGTGATGGCGGTCACGTATCGTGAGGGATTCTGCGAGGGAGGTGCGTTCACGTGCGCGGCTCGGTGCTCCGTCGTAGCGGCCCGGAGTGCCCTGTAGTCGACATGCCGCCCAGCTGCGATCAAGGCCCGGTTCCGATCCTCGTCAGGGCGGAGTGAAGGCATCGCGATTCGGGCTGCCGCGTCATTGGTTGCCGCATGCCGGTTGGTGCGGCACCTGACGTGGTACCTGCCGTGTGCGTGCGACTCGCCGACCAGGAGCGCGTGCTGGTGCGGTCCTGCCCCCAAGAGAAGGAGTCAGCCATGAGAACTTCGCCAGGAGTCAGGACATGACCACAGTAGACAGAGTTCTTGCCGAGTCGTATTGGCCGGCGGACGAGGGCGAGACCGTCCACGATGTCACCATTGGGGACCTCCTCCGGGAGGCCGCCGCAACAGTGCCTGATCGGACGGCCCTAGTGGACGCGGTCGCGGATCATGCTTCCCGCAGGAGCTGGACCTATGCGGAGTTCCTCGCCGACGCGACGCGAGCCGCGCAGGCACTCCTGAAGCGTTTCACGCCAGGGGATCGGGTGGCCATTTGGGCACCCAACAGCGCGGACTGGATCATCCTTCAGCAGGGGATCAGCCTCGCCGGGATGATCATGGTGGCGAGCAACCCCGCCTACCGGGCACGCGAGCTCGAGTACGTGCTGCGGCACTCGGGAGCCGTCGGCCTCTTCTACGCTGATTCCTACCGGGACGTCGAGCTGACGCCGATCGTCGAGGAGATTCGTCCCCGCCTGCCTGACCTCCGGGAGGCGATCCCGTTCTCCGGGTGGGAGGCCTTCCTGGACGCCGGTACCGACGTTGAGCTACCGCCCGTCGCTCCGACGGACCCGATTCAGGTGCAGTACACGTCCGGGACCACTGGGTTCCCCAAAGGGGCGAGGCTTCACCACAAGGGGCTCGCCAACGCGGCTCGGTTCGTGTCGGAGCGCGCCGGCATGGGTGACGGTGGCGTGAACGTCAACTCCATGCCGATGTACCACATCGGCGGCGGTGCCGTGACGTCGCTGGGGACGCTGGCGAAGCGAGGCACCTTCGTCATCGTTCCGCAGTTCGACCCTGCGCTGATGCTGGAGACCCTCGAGACCTACCGGGGAACTCATTCGCTCCTCGTTCCCACGATGTTGATCGCGATGCTCGATCACCC
Source organism: Saccharopolyspora tripterygii (assembly GCF_054778355.1). Classification (NCBI taxonomy): domain Bacteria; kingdom Bacillati; phylum Actinomycetota; class Actinomycetes; order Pseudonocardiales; family Pseudonocardiaceae; genus Saccharopolyspora; species Saccharopolyspora tripterygii. The sequence continues at coordinate 361,994 of NZ_BAAGZP010000027.1, read as the reverse complement.
CGACCGCGAGAAGCGCGATCTGTCGAGCCTGCAAACCATCATGAGCGGTGCGGCCACTGTTCCGGCTGCTCTCGTCCGGCGCGCGGCGGAGACCCTGGGATGCCGGACGACCATCCTGTTCGGCCAGACCGAGATGCACGGGGTGATCGCGCAGACTCGGGTGACCGACTCGCCGGAAGATCAGTCGGAGACGGTTGGGCAGCCGCTGCCGCACCTGGAGGTCAAGATCGCTGACGAGGGGACCGGCGAGGTCAAGCCAGTCGGCGAGGCGGGGGAGATCTGCTGTCGTGGCTACCAGAACATGATCGAGTACCACGAGATGCCGGAGGAGACCGATTCGACCATCGACTCGGATGGCTGGCTGCACATGGGTGACTGGGGTTGCATGGACGAACGCGGCTTCATCAAGATCACCGGTCGACTCAAGGACATGATCATCCGGGGTGGCGTCAATATCTACCCGCGGGAGATCGAGGAGTTCTTGATCAGCCACCCCGCTGTTGCCGAAGTGGCGGTAGTCGGGATCCCCGATGAGAAGTGGGGCGAGCAGCTGGCCGCCGTGGTGAGGCTCAACCCCGGTGCTGACAAGCCAACGGTGGAGGAGATGCGGTCCTTCTGCCGTGCGGAGATGTCCGCCCACAAGACGCCGGCTTACTGGAGTTTCGTAGGGGAGCTCCCGATGACGCCGACCGGTAAGGTCAAGAAGTTCGTCTTGCGCGAGAAGCTTTCCAGCGGTGAACTCGACGCTGACACGCACCAGCCGGCCAACGGCGAACAGGGCAAGTGAGGCGCTGCGTGGATTTCGGTCTCACCGATGACCAGGCCTCGGTGCGAGACGGCGCTCGGGAGTTCGCGAACGCCGAGCTCGCGCCGGGGTACCTGGACCGCGCTTCTCGAAGCGAATTCCCCTGGGAGATCCACCGACGCGTCGCAGACCTAGGTGTCCTGGGCCTGCTCGCTGGTGCAGATCACAATCCGCTGGACACCGAGGACTTCGTGGCAGCCGGGCTGGTGGTGGAGGAGTTGGCGCACGCCGACGTCAACGTCGCCAACGCTGTCATTCCGGTGATGTTGGTCTCCAGTCTGATCAGTACGTTCGGTTCTCCACGTGTGCGTGATGATCGGTTGGATCCGCTGGTCATGGGCAAGGAATACGTGTCCTTCTGCTTGACCGAGCCAGACTCGGGTTCTGATGCTGCTGCGCTGAGAACCACTGCGAAAGCCGTGGACGGTGGTTATGTGATCAGTGGGCAGAAGGCTTCGGTCACGATGCTCGCCCACGCCAGCGCACTGATCGTGACCGCGCAAACCTACCGTGACGGGGTTCGCGCAGGAGTCTCCGCGTTCTTCGTTGAGCTCAGCAGAGCCGGCCTGACGACCTCCGGCATCGCGGACACCGGCTGGAACCCCATGGGGCGCGGTTTGGTGTACCTCGACGAGGTGTGGGTGCCGGAGGACGCCCTCATCGGGGCGGAAGGAGCAGCCTTCCGAACCGTGCTCAACGGTTTCGACTTCACCAGGCCCCTGCTCGCGTTGACCGGGATCGGTTGTGCCAGGGCATGTCTGGAGGAGACAGCGGCCTACGTGCGCGAGCGAAAAGCCTTCGGATCGCCGCTTTCCCGGTTCGAAGGGGTCTCGTTCCCGCTCGCCGAGCACAGCACCACTCTGGAAGCCGCCCGACTGCTCTGCTACTCCACGCTGTGGAAACGGGGCGTCGGTGTCCGGCACACGGCTGACGCAGCGATGACCAAGTGGTATGGCCCGAAGATGGCTGGATCTGCGATCAAGGACTGCCTGCTGTTGCACGGAAACTACGGATACTCCGCGGAACTTCCGTTCGAGCAGCGGTTGCGGGACGTGATGGCGCTGGAGATCGCCGATGGGACCGCGCAGATCCAGAAGATCATTATCGCGAGGGAGCTCTTCGGCCCGGAATTCATGCCCTACGCCCGATGAGCTGAGGCGGCTTAACGGTGCTGACTGTTAGTCAGCACCGTTGGGTCGCGCTTCGTCGAGGATCTCCTCCCAGCGCTCCCAAGCACCCGCTAGCCATCGTTCGCGCCGGTCGCGGAACAGCTCCGAGGCCTCGTGCCCTACCCATTTCGGCAGCAGCTCCTCCGGGAGCTGGGGGTCCAGGCGCATGAACTGCTGGAGGTAGTTGCGCAGTTCGAGGTAGTTCAGCAGGAATTCGTCGCCGTCGGCCGGGCGGTGATCGGCGAAACGGGTCAGCAGAGTCTGGTAGGTGTCGGCCAGTTCGGCCAGGTTCCAGGCTCGCTGGACGATCTGTTCATCGCTGAGGCCGACTTGCTCGGTGTGCCCGACGAAGCTGATGGCGGTGTCAGCGAGGTTGAATTCCGCAATCAGGTCGCGGAGATCGCCTGCCGTGTCGACATGCGGGGTGAGCCAGACACCGGGAGTCGGATTCCCCATGCGCAGCCACGCCAGGCCGCCGTAGAGGCGCTTGCGAGTGGTGCGTTCGCCCTGCGGCACCGACACCAGCAATACCAGCCAGCGCCCGTCCCAGGGCTCGGACCGGTCGAGGAAGGCCGTTGCCCGGTGCAGGCCGTCTTCGATGATGTTCTTGCCGGACCGGGTCAGTCGCCAACGTGCGGTCCGCCCGATGCGCTCCCGTTCGATCCAACCGGCGTCCGCGGACCGCGAGATCGCTTGACGAGCAGCGTGCCCCTCGACGCCGAGTCCGTTGAGGACCCGTACCAAGGCGGTGGTCCAGATCGCTTCATCACGAGGGTAGGCGAACTCTCCCATCACCGTGAGCAACAACGAGCGAGCGCTCGCCGTGGGCAGTGGTGATCCGATCCCTGTATCGCTCCCAGTCACGTCCCTATTTTCCCTGTTGTTGATGAGGGAGGGCCAATGGGGACCGCCAACCGCGTCGGAGGGGCGGAAGCCTCACCTGAAAAGTTACACACAAAAGCTGACTTGGTTCCTTGATTTGTCATGGATTGCGCTCTATCTTCATGTTTCGTGACCAAGTCCAGCCGGGGCGGTCCAGAGAGCAGCCGCTTCGCACCGGGTAGCGCAGGGGGTCGGCATTTCGCGCTGTCTTTCAACGTGCGGCGTCCGGTCGCGACATCATCAGTGCAGCTCTGCGGCTACCGCAGGTGGAACGCCCCCCTGAACGGTGCGGCATCGCGTGCAACCGAAAAATTGTGAGGTAGCGGTGGTCTTCGATCCCATGAAGGAGTCCTCGAGTGCACCGTCCATCGGCCGCCGGAGGTTCCTGAGCTACTTGTTGGCCGCGCCCACGTTGACCGTGGCGACCGAGGTTCTCTTGGACGGCTTCGCGGGTACGGCCGAGGCCGTGCCATCTCCTCCGCAACTGATCGGGGAGACGGTTGATCTTCAGGACCTCCTCAGCGTGATCGGCGCACCAACGTCTGCTCTGATCTTCCAGATCACCGTGAACGAAGACGGCACGGTGACGGTCCCGCTGCCACGGGCAGAGGTGGGGCAGGGGTTGACCACGTCGGTGCCGATGCTGATCGCGGAAGAGATGGACGTGCCGCTGGCCAACATCAAGATGCCCCTCGCCGACGCGCGACCGGAGTTGCTGTTCGGGCAGCTCACCGGCGGGTCCTCGAGTATCACGTCGCTCTACAAGCCCGCCCGCTTCGCCGCTGCGGCGGCACGCGCCCGACTCGTGGCGACCGCTGCGAAAAGCTGGGGACTGTCGGACGATCAGCTCACGGTGTCCGATGGCACCATCCACGCCCCGGACGGCCGGAGCGTAACCTTCGGCTCGCTGGCGGTCGCCGCGGCCGAGGCGAAGCTGCCCGACCTCTCCGTGCGGCTCAAGCCGGAGTCCGATTTCAACCTGGTGGGAAGCCGGGTGGGCCGCCTCGACGCTCGCCGGATCGTCACCGGCTCCAACACCTACACCCAGGATCTCAACGTGGCCGGCGCGAAGCCCTGCGTGGTCCGTCGACCACCCACGATCAACGGCACGGTCAAGGCGGTGCACAACGCCGAGTCCGTAAAGCAGATGCCCGGCATCATCGACGTGGCCACGATTCCCACGGGAGTTGCGGTGCTGGCCGAGACGTTCGCCTTCGCAGTGGACGGTGTGAACGCCCTCGATGTGGCGTGGGGTCCTGGCACTGTGGACGACGAGAGCGACGACACCGTGCGGCGCAAGCTGCGTGCTGCGGTCGGGCCACTCGGCGACCCGCCGGTGACGCTTCCGGCCGTCGGCGTGGAAACGCTCGAGATGGAGTTCGACTTCGCGTTTCTGAGCCACGCCCCGCTGGAGACCAACGCCGCGGTCGCAGACGTGCGCGACGGTCGCGCTGAAGTGTGGACGGCGGTGCAGATCCCGACGAGCACGCAGGAGCACGTGGCTCGGGAACTGGGTCTTCCGCAGACCTCGGTCACCGTCCACGTCATGCCGAGCGGCGGATCGTTCGGGCGGCGTCTGTTCAACGACGCCGCCGTCGAAGCCGCGCTCATCTCGCAGGCGATGCGCAGGCCGGTGAAGCTGATCTGGCACCGCACCGACGACATCCGCCACGGGCGCGTGCATCCCGCGAAGCACCACAAGGTGCGCATGCACCACGCAGGCGACCAGGTGCTGTCCTACGAGCACTGGAACGCTGCCGTCGACACCTCGCTCGAGCACGGGTTCGGCGAAGCGCTGACCACTGCGGCAAGCAAGGTCCCGGCTGTCGGCAACGAGAGCGTCGCCCAGCTGATGTTCCGCGCGATGGTGCACTGCCCGTACGACTTCGGTGCGGTCGCAACCCACCTGCACGAGGTCTCGATGCCGTTCAACACCGGCAGCTGGCGCTCGGTCTTCTCACTTAACGTCCGCGGTGTCGAGGAGGTCGCAGTCGACGAGCTCGCCCGACGGCTGGGCAAGGACTCCGTCCAGGTCCGCCGCGACTTCCTCAAGGACGATCGCCAGCGGGCGATCCTCGACAAGGTCGTGGAGGAGGGCGAATGGGGCAAGAAGATGCCGGAGGGATTCGCCCAGGGAATCGCCTTCCACGACGAGATGAAGGGCGTCATGGCCGTCCTCGTCGAGATCGACGCGCGGGACCCGGAGCACCCGAGGGTGGTCAAGGCGGTGATGGCCGTCGACGTCGGCCGCCCGATCAACGTCAGCGGTATCGAGGCCCAGGCGCTCGGCGGGCTCACCGACGGGATTTCGGTGGCGTTGCGCGGTGGGCTGCACCTCCGTGACGGCTACTTCTTGGAAGGCAGCTACCACAACTTCCACTACGCGCGGCAGAAGAACACCCCGACGGATGTGCGCATCTTCGTGCAGCCCGGGGAGGGGGATCCGGGTGGCATGGGCGAGTTCGCGGTTCCGGTGGCCTTCGCGGCTGTGGTCAACGCCTATCGCACGGCCACCGGAATCATGCCTACCAGGTTCCCGATCGACAACGAGCTCGACTACGAGCCGTACCCGCCCGGCCCCGTCCCCGGCCCGCCGATGCGTCCTCTTCCGGCCCGGAACTGACCGCGGCCATTCCGAACCAGAATCGTCCACGGAGGATTTCTCGTGCCGCATTACACCTTCACGCTCAACGGCAACGAGGTCAGCGTCGAAGCGCCGGCCGACCACCCGCTGCTCTGGACGCTGAGAGATCAGCTCGGCGTGACAGGGCCGAAGATGGGCTGCAACCTCGACGTGTGCAAGGCCTGCACCTGCCTGATCGACGGGGAGGCCTTCACGACCTGCGTCACCGCCATGTCGGACGTCGAGGGCCGCGAGGTCACCACGATCGAGGGCCTGGCCGACGGTGACCAGCTGCATCCCGTTCAGCAGGCATGGCTCGAGATGGACGTGCCGCAGTGCGGGTTCTGCCAACCGGGGCAGATCATGAAGGCGGTGGATCTGCTGAAGAAGACCGGCGAACCGACTGACGCCGAGATCGACGAGATCGAGAACGTCTGTCGGTGCGGCACCTACTTCCGCATCCGCAAGGCGATCAAGTCGGCTGCGGAGAAGGCAGGTGGGAGCTAGAAGCCCACCGTTGATGGCTGTGGTGAACCGCGTGCCGGCGAGTGCGCCGCGATCCGGGAACCCCGACGCCGGTGGCCGGCTCCGCCGCGAGCTGCGGGATCTGAAACAGCCGCTGAGAACGCCCTTCGGGATTCGCGGGAGTCCCGAAGGGCGTTCTTCTCGCTAGTACACGACGCTACCTCGGTCGAAGACGTCCTTGGCGATGATCCGCTTCTGGATCTCCGCCGTGCCGTCGGCGACGAGGTAGGCCATGACGTCCCGATGCCGTTGTTGCAGCGGGAACTCGGTGGAGTACCCGAGGTTGCCGTGGATCTTCATCGCCGCCTCGATGGCGTTCTTGGCGACGACCGGCGGCCACCACTTGCTCATCGACGCGAGCGAGGTGTGCGGCTTGTCCTCCTCCCGCGACCAGAGCGCGTGGTAGCACATCCACCGGGCCGCCTCCAGGTACGTGGTGTGCTCGGCGATCTGGAACGACACGCCCTGGTAGTCGGCGATCGGCTTGCCGAAGGCGTGCCGGTCGGTGGCGTACGCGGTGGCCTCGTCCAGGCTGACCTGCGCCGCGCCCAGGCACATCAGGCCGATCGCGGCCCGGCTGAAGTCGAAATGGCTCATGACCGCCTGGAATCCCTTTCCCGACTCACCGATCAGGTGCGACTCGGGCACGAACACGTCGTCGAGGTGGATCGAGCCCCAGCCGAGCGGGAGGCAGCCCATGCCGGGCATGTGGTGCACGCTCACGCCTTCGGCGTCGAGGGGAACCAGGTAGCAGCTCACGCCGGCCGCGCGGGTGCTTCCCGGGTCGCGGGCGTAGATCAGCGCGGCGGAGGCGTTGCAGGCCCAGGAGATGGCGGTCTTCTCGCCGGTGAGCCGCCATCCTCCGTCGACCGGGCGGGCCGCCGTGGTCATCGCGGCCGCGTCCGAACCGGATCCGGGCTCGGTGAGGGCGATCGCGACCGTTTCGCGGCCTTCGATCATCGCGGGCAGGTAGTGCTGCCGGACTTCCTCGGTGGCGTGCACCAGCTGGGACCCGATCAGGCCGATCTGGATCGGCGCGGACGCCAGGTTGACGTCGCCGTAGGCCAGCGTTTCGGTTGCCAAGCCCAGCATGATCGGGTCCTCGGCGCCGGTTCCGCCGTACTCCTCCGGGAGTCCGATGCCGAGGACGCCGAGTTCGCCGAGCTGACGCAAGATGTCGAACGGGAACGTGGTGGATGCGGCGCGATCGCGGTAGTCCGGAAGCAGCCGCTTGCGGGTGAACTCCGCGAGCGTTCTCTGGAACTCGCTCTGTTCGTCGCTGAACTCGAACGACACCATCGATTGGCACCTTTCATGAGGTGGGGTGGCAGGTGGTGGCTTCCCCAGCCGATCGTTCACATGGCCTGGTCCGGGGCTCGCCCGGCGGCCTCGGAGGTCACGTCGTCCAACGGCCCGGGGGCGCAACGCCGCCTGCGGCTCGGTGGTTCGCTCGTCCTCACTTCGGCTCCTCCCTCCGGGGCCGGGGTCAGCCGACAGTGTTGCACTTTGGTCTGTCCTTTAATAGATTAGTCCAAAATTACTCGTTGGTCGACGTAGATCGTCGACCGGCCTCCGAGCCTGAGCCGCGTTCTTCGCGAGCCGAGACCTGAAGTTGGGGCGTGGACAAGTGAACGTCGTGGTGTTGGTGAAGCAGGTGCCTGACACGTACTCCGAGCGCAAGCTCTCCGCTGCCGATCACACGCTCGACCGCGGCGCGGCTGATGCGGTTCTCGACGAGATCAACGAGCGCGCGGTGGAGGAGGCCCTGCTGATCACCGAATCGCAGGGTGGCGAGGTCACCGTCGTGTGCATGGGTCCGGAGCGGGCCACCGAGGCGATCCGGAAGGCGTTGTCGATGGGCGCCCACAAGGCCGTGCACCTGTCGGACGACGCCCTCGCCGGAACCGATGCGCCGGCGACCGCGCGGGCCCTGGCCGCGGCGATCGGCAGCGTGGAATCGGTCGACCTCGTGATCGCGGGCAACGAGGCGACGGATGGGCGCACCGGCGCCGTGCCGGCGATGCTGGCGGAACTGCTCGGGCTGCCGCAGCTGACCTACGTCCGCAAGCTCTCCGCCGATGGCTCGGTGGTCACCGCGGAGCGGGAGACCGACACCGGGATCGTTCACCTGGAGGCGAGCCTGCCCGCGGTCGTCTCCGTGACGGAGAAGATCAACGCACCCAGGTACCCGTCGTTCAAGGGGATCATGGCGGCCAAGAAGAAGCCGGTGTCCGTGCTCTCGGCTGCCGATGCCGGGATCGACCCGGCGGAGTTCGGAATGGCCAACGCCGGTTCGCAGGTCCTCGAATCCGCGCCGAAGCCGCCCAAGCAGGCCGGGCAGCGCGTGACCGACGAGGGCGAGGGCGGTCGTGCCGTCGCCGAGTACCTCGCCGGTCAGAAACTCGTCTGAACCAACGGTTTTCGAGAGGGAGTACGTGATGTCCGAGGTCCTGGTTCTCGTCGACCACGTGGACGGCGAGGTCAAGAAGGTCGCGTTGGAGCTGTTGACCGCGGCGCGCCGGTTGGGCGAGCCCGCAGCCGTCGTCGTCGGTGAGCCGGGTGCGACCGCCAAGCTCGCCGATGCGCTGCGCGCCTACGGAGCGGCGAAGGTGTACGCCGCCGAATCGGCCGATGCCGATCACTACTTGGTGACGCCGTTGGTGGACGTGCTGTCCGAACTGGTGGCGTCGGTGTCGCCTGCTGCGGTGCTGATGTCGGCATCGGTCGACGGCAAGGAGATCGCCGGCCGGCTCGCCGTGCGCACCGGTTCCGGACTGCTCTCGGAGGTCGTCGACCTCGACGAGCAGGGCGTTGCCGCTCACTCGCTGTTCGGCGGTGGGTACGGCGCCAAGGCGAAGGTCGTCAAGGGCACGTCGGTGATCACCGTGCTGCCCGGTGCGATCGAGGCCGAGGAAGCGGTAGGGGAAGCGGTTGAGCATCAGCTCGACGTTCCGGCTCCTGATGCGGCGAAGTCGACGCGGATCACCGGGCGGGAGCCGGTCGAAGGCGGGGACCGGCCGGAGCTGACCGAGGCGTCCGCAGTGGTCTCCGGTGGCCGTGGCGTCGGTTCGGCGGAGAGCTTCGAGGTGGTCGAGAGACTGGCCGACTCGCTCGGAGCGGCGGTGGGCGCTTCCCGCGCGGCTGTCGACTCGGGCTTCTACCCGCATCAGTTCCAGGTGGGGCAAACCGGCAAGACGGTCTCGCCGCAGCTCTACATCGCCCTGGGCATTTCCGGTGCGATCCAGCACCGGGCGGGCATGCAGACGTCGAAGACGATCGTCGCGGTGAACAAGGACGCCGAGGCGCCGATCTTCGAGATCGCCGACTTCGGCGTGGTGGGTGACCTCTTCGAGGTCGCACCGCAGCTCGCCGACGAGATCGGCAAGCGCAAGAGCTGACGGGGAGGTGAGACGTCCATGTTGTGCACGTGCTTGTGCAACAAGGCTGGTCATCACGGAATCTGCCAGGAGACAGCGGATCCGAAGTGCGTCCTCGCCTACCCGGCCATTCAGCTCTACGCCCCGGGGTTCCTGTGCCGCAGCTGCTACGAGGCGGTGGTGCGCGTGATGGACGCGGCGGTGCGCAGCGCGAGGAACGGGCAGGGGGAACCGGCCCATGAGGCCGTCGCCGGCGCTGGATCCGGGCAGCCTCAACGTCGATGACGAACCACTGATCACGGAGCGGTGGCTCCTGGTCGCGAGTGGGCGTCATCAGCAGCAGTCGACACGAGGAAGAGGGTCTGTGCGGTGAAAGCGGTTGTGCTGCGGGAATTCGCTGCTGCGCGGAACCTGCTCTGCGAAGAGGTTCCCGATCCCGAGCAGAGGCCGGGATGGGTGACGGTGGCGCTGCGCGCCAGCGCGCTGAACTGGCACGACGTGCTGGTCCGCAAGGGCAAGTACGGTTCACCGCTGCCGCACGTGCTCGGAGCCGACGGCGCGGGGACCCGAACGGATACCGGTGAGGACGTTCTCGTGATCCCGTCCCTGTGGTGGGGCGATGACGACAGCGCACCCGGTCCGGACTGGGAGATCCTCGGTGATCACCGGTCGGGTACCTACGCCGAGCTGGTGACCGTTCCCGCCGACTGCGTTCACCCGAAGCCCGAGGCGCTGGGCTGGCAGGAGGCAGCCGCTCTGCCGCTCGTCGGGCTGACCGCCTACCGGGCGCTGTTCACTCGAGGACGATTGCGCGAGGGCGAATCGGTCCTCGTGCTCGGTGCGGGCGGCGGCGTCGCCACGACCGCAGTCAGTCTGGCAGCCGCCTGCGGCGCCTCCGTCGTGGTCACCTCGTCCTCGAAGGAGAAGCTCGCACGATCACGGGAACTCGGTGCTGGGGACGGCGTTCTCTACACCGAGGACGAGTGGTGGTTCGAAGCCAAACGACGGTCGCCCGGAGGGCGCGGCTTCGACCTAGTGCTCGATCCGGTGGGCAGCTGGCCCGAGTCGATTCATGCCCTCCGCCCCGGTGGACGTGTCGTGGTGCTCGGTGCTTCAGCTCGTACGGACGCGATGCTCGACGTTCGCGAGTTCTACTTCGGGCAGTACGACCTGCTCGGAACCACGATGGGAAGTCCGCGAGATTTCGCCGGTTTGATGTCGATGGTGGAGAGCGGCAACGTCCGCGCTCCGGTGATCGACGAGGTGTTCCCGCTCGACCAGGCCGCTGAGGCCCACGAGCACCTGGAGAAGGGCGGCGGCTTCGGCAAGGTCGTCCTGACCCACGAGTGAGATTCCCGCGAGTGGAAGGAGTGCGGCCGATGGCCGGCGATCTGGTTCGGTACGAAGTGGACGATCACGCCGCGGTGATCACCCTGGACGACCCCGCGACGCGCAACGCGCTCGGCGACGAGCTTCTCGACCAGCTGCTCGGCCTGCTCGATCAGGCGGCGCTCGACGACGACGTGCGGGTGGTCGTGCTGACGTCCTCGCACGAGAAGGTCTTCTCCTCCGGCGGGAACCTGAAGGCGTTCGCCGACGATCGTCCGACGATCGAGAAGTACGCGGGACTGGACCGCTTCCCGCGGATCTACCAGAAGCTCGCGCAGCTGGGAAAGCCCGTGATCTGCGCGGCCAACGGCGATGTGCTGGCGGGTGCCTTCGGGCTGGCGCTGGCCTGCGATCTGGTCATCGCCAAGGACTCGGTCCGCTTCGGGTGCCCGGAGATCAACGTGGGCGCGTTCCCGTTCATGATCTCGGCCTTGATCTACCGCAACCTCCCGAGGATGAAGGCCAACGAGCTGATGATGGTCGGCGACCTGATCTCGGCTGAGCAAGCCCGTGAGCTCGGCGTGGTCAACGCGGTCGTCCCGGCGGAGGACTTCGACGCTGCTGTGGGCGAGTGGGCTCGGAAGATCGCCGCCAAGTCGCCGCTGTTGATGAAGCTGGGCAAGAACGCCGTCGATGTCACCAGGGATCTCTCGTTCGGGGAGTCGCTGGAGGTGCTCCAGGCGCAGCTGGCCCTGGCCTTCACCACTGAGGACCTGCGCGAGGGCGTGCGGGCGTTCCAGGAGAAGCGTTCGCCGGTGTGGCGGATGCGCTGACCGTTTGCCTTTTGGTCTAACCAAAAGTATTATCACTCCAAACGGCCTCAGAGGGTGTGACCATGGAGCTATCCGATTCGACAGAGCAGCAGCGGTTCCGCTCCGAGGTGAGGGAGTGGCTGGGCCGCGCTCTGCCGCGACTGCCGTGGCCTGAGCCCGCGGACCTCGTCGGGAAGCGACCGTTCTGGCAGCGGTGGCAGCGCATGCTCTACGACGCCGGGTACGCCGGCCTGTCGTGGCCGAAGGAGTACGGCGGCGTCGGGGCGGACGCGCAGTACCGGGCGATCTTCAACGAGGAGCTGGACCGCGCTGGTGCGCCGGAGCGGTTGAACACCATCGGTGAGGACTTCGCCGGGCCCACGATCATCGACTTCGGGACTGAAGAGCAGAAGAAGCGCTACCTCAAGCCGATCCTCACCGGTGAGCAGATCTGGTGCCAGCTGTTCTCCGAACCGGACTCGGGTTCCGACCTGGCCTCGTTGCGCACCAAGGCGACCAAGGTCGACGGCGGCTGGCGGATCTCCGGGCAGAAGATCTGGACGAGCCGGGCACACCTCGCCGCCCACGCGATCCTGCTCGCCAGGACCGGGGGAGGGGAACGGCACAAGGGCATCACCTACTTCCTGCTGCCCATGGACAGTCCCGGGGTGACTGTGCGGCCGCTGGCGCACATGCTGGGCGAAGCCGAGTTCAACGAGGTCTTCCTCGACGAGGTCTTCGTTCCCGACGAGCTGGTCGTGGGCGAGGTGGATGATGGTTGGCGCGTGGCGATGGCGACGCTGGGCTACGAGCGGGTGGCCATCGCGACGGGGCGGGTCAACACCAAGCGGGCCGTCGAGTCGATCATCGAGGACATCCGCGAGCGGACGGACGAGGACGGGCGCCCGCTCGGCGCGGATCCCCTGGTCCGGCAGAAGGTGGCCGACCTCTACGGACGTGCGCTGACCCACTACCTGATCGGCCAGCGAGTGGCGACCCAGGCCGCCGATGGTGGTGCGCCGGGTCCGGTCACCTCGATCGGCAAGCTCTACTTCTGCCCTCTGGTCGAGGATCTCGCCGACTTCCGGCTCTCGCTCGACGAACTCGGCGGCCAGTTCGCGATCGAGGACGAGGGCGTGGTGGATGCGTCCTGGCTGCGGCTGGCCTACCAGTCGCGAGGAACCGCGATCGCCGGTGGGTCGACCTTCATCCAGCGCAACATCATCGCCGAGCGCATCCTCAGAATGCCCAGGAGCTGACATGTCCGACTACACCTGGTTCCCCACGGAGGAACGAGTCGCGAACGCCAACGTCACCAGGTTGGCCCGCTCGCACGGCCTCGAGTCGCTCGCCGAGCTGCGCGAGCGCTCGGTGCGCGAGATCGGCTGGTACTGGAACGCGGTGGTCGAGGATCTGCGACTTCCCTTTCGGACGCCGTATTCGGAGCCGGTCGACCTGTCGGCGGGGATCCAGCGTCCGGAGTGGATGGTCGGCGGCGAGCTCAACGTCGTCGACGCGTGCGTGAGCAGGTGGCTCGACGACGAGCAGGTCGCGGACAGCCCGGCGATCGTGCACGTCAGGGAGGACGACTCGGTTCACCGGCTCACGTACCGGGAGCTCGCCGACCAGGTCGACCGCGCCGCTGCCGGGCTGCGCGACCTCGGGGTCGAGCGCGGCGACGCGGTCGCGCTCTTCCTGCCGATGATTCCCGAAGCCGTCATCATCTGCTATGCCGTCGCCAAGCTCGGTGCTGTTCTCGTTCCGCTGTTCTCGGGCTTCGCACCGGCCGCGATCGCCGCGCGGCTCCAAGACGCCGAGGCCAAGGCGGTGGTGGTGGCCGACGGCACCGTGCGCCGCGGGCGGACCGTGCGGATGAAGCCGCTGCTCGACGAGGCGCTGGAGTCCTGCCCGACGGTGCGCAACGTGGTCGTCGTCGACAACGTCGCGTCCGCGGAGGAGCAGGAGCGGTCTCCGCGGGTTCCGGAGGTGGCGTGGACGGATCTGGTCCGCTCCGAGGGGCCGGTGGCCACCGCGGTGGTGAAATCGGCCGAAACTCTGCTGCTGGCCTACACCTCCGGGACCACCGGCAAGCCGAAGGGGGCGGTGCACACCCACGCCGGGTTCCTCCTGAAGGTGGCCAGCGAAGTCGCGTACTCCTTCGACGTCAAGCGCGGCGGCGTGTTCTGCTGGGTGACCGACATGGGCTGGATCATGGGCCCGTTGTCGATCATGGGCACGCACGCCAACGGAGCCTCGCTCCTGCTCTACGAGGGCTCGCCCGACGTGCCGGACCTGAACCGCCTGTGGCGGCTGGCCGCGCGGCATCGCATCACCATGCTCGGGGTGTCGCCCACGCTGATCAGGACGCTGCGGTCCAGCGGCACTCCGGTGCCGGCGGACCTGGACCTGTCCTCGGTGCAGGTGCTCGGATCGACCGGCGAGTCCTGGGACCCGGATTCCTACCAGTGGCTGGCCGAAGAGGTCTTCGGCGGCCGGGTCCCGATCATCAACTTCTCCGGCGGGACCGAGGTCGGCGGATCGTTCCTCGCGCCCTACCCCGTTGAACCGATCCGCAGCTGCTCGCTCGGCGGGCCATCGCTGGGCATGGACGTCGACGTCGTCGACGACCGCGGCGAACCGTTGCGCGGTGAGGTCGGCGAGCTGGTCTGCAGGCAGCCGTGGCCGTCGATGACTCGCGGTGTCTGGAAGGACGATGCCCGCTACCTCGAGGCGTACTGGTCGACGTTCCCCGGCATGTGGCGGCACGGTGACTTCGCCCTGATCGACGACGACGGCAACTGGTTCATCCTGGGCCGGTCGGACGACGTGATGAACGTGGCGGGAAAGCGGTTGGCACCCGCGGAAGTCGAGTCGGTGATGAGCACCCATCCCGCGGTCGGCGAGGTGGCCGCCGTCGGTGTCCCGCATGCCACGAAGGGCGAAGCCGTGTGGGCGTTCTGGGTGCCCCGCCGGGGATCGGAGGACCAGGACGTCTCCGACGAGCTGCGCGAGATGGTCGCAGGCGAGCTGGGCAAGCCCTTCGCGCCGTCCTTGGTGCGCCGCGTCTCGCAACTGCCGAAGACGAGGTCGGCCAAGATCCTCCGGCGGGCGATCCGCGCGGCCGCGCTGGGGAAGGATCCCGGTGACCTCTCCGGCGCGGAGAACCCCGGTTCGCTAGCGGAGATCACCGCGGCTGCGAAGCGCTGATGAGCAGGTGTGGACGCGGTCGGCCGTTTCGGGGCGACCGCGTTTCCTCACGCGTCGTCGACCTCGATCTTCTCCCGCTCCTCCACTTCCAGAACCGCCTCGGCGTAGGAGTGCACGTGCCGGTTCATCCGGCGAACGGCGGCGTCGGGGTTACCTTCGCGGATCGCGTTGGTGATGGACTTGTGCGCCTTCGCGGTCACGCTCCGGACCTCCGCGTCGACGAAGGCCTCGTTCTCGGTCGCGGTGTAGATCGCGTTGGACAGCGCGGACATGAACGCGATCAGCAGTTCGTTGTGGCTGGCGGAGGCGACGCCGACGTGCCAGTCGACGTTGGCCTGCAGGAAGCCCGTCAGGTTTCCGTCGTCGGTGGCGATGGCCTTGTTCGCCGCGTCGAGTACCGCGAGGTCCTCGTCGGTGCGGTTCTGCGCTGCCAGGCGGGCGCAGAACGGCTCGATCGCCTCGCGGGTCTCCAGCAGGTCGGCGAGGCGGAGCTGGCGTCCGCGGATCAGCAGGCTGATCGAGGTCGCTACCGAGTCCTGGCTGGGGCGCTGCACGAAAGTGCCGCCCGCCCGGCCGGCTTTGATGCGCACGAGGCCCTGGACTTCGAGGATGCGGAGGGCCTCGCGGACCGTGGTGCGGCTCATCTGCGTCTGCGAGACCAGGTCTCGTTCCGGGGGGAGCGGGGTGTCCTCGGCGTACTCGCCGCTCAGGATCCGCTCCCGCAACTCGCTGGCGAGCACGTCCGACGCTTTCGGAACGGACATGGGCGCCAACCGCACGGAGGAGCGGTCCTTCTTCGGCGAGTCAACCACGTGAGTCTCCCAATTATGGTCTGACAGTTAGACCTATTCTATCATTCAACGGTATGCACGGTGACGCATGTCTGGCATTGCGCCGGTGCGGACCAGCATAGAAAGGAGCCGACATGCGTTGGGAACTGACCGACGAACAGGAGCTCTTCCGCACGTCGCTGCGCGAGTGGCTGTCCGGCACCGCATCGACGGAGACTATCCGCACGTGGTTGGACAACGGGGATTCCTCGTCCTTCGCCGCGCGTCTGGTGTCCGACGGCTGGTTCGGGGTGGGCTCGCCGGAAAGCCTGGGCGGACAAGGAGGTGGGCTGCTGGAGCTCGCGCTCGCCGCTGAAGAGCTGGGCAGGGCCGCGGTGCCGTCGGGGGCCTGGCTGGCCTCGGTCTTGACGATCCCGGCGCTGGAGGCGGCGCCTGACATCGCCTCCTCGGTTCTGGAGGACGGCCAGTTCGCTGCGTTCGTCGCCGAAGCGGGACGTCCGCTCGACCGCCCTCGGGGGCTCGAGTTCGACGGTTCCGCGCTGCACGGTGCGGTGCCGTCGGTGCTGGGGGCTGGGAGTGCGCGTTGGCTGCTGGCGCCGGCGCAGGTGGCGGACGGTCTGGCGCTCTTCCTGGTCGACGCGAACGCGGACGGCATCGTGCTGAGTGATCGCAGGCTGCTGGACCGGACTCGGGACGCGGCGGACGTCCGCTTGGAGGGTGTCGCCGCACGGCGCCTGGACGTCGACGCCTCGGCCGTGCTCGTGGACGCGGCCCTGCGCGCGGCGGTGCTCGTGGCCGCGGACAGCTTGGGCGCCGCAGGGCGAGTGCTCGACCTCGCGGTGGCCTACAGCCTGCAGCGCAAGCAGTTCGGCGTCCCGATCGGGTCGTTCCAGGCGGTCAAGCACGCGGCCGCGACGATGCTGGTCTCGGTCGAGTCCTCCCGCTCCATCGCCTACTTCGCCGCGGCATCGGTGGATCGCGGCGGAGACGAGTCGACCTTGCACGCCGCCACTGCCAAGGCGCAGGTCACGGCTGCGAGCAAGGACGCGGTCGATTCGGCGCTGACCATGCACGGGGCGATCGGTTACACCTGGGAGCACGACCTCCAGCTGTTCTACAAGCGCGCCAAGCTCGACGCCGAGCTGTTCGGCTCTCCGCGCACCTGGAACGAGCGGCTGGCCGATGCTCTCCCGCTCTTGCCCACGGCGTGACCGGCGAGGTTTCTTTTTGGTCTGTCCTTTAGTATATTAAGTCCAAAGGGGCGTGAGCTGGGCCTGGTGGGAGAACTGCTGTGGACTTTGAATTGACCGAAGATCAGGCGACGATCCGCAAGGCCGTCGCCGAGCTGGCCGGGAAGTTCAGCGATCAGTACTGGCTGGACAAGGATGCGGCGCACGAGTTCCCGACGGAGTTCTACGACGCGTTCGCGCAAGGCGGCTGGCTGGGCATCACCACTCCTGAGGAGTACGGCGGCCACGGTTTCGGGATCACCGAAGCGTCGCTGCTGCTCGAGGAAGTGGCTGCGTCCGGCGCCGGGATGAACGGTGCGAGCTCGATGCACTTGTCGATCTTCGGCATGCACCCGGTGATCGTGCACGGGTCCGAGGATCTCAAGCGGCGTACTCTGCCGCGCATCGTCAACGGCGATTTGCACGTTTGCTTCGGTGTCACCGAACCGGAAGCGGGCCTCGACACGACCAAGATCACCACCTTCGCCAAGCGCGATGGCGACCACTACGTGGTCAACGGCCGCAAGGTGTGGATCTCCAAGGCCCGTGAGTCCGAGAAGGTCCTGCTGCTGACCCGCACGACCAAGTTTGAGGACGCCAAGAAGAAGACCGACGGCCTGACGCTGTTCCTCACCGATCTGGACCGCGACAAGGTCGACATCCGCCCGATCGACAAGATGGGCCGCAACGCGGTCAGCTCCAACGAGCTGTTCATCGACGGCCTGCGCATCCCGGTCGAAGACCGCGTGGGCGAAGAAGGCCAAGGCTTCAAGTACATCTTGGACGGTCTGAACCCGGAGCGGATGCTGGTCGCTTCCGAAGCGCTCGGACTCGGTCGGGCCGCACTGCGGCGTGCGGTGCAGTACGGCAACGAGCGGGAGGTCTTCGGCCGCCCGATCGGCATGAACCAGGGACTGCAGTTCCCGCTGGCCGACTCGTTGGCGCGCCTGGACGCCGCAGAACTCGCGCTGCGCAAGGCATCGTGGTTGTACGACAACGGAAAGCCCTGTGGTCGCGAGGCGAACACGGCCAAGTACCTCTGCGCCGACGCGGGTTTCGAGGCCGCCGACAGGGCGCTGCAGACGCACGGCGGGATGGGCTACTCCGAGGAGTACCACGTTTCGCGTTACTTCCGTGAAGCGCGCCTGCTGCGGATCGCTCCGCTGAGCCAGGAAATGGTCCTGAACTACCTCGGTTCGCACGTTCTCGGTCTTCCCAGGAGTTACTGATGTTCGATCTCAACGGCCGTTCCGCACTGGTGACCGGTGCCGGCAGCGGCATCGGGGCTGCGGTGGCAGTGGCCTTCGCCCGAGCGGGCGCGCGGGTGTTCGTGTCCGACATCGATGAACGGGCCGCTAAGAACATCGCGGAAGGAATTCGCAACGACGGTGGCGTGGCCGAACATGGCGTGCTGGACGTGCGGGATTCGGCAGCGGCTGCCGATATCGTGCAACGCGCAGCGGCGCTGGCCGACGGCACCTTGCACATCCTGGTCAACAACGCTGGAGCGATCGCGCCGGCGATGTTTCCCGACCTGGAGGAGGAGGCGTTCCGCCGCATCGTCGACATTCACCTGGTCGGCAGCTACACGTGCAGCAAGGCGGTGCTGCCGTACCTGCCGGAGGACGGCACGGGACGCGTCATCAACGTGACCTCCGCCGCGGGGCTGCAGGGCACGATCGGGCAGGCGAACTACGGCGCCGCCAAGGCCGGCATCATCGGCCTGACCAAGTCCCTGGCGCGCGAGCTGGCGCGCCGACAGGTCACGGTCAACGCGCTCGCCCCGCTCGCAGCCACTCCGATGACCGAGAACATCCGCAGCAACGAGAAGCTCGCGGCCAAGACACTGGCGAGGATCCCGCTCGGCCGCTGGGCCGAGCCCGCGGAGATCGCGGGATCTTTCGTGTTCATGGCTTCCGACGCAGCGGGGTACATCACGGGTCAGGTGCTGCCCGTCGACGGTGGGACGGTGATCTGATGGGCCGGGCGAAGACGGGACCGATGCAGAGCGCAGGCCGGGAAGTCGTCATCGCGGAGGCGGCCCGAACCCCGATGGGCAAGGGTCACCCGGAAAAGGGCTGGTACCGCGATACGCATCCGAACGAGATGCTCTCGGCTTGCTACGACGAGCTGCTGGCACGTGCCGATCTTCCGGCGAGGGTGGTCGAGGACCTGGTCATCGGGTGCACGGCCCCCTTCGGGGAGCAGTCCCGCAACATCGGGCGAAACGCGTGGTTGCAGGCCGGGTATCCACCGGAGGTTCCGGCCGTCACTCTCGACCGCCGGTGCGGATCGGCGCAGACCGCTGTCGAGATGGGGGCTGGCCTCGTCGGTTCGGGCACCCACGACGTGGTGATCGCCGGTGGTGTCGAGCACATGGGGCGTGTCCCGATCAACTCGCCGGTCGAGATCTCCAAGCTCTACGGCGACCCGTGGCCGGCCGAACTGCGCGACCAGTACTCCTTCGTGCACCAGGGCGAGAGCGCCGAGCTCATCGCGGAGCGGTGGGGCATCGAACGCGCGGAGATGGACGAGTTCGCGGTGCGTTCGCACCGACTGGCGGCGCAGGCCGTTGCCGGGGGATGTTTCGACGCCGAGATGATCCCGCTGGAGCTGGCGGGGGAAACGCGGCGCAGCGACCAGGGCATTCGGCCGGGCACTGATCTCGCTGGCCTGGCCGGACTGAAAACCCCGTTCCGCCAGGAGAACGGCCGGATCACGGCCGGAACGTCGTCGCCGATCTCTGACGGAGCTGCGGCGGTGCTGCTGGCTTCCCGGGCGGCCACGGAGGAGTACGGGCTCAACGCCCGAGCACGGGTGATCGACCAGACCACGGTTGGCGTCGACCCGATCATCATGCTGACCGGGCCGATCCCGGCGACCCACAAGATGCTGGAGCGAAACGGGCTGAGCATCGATGACATCGATCTGATCGAGATCAACGAGGCGTTCGCCTCGGTCGTGCTGGCGTGGGAACGCGAGTTCAAACCCGACCTCGACCGGGTCAACGTCAACGGCGGAGCCATCGCGCTGGGGCACCCGGTGGGAGCCACCGGAGCACGCCTGATGGCCACGCTGATCGCGGAGATGGAACGCCGCGACGTCGAACTCGGCCTGGTCACGATGTGCTGCGGAGGTGGTCTGGGGACCGCGACCCTGATCGAGCGGATCAGCTGATGGTCGACCTCGCCGCCCACGTGCGTCCAGGTGATGGCATCTGGTGGTCGCAGACCAGCGCTGAACCGACCCCGCTGGTGCACGCCTTGCTGGACAGCGTCGCGGAGATCGGTCCGGTGCGCGCGTTCTGCGGGCTCACCTGGGACCAGCGGCTGACCACCGATCTGCCCGAGCAGATCGCCCTGTCGTCCTACGGGGGCCTCGGCGAACTGCGCAAGCTCGCGAAGCAGGGGCGGGTCGAAGTGGTGCCGTGCCACTACTCGGCACTACCCCGGATGTTCGCCGAAGGCCGGCTCCCCAACGACGTCGGCCTCGTCCAGGTGAGCCCGCCGGACGCCGAAGGGCGCTGCTCCCTCGGTGTCGGCGTGGACTACGCCGCCGACGCGATCGCGCACACGCCAGTGCTGATCGGCGAGATCAACCAGCGCATGCCGCGCACCTACGGAGCTCCCCGGGTGCCGTTGGAACGGTTCGCAGCGGTCGTCGAGACCGATCGACCTCTCCCGGAGGCGCCGAACCGGGAGGCCGACGATGTTGAACGGGCCATCGCGCGCAACGTCGCAAGCCTGGTCGAGGATCGAGACACCATCCAGCTCGGCGTCGGCTCATTACCCTCCGCGGTGCTGGACTGCCTCACCGAGCACAACGACCTCGGCGTGCACTCCGGGATGGTCTCCGATGGAATCGCCCGGCTCGTGGACAAGGGCGTGATCACCGGTGCGTACAAGGAGATCGACACCGGTTGGGTGGTCGCCGGCGCGGCGCTCGGAAGCAACGAGCTCTACACCGGCCTGCCCGGCCTGCCCCTCGAGTTCCGGCCGGCTAGCTACACCCACTCACCCGCTGTCCTGTCGAAGCTGTCCGGCCTGGTGTCGATCAACTCGGCGATCGAAGTGGACCTCACCGGGCAGGTGGGGTCGGAGATGCGCAAGGGGACTTACATCGGCGCGATCGGCGGCCAGGTCGATTTCTCCAGGGCAGCCTCGCTGACCGGTGGGCGCTCGATCATCACGCTGCGCGCAGCATCTCGTTCGTCGTCCAACATCCGGACAGCGCTCGACGGCCCGGTGACCACGGGCCGGTCTGATGTCGACTACGTGGTCACCGAACACGGAATCGCCGAACTGCGCGGATGTGACCTGCCCGAGCGAGCCCGGCGTCTGATCGCCATCGCCGCGCCCGAGCACCGCGACGACCTGGAGAAGTCTCTCGGGCACGGCAGAACCGGGACGAACCGATGACGGACGAGAAAGGAACTGCCGCTATGAGCCAGCGTCCATCGCGCGTGCAGATCCGGGAGGTCGGACCTCGCGACGGCTTCCAGAACGAGCCCGAGCACATTCCCACCGACGACAAGATCCGGCTGATCAACGAACTGGGCCGCACCGGGCTCAAGCGCATCGAAGTCGCCAGCTTCGTGCGGCCGGACGTCATCCCGCAGCTCGCCGACGGCGCTGAGGTGCTGCGCCGGGTCGAGGTGCCCGACGACGTGCGACTGATGTCGCTGATCCCGAACAACCGGGGTTTGGACAACGCCTTGAAGGTGCGTGAGACGTTCCACGAGGCAGCCATCTTCGTGAGCGCGTCGGAGACGCACAACAAGAAGAACGTCAACCGCACCGTTGAGGACTCGATGCGCGAGAACGCCGTGGTCGCACGGCGAATCCGCGAGGAAGGACTCGACTGCGCCGCGGTCATCGCCACGTCCTTCGGCTGCCCCTACGAGGGCGAGGTCAAGCTGGACCGGGTTCTGGAACTCGCCGAGCGGTTCGCCGAAGCGGGCGCCACCGAGCTCGGTTTCGGTGACACGACCGGGATGGCCAACCCCGCCTACGCCTCCGAGTTCTTCTCCGCCGCCGTGGAGCGGCTCCGCGGCGTGGAGATCACCGCGCATTTCCACAACACCCGCGGCCAGGGCCTGGCGAACGCCTTCGCAGCGCTGGAAGCAGGATGTGCGAGCTTCGAATCCAGCTTCGGCGAGCTCGGCGGTTGCCCGGTCCCACCCGGTTCGACCGGCAACATCGCGACCGAAGACCTGGTGAGCATGTTCCACGAGATGGGCGTGGAGACCGGGCTTTCGCTGCCCGGCGTCATCGACGCGGCGCGCTCGGCGCAGTCGGTGCTCGGCCGCAAGCTCACCAGCCACTCCATCGTTGCGGGCCCCGTTGAGTGGGCTCACGCGAAGAACTGACTTCCCTCGACACGACGAGAAACATCGGAGAAGCACATGAGCAATCGAGTTGCCTTCGTGACCGGCGGTGCGCAGGGCATCGGCCGCGGGATTTCCGTGGCGCTGGGTGACCAGGGTTTCCGGACTGCCGTTGCCGACATCAACCTGGAGCGGGCTCGGGAGACCGCAGGCGTCATCAACGAGGGCGGTGGAAAGGCCCTCGCCGTCGAGGTCGACGTCACCGACACCGCGTCGGTGCAGGCAGGCGTGAAGACCGTGTCGGACGAGCTGGGTCCGATCGACGTCGTGGTGAACAACGCCGGCTGGGACGACTTCATGAAGTTCGTCGACACCGACGAGCAGTTCTGGAACCGCATCCTGGACCTGAACTTCAACGGCCAGCTGCGGGTCATCCAGAGCGTGCTCCCGGGCATGATCGAGCGCGGCCACGGCCGCGTGGTCAACATCGGTTCGGACGCGGGCCGGGTCGGCTCCTCGCTGGAAGCGGTCTACTCCGGTGCCAAGGGCGGCATCATCGCCTTCACCAAGACCCTGGCCCGTGAGGTCGCGACGAAGGGCATCACGGCGAACTCGGTGTGCCCCGGTCCCACGGACACGCCTGCGCTGCGCAAGTTCGCCGACAACTCCGGGCAGGACGCCGACAAGGTGCTGGGCGGCATGACCAAGGCCGTGCCCATGAAGAGGCTCGCGACGCCGGAGGACGTCGCCGCGGCAGTGGCGTTCTTCGCCTCCGACGCTGCCGGCTACATCACCGGCCAGACTCTGTCGGTCAGCGGCGGTCTCACGATGGCTTGATTTGCGCGAAGCACTGATTGCCCCTGCCCTTTCGCCGTGGTGCGCGCACCTGCGCGCCGGGCGCGGGCGGGGTCTCGGCTCGCGCCTCCGTTGGCGCCAGTACAGAACAAGCCTCTAAGGAGTTTCGATGCAGGACGCGGTGCTGGTCGCCGGATCCCGAACGCCGATCGGGCGGTTCTTGGGAGGGTTGGCCGGGTTCACGGCCGCTGATCTCGGCGCGGTCGCCATCCGCGAGGCCCTCGCGCGTGCGGGCCTGAGCGGTGGAGATGTTGACGCCGTCATCATGGGCAACGTCGTGCAGGCCGGAGCCGGGCCCAACCCGGCCCGGATCGCTGCCGTGGCCGCGGGGGTGCCGATGTCGGCCCCCGCGACGACGGTGAACAAGCTCTGCTTGTCCGGGTTGGCGACCGTGGCGCAAGCCGCGCAGCTCATCGCTCTCGGTCAGCACGAGGTCGTGGTGGCGGGTGGCATGGAATCGATGTCGAACGCGCCGCACCTCCTGCGCCGGGTGCGCAAGGGGCTGAAGTTCGGCGCAGGTCAGGTGCTCGACGCGCTCGAAGAAGACGCGTTGACTTGCGCGTTCGACGGGATGCCGATGGGCGCCGCCACGGATCGGTACCAGATCGAGTGCGCGGTGACTCGCTCCGAGCAGGACGAGTTCGCCGCGGAGTCGCACGTCCGCGCGGCTCGCGCGACCGAGGACGGTCGGCTGGCCGAGGAGATCGTGCCGGTCACCGCGCGGGAAGGCGCGTCGCCGATCGAGAAGGACGAGGGCATCCGCGGGAGCACGACGGCTAAGCGGCTGGCCACGCTGAAGCCGGCGTTCTCCAGCGACGGCACGATCACCGCGGGTTCGTCCTCTCAGCTCTCCGACGGGGCGTGCGCGCTGGTCGTGATGAGCAAGCGGCTCGCTGAGGAGATGGGGATCGGCTGGCTGGCTGAGATCGGCGCCTACGGGAGCGTCGCAGGGCCCGACCCCTCGTTGCTCAAGCAACCCGCTGAGGCGATCAAGGATGCGGCTCGCCGCGATCGTGGCCTGGAGATCGGCGAGCTCGACCTGGTGGAGATCAACGAGGCGTTCGCCGGCGTGCCGATCGTTTCCACGCGCGAGCTCAAGGTGGATCCCGAGCGGGTCAACGTCAACGGCGGTGCGATCGCGCTGGGGCACCCCGTCGGGATGAGCGGCGCGCGCGTGCTGCTCTCGCTGACTCACGAGCTCCGTCGGCGCGGCGGCGGGACGGGTGCTGCTGCGCTCTGCGGCGGTGGAGGCCAGGGTGATGCGCTGGTGCTGCGCGTTCCGAAGGCCGCGTGACGAACTGACGGACCGGCGCGTTTCGCCGGTGGACGAGGAAGAGGTGCGCGGTGAGCGAATCGCTCGTCGGGCTGGTCGTGGACGAAGTTGAGTTCGAGGTCGAGCGTGGCAAGGTCGGCGAATTCGCGAAAGCCACGTTCGTGCGGGATTTGGTGCACACAGACCCGAACGTCACGCGAGAGTCGGGGTTCGGCAGCATGCTGGCGACACCAACCCACGTGGTTGTCGCCGGGCACCAGCGCGACCAGCGCTCGTTGGTCGAGCGGCTCGGTGTGGCGCTGGAGCGGATCGTGGTCGGCTCCGTGAAGTGGCGCTACCACCGGCCGCTGCAGGTCGGTGACGAGCTGCGCGGGAAGCGGCGCGTGGTCGGCGACGAACGGCGCGAGGGCAAGCGCGGTGGCTCGATGCGTCTGATCACGCTGGAAACCGAGTACGTAGATGTCCTCGACGCGACTGTCGTGACACAGCGGGAAACGCTGATCGAGAAGGGGGTGCCGTCATGAGACAGCCCGTGCACGCGGAGGTCGGTGATCATATTCCGGTGCGCAAGATCGGCCCCGTGACGCAGACCGACATCGTGCGCTTCGCGGGTGCGGGAGGGGATTTCAACCCACTGCACCACGATCCGGAGTTCGCGCGCAAAGCCGGTTTCACCACTCCCATCGCGATGGGGCAGATGCAGGCCGGAATCCTCGCCGGTTGGTTGACCGACTGGTGCGGAGTCGAACACCTGCGAGAGTGCGAAGTGCGCTTCCGGGCCGCCGTTCTCCCGGGGGATGTTCTCGAACTCAGCGGCGAGGTTGTGGCGATCACCGACGCCGGGGTCTACTCGGAGGCACAACTAGTCCTCGAAGCTTCGCGCGACTCCGCACCTGTCGTCACGGCCACGGCGACGATCGCAGTACGACGTGCTGGAGTCCGGTCAGCCTAGATCCATCGCAGCGATGCCCTTGCTGGCGAAGTCGACGATCAGATCGTCCAGCGAGGGCGTCGCGGCCGTCTGGGGAGGCCAGTAGGCGATGGAGAAGATCATGCCCAGGCAGGACTGGGTGAGCGCGGCGACGTGCTGGGCGCCGACGCCGGGAACGCAGCGACCGAGGACAGCCTCCCAACGCGCCACGTACTGCTTGCGGCGATGGGTGAAGTGCCGCTTCCACGGCTCGGCGAGCGAACGGTCCTCGCGCTGGTAGACGTTCACCAGCTGCCGCTTGCGCACGGCGTAGTCGACGTGGTGGCGGATCAGCCGGTCGAGGTCCTTGAACGGATCGTCGTGGACCATCGCCGTGGCGCTGACCAGCTCGTCCATGGCCTCGTTGAACAGCGCGGCGAGGATCTCGTCCTTGCTGGAGAAGTGCCGGTACAGCGTCGGGCCGCTCAGCCCCGCCCTCTTGCCGAGCTCGTCGACGCCGACGCCGTGAAAGCCCTTCTCATGGAAGGCCACGGCTGCGGCGTCCAAGATCATGCGGTCCCTGTCCACTCGGAAAAACTACCACACCGCTGTGAACGATCGTTCCACGAATCGTGGACTGTTTGGTCTGTCCGTTGTTACAGTAAGTCCAAACAGCCGATCTGTCCGGCGCCGGTTCGTCGGCGGAGTGCGATCGCAGGGTGCGATCCCGGCGCGAATGTGGAACGGAGCGCTGGCGTTGAGCAACGGTGAAGGGCTGCGGAGGGACGTCCGCTGGGAACAGGTTCGTGAGTACGAGGACATCGCCTACGAGCACGACGGCGAGGGCATCGCGAAGATCACGATCTGCCGACCGGAGGTTCGCAACGCCTTCCGCCCCGAGACGTTGGTCGAGATCTCCGATGCTCTGGTGCACGCCAGGGAAGACCCATCGGTCGGCGTGATCGTGCTGACCGGGCAAGGTGAGGATGCCTTTTGCGCCGGCGGTGACCAACGGGTTCGCGGTGACACCGGGTACCTGAGTGACTCCGGCGCGAAAGCCGCAGTCGGCCGCTTCCACGTCACGGACCTGCAGGTGCAGATCCGGAGGCTGCCCAAGCCGGTGGTGGCGATGGTCGCGGGCTACGCCGTCGGTGGTGGCCAGGTGCTGCACCTGATCTGCGATCTGACCATCGCGGCGGACAACGCCCGTTTCGGCCAGACCGGGCCGAAGGTGGGTTCGTTCGACGGGGGCTTCGGCGCCGGCCTGCTGGCGCAGCTCGTCGGTTTCAAGAAGGCCAAGGAAGTCTGGTTCCTCTGTCGCCAGTACGACGCTCAGCAAGCACTTGGCATGGGGTTGGTCAACACCGTTGTTCCGGTATCGGAACTGGAAGCGGAGACCGTCGCATGGTGCCGGGAGATGCTGGAGCTGTCGCCGTTCGCGTTGAGACTGCTCAAGGCCAGCTTTCACGCCGCTGAGGACGGGCTGTCCGGGATCCAGCAGCTGGCCCACGACACGAATCTTCTCTTCTACGCCACTGATGAGGCAAAAGAGGGTCGCGAAGCGTACCGGGAGAAGCGTTCTCCTGACTTCGCGCAGTTCCCGCGACGCCCGTGACATCCGTGGCGTCCCCAGCGAATCTGAAAGGTCTGCGCACATGTCGGAAACCGATGCGAATTCCGTGGTTTCGGAACGGGTGGGAGAAAACGTCCTGCGGGTGACCCTGCAGCGACCTCCCGCCAACGCTCTCGGCACGCCGATCATCGACGGGCTGAACGAGGTCATGGACGAAGCCGAGGCGGACGACGCGATCAAGGTCGTCGTCATTGGTTCCAGCGTCGCCGGATTCTTCGCGGCCGGCGCGGACATCAAGCACATGTCCAAGGCGGACGCCGCGGCCTTCATCGCCTACGGGGACTCGCTTCGCGGCGCCTTGGACCGACTCGCCGCAGCGAACAAGATCGCCATCGCCGCTGTCGAGGGCGTCGCGCTGGGCGGCGGCCTCGAACTGGCCATGGCCTGCTCCTTGCGGGTGGGAGGCGCCGACGCCAAGTTCGGTCTCCCCGAGGTCAAGCTCGGGCTGATCCCGGGCGCGGGAGGAACCCAGCGGTTGCCGCGGTTGGTCGGGCGCGGGCGCGCGCTGGACATCATGCTCACCGGTCGGCAGGTGGACGCTGATGAGGCGCACGCCATCGGCCTGCTCGACCGGCGCGTGGAGGCCGGACAGGCGGAGGAGGCGGCACTGCGACTGGCCGAGGATCTCTGTCGGATGTCCTTGCCTGCCCAGCAGGCCGTGATCCGAACGGTCGACGCGGCGTTCGACATGCCGCTAGGCGATGGTTTCGCCTTCGAGGTCGCGCAAGAGCAGGGTCTCTTCGAGCACGGAGAGGCACAAGAAGGCATCAGCGCCTTCCTGGCGAAGCGTCGGCCGAACTTCGCCTGAGCAAAATGTGCCTTGATAAGTTCCGGAACGATCGTTCTCGCGTGGAGTGGTCCGATGGCCACGGCCGAGGACCAGGAGGTACCCCATGTACGGATTGACGATCTTCAACGGCGGTTACGGGCCCGAGCGGTTCCGCCGTGCCACCGACATCGCCGTCGCCGCCGAGCACGCGGGCTTCGAAGCCGTGTGGAGCGGAGAGCTCTACAGCAGGTCTGCGACTGTGCCGATGGCAGCGATCGCCACGGCCACAGATCAGATTGCCATCGGGTCGAACATCGCTTACGGAGTCGGCCGCACGCCGCTGATGTGGGCGGCGGAAGCCCGTGATCTGGAGGAGTTGTCCGGCGGCAGGATCATTCTCGGCCTGGGCAACGGCACGCCGAAGATGATGGAGAACTGGCACGGCGTGGACGGCACGGCCCCGGCAGTGCGGATGGAAGAGCTGATCGAGGTGTTGCGCAAGCTCTGGCGGCTGCACGAGGGGCCGGTGCACCACGATGGCAGGTTCTACACGGTGCACGTGGTGCCGACCGCCGACGTGCCGCCTCCGTACCGCGAGCGACTGCCGATCTGGACCGCCGGGGTCAACCCGCGCATGGTGCGCGCCGCAGGCAAGGTGGCTGACGGCTTGGTGGGGCATCCGATGTTCAGCGCGAAGTACATCGATGAGCTGGTCCGCCCGGAGCTCGCGGCGGGCGTCGCCGCGGCTGAGCGCTCTCTCACGGACGTGAAGCTGATGGGCATGGTGATGTGCTCGGTGGACGAGGACGAACAACTCGCCTGCCGTCGGCTGGCCTTCGCGATCGGCCAATACGCGGCATCGCGCGTCTACGATCGGCTCTTCGCGATGCACGGCTGGTCCGACGCGCAGGAGAAGATCCGCGACGCCGCGAGGCAAGGCGACGATGAGGCGCTCATCGCCGCCGTCCCGGATGCCGCAATCGACCAGCTCGGCGTCGCCTGCACTCCGGATGACGTCCCGTCGCGGATCGCCAAGCACGCCGAGAGCTACGACCACCTGAACATCACGGTGCCGCCCTGGGGCCTTGGGCCGGACGAGGCCGAAGACGCGACCCGAGGGATCATCAGCGCCATGAGGGAAAGCCTGGCAGGCACGACCAGGCAGGCGTGATTCTCTGGGGCTGTGCGGTGAGCGCGTCTGGACTCGCCGCACAGCCCCAGTTCTCTTCTTCTGCGATACGGGTCAAGAAAGTGGCGGTGGGGACCAGGTTCCCCACCGCCACTTTCTTGAGTTCCTCAGGCGCTCCGGTACTTCCCGAAGTCGGGGGAGCGCTTCTCGTTGAAGGCGGCAATGCCTTCCTTGGCCTCGTCGGACTCGCCGAACAGGCGCAAGCTGGAGTAAGCCATCTGGCCGATGCCGACGAAGTGCTCGGTGTCGGAGTTCATCGACTGCTTGAGCACCTTCAGCGCGGTGGGGGACAGGCGCAGGATCTCATCGGCCCAGGAACGGACCTCGCTCTTCAACTCGGCCGCAGGAACGACCTTGTTGACCAGGCCCCACGCCTCCGCCTGCTCCGGGCTGTACTGCCGGCACAGGAACCAGACCTCGCGGGCGCGCTTCTCGCCGATCGCCCTGGCGAGGAATCCGGAGCCGAGGCCCGCGTCGAAGGACCCGACGCGCGGCCCGTTCTGGCCGAACTTCGCGTTGTCGGCGGCGATCGTCAGGTCGCACAGCAGGTGCAGCACGTGGCCGCCGCCGATGGCGAAACCGTTGACACCGGCGATGACTGGCTTCGGGACGTCGCGGATCACCCGGTGCAGCGCCTCGACCTCGAAGAGACCGCTCTCGGAGGGGCCGTAGTCCCCGGTCTCCATGCGCTGCTTCTGGTCACCACCGGTGCAGAAGGCCTTCTCGCCGGCTCCGGTGAGGCAGATGACTCCGACCTCGTTGTCCGCCCAGGCGTACTTGAACGCCTTGACCAGTTCATCGACGGTCTGAGCGCGGAACGAGTTGTAGCGGTCGGGCCGGTTGATGGTGATCCATGCGAGGCCGTTGTCGACTTCGTAGGAGATGTCCGTGAACGCGTTCATGAGCCTTCGACGTCCCTTCTGCTCAGGAGGGTTCTCCGGTAGGTGAGTGGGAGGCCAGGTCGGACGGGCGACCCCGGCCGAACGGCGATGCTCAGGAAGCTACTCCTGTGAACGATCGTTTTCAACGGCTTGAGTGTTCCAGGTGTTCGCCGGGGGAGTGCGTGGCGTGTCTGCATGCGTCGGGGCAACGGGTTTCTCGCACGTGGGAACGCCTCGCCGAACCGTGCGCCGCTACACCTGGAACGTGTGTTCACAACCGGCGTCGAGCCTGCACCCGGGGTTCACCGCCGCACGCCCATGGCTCCGCAGAGCGGCGCGGGCCAGTCCACCCAGGCGTAGGCGGAGACTCCCCGATCCAGGTCGGCGGCGACGTCCTCGGGAAACGGTGCTGCTCGCCGCGAGTCCAGGTCGACGTGCACCAGGACGGTCTCGAGGGTGCAGGAGAGCCTGCCGTTGGTGCGGTCCAGGAGCAGGGCGACCAGGTGCAGGGCCTTGTCGCTGCGCTCGACGGGACGCAGGTGCACCGAGAACTTCTCCCCTTCGCGGAGCTCGCGGTGGTAGCTCAGGTGGTGTTCCGCGGCGAAGACCCCCAGCCGCCGCACTTGACGGTATTCGAGGTCGATCCCCGCATCGCTGCAGATCGTGTCCGCGCCCCAGGCCAGGTAATCCAGGTAGTGCTGGATGTTCATGTGCCCGTTGAGGTCGATGTAGTCCGGCGTGACGATCCCGTCCGACACCGCGGGTAGGGCCACCACCTGGTCGAAGCCCGGTGTTGTGTCCGTCATGGGGTCCTCCTGTGGGAGTGGGGCGCCGGGGTGAACGGGAAAGCACTACGCGAATGGTGAGGTGGTGAGCGAGCGTGTAGGTGAATCGCGGTTCGACGCTGGTCGAGGGCGGACATCTCTGCTTAAACTATACAACATGTGGGACTTAGGTAACGTCTATGTATTGCATCTGCCTGGGAGGTTCTCGTGACCGCTGGGCATCTCGTCGTGGTCGGAGCCTCGTTGGCCGGACTCCGGGCCGTGGAGTCCGCCCGGAAGTCGGGGTATCAGGGACGCGTCACGCTCATCGGCGATGAGCCGCACCTTCCCTACGATCGGCCGCCGCTCTCCAAGGAGTTTTTGTCCCCCGAGGGCGTCCCGGAATCGTCGGCCTATTGGACCGAGAGTCAGTTCGCGGACGCCGGCGTGGATCTGCGCCTCGGAAGGCGGGTGTCCGCATTGGACACCGACCGACGTCGAGTGGTGGTGGGCGAGGACTCGGTCGAGTTCGACGCCCTGGTCATCGCGACCGGTGCGGCGGCGCGTTCGCTGCCCGGAGGTGAAGGGCTCCGAGGCGTGCACGTGTTGCGTACCTTGGACGATGCCCGTGCGATTCGGGCTGCATTGGATGGCGGGGCCAGGACTCTGATCGTGGGCGGTGGATTCATCGGCTCGGAGGTCGCCGCTGCTGCTCGCCTCCGCGGGCTGCCCGTCACGATGGTGGAATCCCTGCCCACGCCACTGGTGCGGGCCGTCGGTGCCGAAGTCGGTTCCACCGTTGCCAGGCTGCACGAGGACAACGGCGTGGACGTCCGGTGCGGCATCACCGTGACCGGCGTGACCGGCTCCGAGCGCGTGGAGCAGGTGGATCTCTCCGACGGCACCGTGCTCGACGTCGATCTGGTGGTGGTGGGCATCGGCGCGGTTCCCGGAACGGACTGGCTGCAGTCGTCGGGGCTCGACGTCGAGAACGGGATTTCCTGTGATGAGACGCTGAACGTCGGCGTGCCCGGCATCTACGCTGCAGGGGATGTCGCCAGGTGGCGGAGCGATCTGTTCGGCCGGTCGCTGCGAGTGGAGCACTGGACGAGCGCGGCTGAGCAAGGCGAACTGGCCGCTCGGAACGCTCTCGATCCCGCTTCGGCGTCGAGCTACGACGAGGTGCCCTACTTCTGGTCCGACTGCTACGACCGCAAGATGCAGTTCGCGGGCGTGGCCGACGGCGTCGATGAGGTCCACGTTGCCGCGGGAGACCTCGAGTCCGCCCGGTTCACGGCGTTGTACCGGAAGGAAGAGCGCATCATCGGCGCGTTCACGATGAACAACCCAGGGCACAGCGCGAAGTGCCAGCGACTGATCGGGAAGCGAGCGAGCTGGGGCGAAGCCCTCGATGTGCTGGCCCGGCGCAGGACTCGTTGATCACCTCGTTCTCGCACTTCTGACATCCACGCGTAGCGCGACAACGGCCCGTTGGTGGACTCGAACCACCAGGTCCGCACGCTAAGTACTACAGAATGAGCGACTGACGGCAGAGTGATGTTGACTAATGAGCTGGCTCTCGCTTACGTTGTCGGTGAGCGGGGTCACCGCCCGATCTGGTGCGAGCGATCCGCCTTCTGGCGCCAATTCGCGCCTGTTTCAACGGTCACGGCAAAGGAGCTGACCATGGCAGTGGTCCATGACAGTCTTTTCATCGACGGAAGTTGGGTTTCACCCGCTACCGATCGCCGAATTCAGGTGGTCAACGCGACGACCGAGGAGTCGTTGGGAAGCGTGCCGGAGGCCGCGAACGCGGACGTGGATCGCGCTGTCGATGCCGCTAGGCGCGCGTTCGACGAGTCGAGTTGGGCGAAGACGTCCCCGGCTGAGCGGGCCGACGTCCTCAACAAGTTCGCGGATGCGTTGGAGAAGCGTTCCGAGCAGGTGACCCGGACGGTCAGCCAGCAGAACGGGATGCCGCTGAGCCTGAGCGAGCAGTTCGAAGGCGGTTACGCCGTCGCCCTGCTGCGGTACTATGCGGGCCTGGCCGCCTCGACGGAGTTCGACGAGCGTCGCCCGTCGCCGCTCGGATTCGACACGATGGTGAAGCGCTCCCCGGTTGGCGTGGTGGCGGGCATCGTGCCCTGGAACTACCCGGTGGTCCTCGCCGTCACCAAGATCGCCCCGGCTCTGGCCGCGGGCTGCACGCTGGTGATCAAGCCCTCCCCGGGAACCGTGCTGGACTGCTTCGTGCTCGCGGAGGCCGCCGAGGAAGCCGGCGTTCCGGCTGGTGTCATCAACTGGGTTCCGGGCGGACGTGATCTGGGTGCCTACCTGGTGAGCCACCCCGGCGTGGACAAGGTGGCCTTCACCGGCTCGACCGCGGCCGGCCGGACGATCGGGGAGAACTGCGGTCGTCTGCTGCGCCCGGTCAGCCTGGAACTCGGTGGCAAGTCGGCCGCGGTCATCCTCGACGACGCCGACCTGGACAAGGTCACCGAAGGGCTGTACTTCGCCTCGTTGGCCAACAACGGCCAGACCTGCATGGCCTGCACCCGGATCTTGGCGCCGGCGAGCCGGTACGACGAGGTCGTCGATGCGCTGACCGGCTGGATGTCCGGGCTGAAGGTCGGCGATCCGCTGGACGCGAGCACGCAGGTCGGCCCGCTGGCCTCGTCCGAGCACCGCGAGCGCGTCGAGGGCTACATCGCCAAGGGTCGGGCGGAAGGAGCGCGCGTGGCGCTCGGTGGCGGACGTCCGTCCGGCATCGACCGAGGCTGGTTCGTCGAGCCGACGGTCTTCGCCGACGTCGACAACTCGTCGACCATCGCCCAGCAGGAGATCTTCGGCCCGGTCCTGTCGGTCATCAAGTACGACGGGGACGACGACGCGGTGAAGATCGCGAACGATTCCGACTACGGCCTCGGCGGCAGCGTCTGGTCCGCCGACCCGGAGCGCGCCATGCGACTGGCCACCGAGGTCCAGACCGGAACGATCGGTGTGAACGGCTACGTCATCGATCTCAACGCGCCCTTCGGCGGCGTGAAGGCCAGTGGTATCGGTCGGGAGTTCGGCCCGGAGGCGCTCGCCGGGTACCAGCAGCTGAAGTCCATCTACCTCCCGGGCTGAGGCGAAAGCGCCGTCGCCCACCCTTCACCTTTGAGGAGACTCTCATGCAGGTCACCGCTGCGGTCGTCCGCGAGGCCGAGAAGCCCTTCCAGATCGAGGAACTCGAGCTCGACGCTCCTCGCGATGACGAGATCCTGGTCAAGATCCACTCCGTCGGCATCTGCCACACCGACATCGGCGTGCGTAACCAGTGGCTGCCGGTGCCGCTCCCGCTCGTGCTCGGGCACGAGGGCGCCGGCGTCGTCGAAGCCGTCGGTCAGAACGTCACCAAGGTCGAGCCGGGTGACAAGGTCGTTCTCAGCTTCGGCGCCTGCCGGAACTGCACCATGTGCAGGCGCGGCGAGCCCAGCTACTGCGAGCAGTTCGTGCTGCACAACGTGGCTGGGAGCAGGCCGGACGGAACCACCGCGCTGCACGGTGCTTCCGGTGATGTGAACGGCTTCTTCTTCAGCCAGTCCTCGTTCTCCACGCACGCGATCGCGATCGAGAGCAACACCGTCAAGCTGGATCCGTCCACCGATCTGTCGACCGTCGGTCCGCTGGGCTGCGGTATCCAGACGGGTGCGGGCACGGTGCTCAACCGGTTGAAGCCACAGGCCGGCAGCAGCCTCGTGGTCTTCGGAGTCGGTGCGGTCGGCCTGGCCGCCCTGATGGCGGCCAAGGTCGCCGGATGCACCAAGATCATCGCGGTCGACCTGGTCCAGGACCGGCTCGCGCTGGCCGAGGAGCTGGGAGCCACGCACACGATCAACCCCACAGCCGTGGAGGACGTGGTGGCTGAGATCCAGGGCATCACCGGGCGGGGAGTGGACTTCTCGGTGGACACCACCGCGGTGACCTCGGTCGTTCGCCAGGCCGTCGACTGCCTGGCGCTCAAGGGAACGTGCGCGACGCTGGGCTTCGGCACCGCGGGCACAGAGGTGCAGGTCGACATGCTCCAGCTGCTGATGGCCGGACGCACCATCACCGGTGTCACCGAGGGCGATGCCCGGCCGGACGAGTTCATCCCGCAGATGATCGAGCTGAACAAGCAGGGGCGGTTCCCGTACGAGAAGCTGATCTCGACCTACGACTTCAAGGACATCAACAAGGCGTGCGAGGACGCCGAGTCGGGCAAGGCCGTCAAG
The DNA here is from genome assembly GCF_054778355.1 of Saccharopolyspora tripterygii. Classification (NCBI taxonomy): domain Bacteria; kingdom Bacillati; phylum Actinomycetota; class Actinomycetes; order Pseudonocardiales; family Pseudonocardiaceae; genus Saccharopolyspora; species Saccharopolyspora tripterygii. The sequence continues at coordinate 327,389 of NZ_BAAGZP010000027.1, read as the reverse complement.
CCGGTGCTCAAACTGGTCTGACCCGAAGCGGGTCCGGGAGGGTTTGGGCGGTGGTGGCTGCACAAGTCACCACCGCCTGGACGTTCCTGCGGGTGATCAGCCCGGTGAGGTCTCCTTGACCACTTCGCGCCACCGCTGCTGCGCGTCCTCGTACCAGGCCTCGCGGAGTTGGTGGAACAACACCGCAGCACGCCGCCCGATCCAGTTCGGAAGCAGCTCGGCCGGCAACTGCGGGTCCATGAAGGGGAAGCGCTGCCATTCGTTGGTCAGCTTGACGTGCGTGAACAGCAACGGATCGCCCGGCGCCGGCTGCAGTCCGCTGTAGCGGATCAGCAGTTCTTCGTACTGCGCGGTGACCTCATCCAGCTCCCACGACAGATCGACGATCTCCTGCTCGGTTTGACCTATCGCGCTGGCCTTTCCGACGAAGGCGAGGGTCGAAGGCTTCAGCTCGAGGTCGTCGATCACCTTCTGGGCGCGGGGCTGGCGGTCGACGTGAGGCGAAACCCAGACACCGGGTGTCGGGTTGCCGAAGCCCTCCCAGTCGAGGGCGGTGTAGAGAGACTTGCGGACGGAGCGCTGTGCCTCCGGGATCGTGACCAGCAGGACCAGCCAGTTGCCGTCCCAGGGCTCGGCATCGGCGTGCAGCGAGTAGACGCGCTTGGCCCCGTCGTCCATGAGGTGCTTGCCGCTCTCGGTCAGCTCCCAGCGGACTTCACGGCCTTGGCGTTCCCCGGTGATCCAGCCCGATGCCGCCGCGCGGGAGATCGCCTGTCGCGCGGTGCGCTGTTCGATCCCCATTCCGACGAGCATGTACAGCAGCGACGAGGTCCACACCGGCTGATCGTTCGGGTGCACGAGCTCGCCGAGGACAGTGATCAGCATGGAACGCGCGCTTCCCGCCGTGACCGCGGACCGCGTGGTCTGCTTGGCCGTACGCCCCTTCGCCGATACGTCTTGACTCGGTTGCGCCATCACGGGTCCTTCCGCAGTCGACCGAAGTGTCGACCTTCGGATCGTCGTATCGCCGGTGGTGGGGTGGATGCGCCCTGCCGGCGGGCTGCTCGGTGGCAGGGCCTCCGTCGCGCTTGCGATGGGTGATAAGGCCTGCGCGCCACCACTCTAGTGGGAGCGGACAAGCGGACACGCCGCGGTTCGGTGGGCGATCCGCGTCGTCGCCGGTGGCCCGGTGCGTCTCGCTGCACTCCCGGGGACGCCCCACCAGAACTACACCTGTTATGTCCAGCGAGCAAAGTCTGTCGATTGACTCGGATGTCGACGCGCCTGGCGGACGTGCCGGGGACTTGGCTTGACGGGCGGCATCGCAGCAGGTCGACCCGGTGGAGCCGCGCGCAGGAGGGGAGCCGGGAGAAGATCTCCGCACCCTCTTCGGGTGGACTATCGCGGGTGGATTCGGTTGGCGGAACATGCGACATCGACCTTGACCAGCTACACGAAGCTGTATTACATTTCCGCTTGTGTCACATGTGAGGTGTCTCTCGGGCCGCTGATCCGGCCTGCCGGCAGCGGATCCACCAGGGCTCCCGCTCAGTCATCGAATCGACCGGCGGCATTCGCGTCGCCCGCCTTCGCTGTTCGTCGGCACATCAGGTGCCGGGACGAGGTCGGACAACCACCACGGAAGAGGACGGTCATCTTGAGTGCTGAAGACGGCGTTAAGGACCAGGCGGCGGCGAAAAGCCTGGATGACAGCAAGATGGGCGAGCTGATCCGCCGGTTCAGCTTGCACAGCAAGGACACGCAGAAAAACGCGCACGAGATCTTCTCGGAAATGCGGAAGTCCTGCCCTGTCGCGCACAGCGAGGAGCACGGCGGCTTCTACGCGTTGTCCCGCTACCAGGACGTCTACGAAGCGGCGCACGAACCGGAGAAGTTCTCGTCGTTCCCGGTGACGATCCCGCCGTTCGGCAACCCGACCCCGATGATCCCGATCGAGGCGGACCCGCCGCACCACCGCAACTACCGGACGCTGGTGGGACGGCAGTTCAGTCCGAAGTCCGTGGCGAACATCGAGCCCTACATGCGCAAGATGGTCGCCAAGATCATCGATGACCTGGCCGGTTCGACCGAGGCGGACCTCGCCAAGGAGGTCGCGGTCCCGCTGCCGCTGCGCGCGATCCTGGAGCTCTACCTGGGCGTTCCGGAGAAGGACTGGGACATGCTCAAGGACCAGTTCCTCTACATGCTGCAGCCCGACCCGGAGGCGACCGACGAGGAGAACCAGGAACGCTCGATGGAAGCGGGCCTGAACTGCACGAAGTACTTCGCGGAGATGCTCGAGGACCGCCGGGTCAACGGGTACGGCACGGACCTCATCAGCGACCTGGATCAAGCCGAGGTCGACGGCGAGCGCCTCGAGGACGACGAGATCTTCGGCTTCTGCCTGGTCCTGGTGCCCGCCGGTTTCGACACGACGGCGAGCGTGCTCAGCCGGCTCCTGCTGCTGTTCGCCGAACAGCCGGACCTGCGCGCGCAGCTGGAGGCGATCGTCGACGACCCGGACAAGCTGGACCTCGCGGTCGAAGAGCTGGTGCGCTACATCCCGCCGCAGCCGGGCGTTGCGCGCAACGTCACCGAGAAGTGCACCTTCCTCGGTCAGGATCTCGACGAAGGCGACCGCCTGCTCCTGCTGTGGCCCTCGGCGAACCGCGACCCGGAGGAGTTCAGCAACCCCGACGAGATCGTGCTCGACCGCCAGCCCAACCGTCACCTCGGTTTCGGGTCGGGAATCCACCGGTGCTTGGGTGCGCACCTCGCGCGCCTGGAGCTCAAGGTGTTCCTGCAGGAGTTCCTGCGCCGGGTGCCGCGTTACCGGGTGACTCCGGGACAGGAAGCGGTCTGGCACACCGGGAACACCTGGGGCGTGAAGAAGCTGCCGGTGACGTTCGAGGCATGGAGCTCCCACTGATGCGTATCGCCATTGACTTCGACAAGTGCTCTGGCCACGCGCGGTGCGTCGCGCGTGCACCGGAATTGTTCGACGTGGACGACGACGGCAACTCCTTCGTCCTCGTGGATGAAGTGGACGAGGCGGACGTCGACGACGCCCGCAAGGCCGTGGACGTCTGCCCGGAACGGGCCATCTCGGTGCACGAGGACTGAAGACCGGACCGTCGCCGGCGGAATCGGCCGCCGAATCCAAGGTAGGGGAAGCGAATCATGGGCGTTTTCACGGACGAATCCGAGGTCTACCGGTACCTCGGCCGCATCTTCCAGGTGAGCATGGAGGACCCCGAGCTGGGGCCCAAGCTCCGCAAGGTGGGGTCGGTGCTCAAGCTGAACCAGACAGACCCCGAGTCGACGATCGTGATCGACTTCGGCGAAGGCGTCGTCCAGCTGGGACCCGACGACGAAACGAAGGTCACCCGGCCCATCGACGCCGAACTGGACATGAAAGCGGATGTGGCGCACCGATTCTGGCTCGGCAAGGTCAACGTCGCTCTGGCAATGGCCAAGGGGGACATCCGGAACCACGGCAAGGTCTCGGCCGTCATGAAGGTGGTCCCGATCACCAAGCCGCTGTTCGCGACCTACGAGAACATCCTGCGCGACGCCGGGCGTGAAGACCTGGTCAACGCGGTGAAGTAGATGAGCGGAGTGAACCGCCGCCGGTGGCAGTCGTGTCGTTGCCGCGGATCAGCACGGTCGACCAGGCGTGGTTCGTCGCGCACACGTGATGTCGCGATGACTGTGAGGGAGCACGAATGACCACTGTGGAAGAGCACGAGGGGGAGCGGCGGCGGCCGGGCGTTGGGGGCCGCGTCGTCGGTGCGGTCCCGGCGCCGGCGCGCAACGTCGTGTTGGAAGTGGGCCAGATGTGCCAGCTTCTGGGCAAGGTCATCTACAGCGCCGTCCGGTACCCGCGAGGGTACTGGAAGGAAACCATCGACGAGATGTACGCGCTGCTGAAGCTCTGCTTCTGGCCGGCGACCTTCTCCATGGCCGGCTTCGGCTTCCTCATCACGGTCATGGGCGTCGGGCTCCTGGTGCTCTTGGGTGCGGCCAACCGGATGGGCGCCTTCTGGGTGATGGCGGACATCCGCGAGATCGCCGCGTTCATGGTCGGAATGGTGGTGGCCGGCGTCATCGGCACGTCCATCACCTCCGACCTCGGCGCCCGGAAGGCCAGGGAGGAGTTGGACGCCCTCAAGGTGCTCGGGCTGGACCCGGTTCGGATGCTCGTGTTGCCGAGGGTGATCGCGACCGCGGTCATGTGCGCGATGCTCAACTTCCTGACGTCGTTCGTCGGAGTGCTGCTCGGCCTGCTGGCAGTGGGTGCGCTGGGCGACACGACAACGGGTGCCTACATCGACAGCATGTCGCACAACCTCTACGCGGCCGACGTGTGGGGCGCGGAGTTGAAGACACTGCTGACCGGGTTGCTGATCGGTGTGGTCTGCAGTTTCAAGGGACTCAACGCCGGCGGTGGGCCGGAGGGCGTGGGCCGCGCGGTCAACCAGGCGGTCGTCATCTGCTTCGCGCTGGTGTGGATCTTCAACTTCTTCTTCAACGCCATTGCACAGGGGCTGAACCCAGACCTGCTCATGCTCAGATAAGGACTATCGGATGGCCATGGATAGCGTGCAGCCGTCCCCGCGCAAGCTGTTGCGCGAGCGCGGGGCGGCGAAGCCGAAACCACCCATTGTGTTCTCCTCGACGTGTTCGACGGTCGGGAACATCGCGACGTTCAGCTTCCGGGTCTTCGCCGAAATGCCGATCACGATCGGGCTTTACTTGTCGGAGGTGATCCGGCAGGCTGCGATCCTCATTCGTTCGAGCAGCCTGGTCATCTGGTTCATGATGTTCGCCATCGGCGGGGAGACCGGCCTGCAGGGCAGCTACATCCTCAACCAGGTCGGTGCCTCCGACTACGTCGGTGTGTTCAACGCGGTCGGTGATCTCAAAGCCGATGGAACCTCGATGTGGGGCTGGATCCTGGCCGCGAAGGTGGGCTGCGGTTTCGTCGCGGAGATCGGCTCCATGCGCATCAGCGACGAGATCGACGCACTGGAAGTGATGGGCTTCCATTCTCGGGCCTACTTGGCCGGCACCAGGCTGTGGGCGATGTGGATCGCCGCACCCTTCTTGTTCGTCACCGGCATGGGATTTCAGTTCGTCGGATCGTGGGCGGTCACGCAGGTCATGCTCGACACGACCTCGCCGGGCGCCTACTCGAACATCTTCTGGTCGTTCCAGGCGCCGGTGGACCTTTTCTACGCGCTGATCTGGGCCGTGCTCTTGGCCACTCTGGTCACGCTGGTCGGCTGCTACTACGGCTACACCGCGTCCGGTGGTCCGGTCGGAGTCGGTGTCAACACGGCGAAATCGATGATGGTCAACATGATCATCGTCAGCGCCGCGGCAGCCATTCTCTACCAGTTCTTCTTCGGAACCACGATTCAGACACCGATTGCCAACTAGGTCAACGTCGTTGAGTTGAGGAGCCCCACATGGATGCCCACGACACCGAGGTCATGCCGTCGGCGGTGAGCGCCCCGGACGCCGACGGCGACGCGCACGTCGCGTCAGTGCACAACCTCTACAAGTCCTTCGGGTCCTTCCAAGTGATGAACGGACTGAGCCTGAACTTCAAACCTGGCGCGATCACCACGATCCTCGGTCCGTCAGGTACCGGTAAGAGCGTCTTGCTCAAGCACATGGTGGGGCTGCTGGAACCGGATTCCGGCAGGGTCAACGTGTTCGGCAAGGACATCTGGGGAATTCCGGAGCGGGACCGGGCTCAGCTGCGGAAGCGGTTCGGCGTGCTGTTCCAGGACGGGGCGCTGTTCGGATCCATGAACGTCTACGACAACGTGGCGTTCCCCTTGCGCAAGCACACGGACAAGTCCGAGAGCGAGATCCGCGAGATCGTCACCTACCGGCTCAAGGAGGTCGGGTTGGAGGCGGCCGAGAAGAAGGCGCCGAACGAGATCTCCGGCGGGATGAAGAAGCGCGCCGGCTTCGCCCGGGCGCTCGTGATGAACCCGGAGATCGTGCTCTTCGACGAGCCGGACTCGGGTCTGGACCCGGTTCGCACCAGCCTCCTCAACGACGTGATCTTGAAGATTCACGAAGAGGATCGCGGCACCTACGTCGTCGTCACGCACGACATCCGGACGGCGAAGAAGGTGAGTGACTACGTGGGCCTGATCTGGCAGGGCCAGGTCGTCTACTACGGACCGGCGGAAGAGGCGTTCTCGTCGAGCGATCCGTTCGTGCGGCAGTTCCTCGCCGGGGATTCGGTCGGCCCACTAGGAATGGATTGAGATGCTTCGAGCGGTGAAATGGGTCGCCGTCGCGGCTGTGGCGACCGCGGTTGTAGGTGGTACCGCGTGGGCGGTCGAGAACGACGACTATGAGCTGCAGTTGGTCATGCCCAATGCTGCCAACGTCCTCGAGGGGTCGCGTGTCGAGGTCGATGGGATGCCCTTCGGCAAGGTGACGGGACTCTCGGCACGGGACAACAGGGCGCTGGTGACGGTTTCGGTCGACGGCGATCGCGCACCGCTGCATGCTGGTAGCACAGCGCAGGTGGAGTGGCGGGGACTGCTCGGCGAGCGGGTGATCCGCCTGGTGCCCGGCCCGGACGGCAATCCGGAGATCCCCTCCGGCAGCCTGCTGGAGGCGGGTTCCGAACAGGTCGAGCTGGACCAGGTGTTGTCAGCTCTCGACGAGCCGACCCGCCAGCACCTCAACTCGACCGTCCAGCAGCTGGACCGGAACCTCAAGGACCACCCGCAGGACTTGCGCGCGACCCTCGCGTCGGCAGGGCCCGCGGTGCAGGAGCTCGGAGAGATCCTCAAGGCCGTGGGACAGGACGGTCCGGCGATCCAGAGCTTGATCCGGAACCTGAAGACGATGATGGAACCGGTGGCGGCCCGGCGCACGGAGCTGGAGCAGATCGTGCGCGATCTGAACTCCGCGACGGGTGCGATGTCGGCCGAGCAGGATGAGCTCAAGCGGGCTCTGAGCGAGTTGCCGTCGACGCTGAACTCCGCCAAGCGGACGATGGACGGCGTTCCCGCGGCCGTCGATGAGACGGCACCGCTGCTCGAGGACCTGCGGCCGGCGACCCAGCAGTTGGTCTCGGTGTCACAGAACCTGAGTCCGATGCTGGCGGACCTGCGGCCCGCCATGAACGATCTCCGGCCGACGTTGAACGCCGCCGATGATCTGCTGCAGCGGACGCCGCCTCTGCTCGACAGCGCCCACACCACCGTGCCCGGGGTGAACAACGCGCTCACCCAGCTCAACCCTGCTGTCCAGTTCCTGCGGCCTTACACGCCGGACCTCATGGGCTGGCTGAGCAACTGGTCCGCGGCGTTCGCGAACTACGACTCGCAAGGCCACTACTTCCACGGTCTGGTGCAGGTGGGAACGAACGTCGTCGACGACAACCCCGGCGCCGCAGTGGGTCTCAAGGGCGGCCCGAACTCGCGCCCCGCACCGGGCATGGCCTCGGGGCAGGCATGGGTAGACGCGAATGGGAGTTCACCGCGATGAGCATTCTGAGAAGCGCAGGACTGCGGATCGGTCTGTCGCTCGCGGCAGTGGCAGCTGTGGTCGCCACCGGTTTCACCACCGTGAGCATGAACGAGGACGACGACGTCTCGTTGACGGTCATGTTCCCCAATGCCAGTCCGCTGATCCCCGGAAACCTCGTTCGGCTCTCCGGAGTCGAGGTCGGCCAGATCGAGTCCGTCGAGCTGCAGGGCGGTCAAGCGGCGGTCAAGATGCGGCTGGATCCGTCGGTGCTGCCCCTGCACAGCGACGCGAGCGCGAAGATTCGGCCGGTGACGCTGCTCGGTGAGCGATTCGTCGACCTCAACCGCGGATCCGACAGCGCGCCCGAGATGGACGAGCCCTTGGTCATCCGCGCACAGCACACGAGTAGCGCGGTGGACCTCGACCAGGTGCTCAACTCGCTCGACGATCCCTCCAGCGCTGCTCTGGCGGCGTTGGTCACCACACTGGGGGAGGGCACCGGCGGGCAAGGCGCCAACGTCGACGAGGCGATCAAGGCCCTGGCGCCGGCGATGGAGAACACCCGTGAACTCGGCGGGGTGCTGGAGCAGCAGAACGCGGTCCTCGGCCAGCTGGTGGACCGAACCAGTCCGGTCGCCCAGGCTTTGGCCGAGCGCAACGGCGGGAACCTCGATCAGGCAGTGGAACAGGGGAAGCAGCTGTTGGCCTCGGTGGCCTCGCAGCGGCAGGCCATGAAGGACTCGCTGGCTCAGCTGCCCGGCACCCTGCAGAAGGCCAACCAGGTTCTCTCCGAGGTGTCCGGGGTCGCCGAGGCGGGCACACCCGTGCTGCGCGACGTGCGTCCGGTCACCGACGACCTGCCTCAGATCACCAGTGAGCTGAACGCCTTCGCCGATGCCGCCGATCCGGCGCTGGGCTCGCTGCCGCCGGTGCTGGACAAGGCCAAGGGTCTGCTCGACCAGGCGGCGCCGGCCGTCCGCGATCTCAAACCGGGCACCGATCAGCTTCCGGTGCTGGGGTCTTCGGCGCACCGGTTGGTCGGTGATCTGACCCCGGCGATGAGCACGGCCCTGGACTTCATCAAGTACTGGGCGATGTCCACCAACGGCCGGGATGGTCTGAGCAACTACTTCCGGGCGTTCGTGGTGACCACCCCGCAGAGCTTGCTCCAGTACCCGGGCGTCGGGGTCGGTCCGCCCGGACCGCCCACGCCTGCGCCGGTTCCGCCGTTGCCGGTTCCCGGCGTCCCGCCGCCGCTTCCGGGCCTGCCCAGCGTGCCCGGGCTCGGCAGCCTCCCCCTCGGCGGCGGTGACGGGAGCGCGACCGGACTCGACCAGTCCCAGGAGACGGCCCTGGTCGACCAACTGCTTGGAGGACGATGATGGCAGCGGTGTCGCAGTCGACGACGCGGTCGTTCATTGCAGGTCTGGGCGGTCTGGCCGTCCTGGGCGGGGTGGTGCTCTTGGGCGTCACGGCGAGCTCGGGAGTGCCAGGTGCCCCGGTGACCACGGTGCGTGCCGAGTTCGACCAGGTCGGAGCCTCGCTGAAGGTCGGCAACGACGTGCGGGAGAACAGCTCGAGGGTGGGGCGCGTAGCAGCGTTGACCTACGAGAACGGTCACGCCGTGGCGACTCTCGAACTGGATGGGCGGGTACCGGTCTACAACGACGCCAAGGCGGAGGTGTGGGACCAGTCCGCTCTGGCCAAGAAGGTCGTGGAGATCGACCGCGGACACGAGGCGACGGGCCCGCTGGGAGAGCGACCCATCGCGGCTGAGCGCACTGTGGACTCGGCCGACCTCGATCAAGTGCTGGACGTGCTCGATCCGCCGACTCGCGACGCGCTGACCAGCACGCTCCGCGAGGTCGGTGGAGGTGCGGCGGGACACGGCCAGGACGTGCACGACCTGGTCGAGCACGCGCCCGGGATCGTGAACGGGCTGGGTAACACCGCCGGAGCGCTGAGCTCGCAGGAGACCGACCTGCCGGCGTTGCTGGACCGGGCGGACCAACTCGCGGGGTCGCTGAACGGCCGTGAGCAGCAGCTCGCCGATCTCGTGCGCGAGACGGGCGACACGGCGAAGGCTCTCAATCCCGACGACGGCGCTCCGCTGCGGGACAGCATCAATGAGCTTCCCGGAACGCTGCACGAGGCCCGCGCCGGACTCGATTCCCTGGACGAGCCGCTGGGTGACATCCGATCCGCGGTGACCGACATCGGTCCGGGCGCCGAGGCGCTGGGAGCGGCGACGCCGGATCTGCGAGGCGTGCTGCGAGAGGGACCGGCACCGCTGAACGCGGTTCCGGGAGTGGCGGACAAGGCGGATCCGGCGATCACGGATCTGACCCAGACCGTGGCCGACGCGCGTCCGCTGGTGCCGTCGGTGTCCCGGGGTCTGACCGACGCCGCTCTTCCGGTGAACGTCCTGTCGAACTACAGCACCGAGGTCGTCAACTTCTTCCGGCGGATCGAGAGCATGGTTTCCACATCGGTGGCACCGGGAGTCCACGGAGCACGTGTGGGAGTCGCCGCCACCGGTTCGTCCATTGTCGACGGTGGTGTGCTCAAGGACCCGATCCAGGGCCAGGACCCGTACCCGGCGCCTGGTGAAGTCGATCGTCAGCGCACCGGCCTGTTGCCGAGCGTGATCAGCGGAGGTGGCCAGTGATGTCGTCTAAGAGGCGAAAGTCGAGGCTCGGCTCGCCGGTCGTCATCGGAGCGATCCTGCTCGCGGTGGTCATCGCGGTGCTGCTGGCCGTCTACCAGAAGGAGCGGATCAGCACAGCACTCTCCTCGGGGGAGCAGGTCCAGGCGGAATTCAGCCGTGCTTACCGGGTGATCCCGGCGAAGTCGGACGTGAAGATCGCCGGCGTCGTGGTGGGCACGGTGACCGACGTGGAGAAGGGCGACGGGGACAAGACCGTCGTGTCCATGAAGCTCTGGGGCGACACTCCCGACAAGCTCGGCAGCGCGCCCTCGGCCATCATTCGGCCGACGACGCTGCTCGGGGGCAACTACTACCTCGAGCTGCAGCCGGGTGGTGAACGCGAGAAGTTCTCCGGCGACCTGATCCCGGTGGAACGCACGAGCGTCCCCAGCGAGCTCGACAAGATCCTCGGCGCGATTCCCGGTCGTGCGCAGGAGAGCATCCAGAACACCACGCGGCTCACCGACGAGTCGCTCCGAGCCGGTGCCGGCGAGAGCCTGGGCAACCTGCTCGAGCACGCACCCTCGACGCTCAACCCCGCGGGTGAGGTGTTCTCCAGCGTTCGCGGTACGAATCCGGAGAAGGACCTGTACGGAATCGTGCCCGAGATCAACACCGTCGCGTCCGCGCTGACGGAGCAGGACGGACAGCTCGGCCGCACGATCGATTCGCTCGGCACGGTGAGCTCATCGCTCGCTCAGAAGCAGCGGCCGGTGGCGGACTCGATCGAGGCGCTGCCGGGGACGCTGTCGACCACTCGCCGGGGTCTTGATTCGCTGCATGGCAGTCTCGACCGGCTGACCGCCACCGCGGGCAACGCCCGGCCGGCGGCGCAGGAGCTCGGGCCGTTGCTGGCCAAGGCCGACCCCGTCGTGCGAGAGGCCAGGCCGCTGGTCGCTGAACTCCGGCCGTTGCTGCACGACGCGCAGCCGTTGGTCGGGCAGTTGGTTCCGACCGCGCAGAAGGCGACTTCGACGCTCAACCTCATCAACGGACCGGTGCTGGACCGGGTGAACGGGCCGATCGCGAACGCGGTGCTGTCGCCCTGGACGGGTACAGGTGCCTACGAGGGCAACGGTGGTACGGGGCACAAGCTCTACGAGGAAGTCGGCTACCTCGCGGCGCACACGGCGAACCTGTCGAAGTACGGGAACAAGAACGGCCGGATGCTCGGGCTGGGCCTCGGCGCCGGAGTTTCCACCGTCGGGGGCAAGGACCCGGGTACGGCTCAGCTCCTGCAATCGCTCGGTCTGCTGCCGGGCGGGATCCAGGTGCTGCCCCCGCCGAACAACGCAGGCGACGACTTCTCGCGGTCGCCGGCGACGTCACCGGGGAAGGACCAGTTCCTCCCCCTCCCGGGCGGGCCGACCCCCGGTGTGCCCCAGACCCAAGGGAATTAGGAGCGGACGGTGAACAAGAAGCATTCGCTCAGCCGGGTTTGGGAGCGCATCCGAACCGTACCCGGACTGGGACGCAACCTGCTCGCGCTCGCGGTGGTGATCCTCTGCGGGCTGATCAGCGCATCGATGATCTTGACCAACCAGCGGTTCATCCCGCCCTGGCAGGAGCGGTACGAAGTGGCGGCCGAGTTCGACCAGGTGCCTGCGGTGAACCCCGGGCAGCAGCCCAAGGTGCGCATCGCCGGCGTGGAAGTCGGGCAGATCACCGGTAGCGAGGTCTCCGACGGCGGTAGGGCGAAGCTGAGGTTGTCGCTGGAGCCCGGGTACCAGGTCTACCGCAACGCACGCATGGTGTTGCGCCCGACGAACCCGCTCAACGAGATGTACGTCGAGCTCAACCCCGGCGGGCCACCGGCTCAGGTGCTGCCGCCGAACGGGGTCATCCCGGCGAGCCAGACCGAGCGTCCGGTGCAGCCCGACGAGGTGCTCAACCACCTCGACGAGCGGAGCAGGGCCGCGGTGACCAACCTGCTGTCCTCGTCGGACGTTGCCCTTGCCAGCGCGCCGCAGCACCTGCCTGCCGGGTTGAACGCCACGGACGCAGCCCTCGTCCAGTACCGACCGGTGCTGGAGAACCTCCGGACGCGCAGGGAGAACATCGCCAAGCTGGTGTCCTCGTTGTCGCAGATCAGCACTGCGGTCGGTCACAACGACGGCCGGCTGACGGAGTTGATGGACGCCAGCGAGCAGACGCTGTCGGTGCTCTCGGAGCACAGCGCGGATCTCGAGGCGACGATCGGGCAACTGCCGGAAACCACCGGGCAGCTCAAGCGCGCTATGAACGGCGTCAACGGGCTGACCGATCAGCTGAACCCGACGTTGGACAACCTCAATGAGGCGTCCGGGCAGCTGCCCGAGGTGCTGCGCAAGGTCAACGGCACGGTGGACAACCTGGGCGACACGGTCCAGGCGGCGCGCCCGCTCGTGTCCGCCGCCGGCCCTGTCGTGCGCGATCTCCGCCCGATGGTCGAGGACGTGCACACCGCCTTGGGCGATCTGGAACCGGTCGCCCGCGACGCGGGACCCGATTCGGAGCTCGTCGTGTCCTACCTCAACGATCTGCAGGCGTTCATCTACAACACCAACGGAGCGTTCAGCCTCTCCGACGCCAACGGCGGGTTCATCCGGGGTCATGTGGCGGTGCCGCTGCCGGATGCGGGGGTGCTGCCGGGAACCCACGGTGGCAACACGGGCGGTGCTCCGCCCGTCACGCCTGACGAACAGGGCGGTATCACGGGCGACGGGAGCAACCCATGAGGTTTTTCCAAGGCACAGCAGGCAAGCTCGTCGTGCTCGGGACGTTCTTCGTCCTCTCGATGGTGTACATGGGATACCTGCTGGACAAGGCGGGTGTGACCAACCCGCTCGCGAACTCGCAGTCCTACACGACGTCGTTCGAGACCTCCGATGTGGACAACGCCATCCCGGTGGGAGACGTGAAGGTCGCGGGTGTCAACGTCGGCAAGATCGACAGCGTGGAGCGCGCGAACGGCAAGGCGCAGGTCGTGGTGAGCCTGGAACAGCAGGCCGCACCGCTGCACGAAGGTGCCAAGGTCCGCATCGGTGCCAAGTCCCTGGCCGGCGAGTCCTACATCGAGATCGAGGACGGCAAGGGAAAGGAGTTGCCCAGCGGCAGCCGGGTGCCGCCCGAGTCGGTTGAGCGGGGTGTGCAGCTGCGCGACGTCATCAACAGCCTCGATCCCCAGACCAGGGAGGCCCTCGGAGGTGCGATCCGCACCGCGGGTGAGGGGACCACCGGGTCGAAGGAGGACGTGGCCGGTGCCATGACCGGGCTCGGTCAGCTCGGACGGCAGGGTTACACCGCCGTGGACGCCATTTCGGCTCAGTCCAAGGACCTGACGACGCTCGCGCAGCAGACGACGACCGTTCTCGACGCGCTGGACACCGGACAGGGGCAGATCGCCTCGCTCGTCGGGAACGCCCAGAAGCTGACCTCGGCCACGAGCGGCCAGCAGGAGGACCTGTCCGCGACGGTGCGGAGCCTTCCGGGGGTGCTCTCCAGCACCCGGACGGCGACGGGCAAGCTCCACGAGCTGTCGTCGTCGGTGGCGCCGGTCGCCGCCGATCTCAAGGCCGCGACACCGCACTTGAACTCGTCGCTGGAGCAGCTCCCGCAGACGACCGCGGATCTGCGCGGTTTGCTCCCGGCCCTCAACGGGACGCTGGACCGGGCGCCGGACACGTTGGACCGGCTTCCGGTGACGGCGCAGGACGTCAGCGCCATCGTTCCTCAGGCGCGCACGGCCATGACGAACCTCAACCCGATGTTGTCCTACATCAAGCCGTACGGGCCGGAACTGGGTGCGTTCTTCGCGAACTTCGGTTCGATCTTCCAGTACACGGACGAGGCGGGGATCCACTTCTTCCGGCTCCTGCCCGACCTGGGCAACGAAGGGATCGTCAAGGGCGTACCGGTCCCGCTGCCCAACGTGCTGACCAACAGCAACCCGTACCCGGCGCCGGGGGAGAGCGTCTCTCCGGAAGGGCGGGACTTCACCAGGCTCCATCCGCAGCCCAACTGATGGTGCGGGGAGAAGGCTGATTCGAGACCGGCGGCCTCCGGTCCGGCGCGGGTGCGAGAACCCCGCCGGCCCGGAGGCCGCTTGTCGTGCGGACTCGGCGGGCTGTCTACAGGAGTGGTGCTCACTGGCTCAGTGGATGGCGCTATGCGTTGCTCGCAGGCAGCGGGAATGATGAAAACTCGCATTTCAGCGGGCCACAGGGAAATCGACGAAACCTTCTTTCGGCCGACATAACAGTCTACGAAGATGGGGACTGAGTATCGTCTAGCGTTGTGTTTAACGGCTGCGTCGAGGTACTGTGGCTCGCATCACGAGCAATGGCGTACGTGGAAGGGGCGGGGCTGGAGCAATGTGGCGGTTGAAGGCGCTCCCGGCGCGGATCCAAAGACTCCTCGGAGGAACCCCACGCACAGCCGACGAGCCCGAGAGCGGTGGACGCCACGGCATGGCGCGAAAGCTCCTGGTTTCCTTGGCGATCCTCGGGATCGCGGGCGGATCCGTCTTCGGCTTGCTGAACCTTCGGGTGGAAACCACCGTGGAATCGTTCCTGCCCGGAGGCGATCCCAGCGTCAGTCGGCTCGAGGAGCACGCCGAGCACTTCGGCGGGAACCCCGTCGTCGTCTTGCTCGAGTCCGAAGAGCCCGGACACCTGCTGCTCGGTGACGAGCAGCTCGGGAAACTGATGAAGCTCGAGGGGTCGCTGTCCAGAGTGCCGGACGTGGCCACCGTCTACGGCCCCGGCACCGTCATGAACCAGCTCGCGATCTCGTCGCAGAACCTGCTCGCCAGCCTCAGCGGTACGCGTGATGGACTGCGCGCTCGTGCCGAAGCCGAGGCCCGCAACAGGAACGAGTCCGAGTCAGCGGTCAGCGCAGCGGGGGATGCCGCCACCGCCGATTTCGACCGCCGCTACGGAGCATTGCTCGTCCGCGGGATGCCCGGTGGACTTCCCACCACGAAGAACCCGAACTTCGTCAAGAACGTCATCTTCGACGAGACCGGGAAACCCCGAGCACGCTGGCATTTCGTGGTTCCGAAGGAGAACGCCGTGGCCGTGCTTGTCCGGCCGCGCGAAGGGATGGACGAGGCGGCGACCCAGCGGCTGGTCACCGGTGTCCAGGACGCGGTCGGGAGTGCGGGCCTGGCGACCAGCAAGGTGACCGTCACCGGAGTCCCGGCCATCACCTCCGCGCTGACCGCGGAGGCGACGGCTGAGATTCCGCTGCTGGCGGGTCTTGCCGCGCTCGTGATCCTGCTGCGGTTCCTGATGGCCTCGCCCGGATCCAGTCTGCTCCGCAAGCTGTGGCCGCTGTTGGCCGCGGTGATCGGCAGCGCGCTGACGTTGGCCGGCTTCGGTCTCGTCGGGATTCCCATCTCCTTCGGCGCGGCGGCCCTGCTGCCGCTGCTCATGGGCATCGGCAGCTCGTTCTCGCTCTACCTGGTCGCGTCCGCGAACCGGCGCCGCGTTCTGGTCGTGTCGGCCGCGAGCGCGGTGGCGTTCGGTTCGCTGGCCGTCTCCCCGCTGCCGTTCGTCCGCCAGCTCGGACTGGCGCTGGGAGTGGGCGTTCTGCTGACGGTCGCGGTCACCTTGTTCCTCGGCGACAAGTTCGGCCTGGAGCAGAAGAGCGAGGAGCCGGCGAGAGCGGTTCGCAGGCCGCTGCGACCAGGTGTGCGCTGGAGCGCGCTCGGCTGTCTGGCCGCTGTCGCAGTCCTGGGCTGGGGGTCGTTGGCCACGCTCGACGTCCGGGCGAATCCCGAGGACGTCGCTCTGGGGCTACCGGAGCTCGAACACGCCCGTTACGCCGAGCAGACGCTGGGGTCTTCCGGTGAGGTCAGCATCGTGCTGCGCGGGGAGGACGCGCGAAGCCCGCAGGTGCTGGACTGGATGTTCAAGGCGCAAGACGCGACCGTATCCCGCTACGGCGACCAGATCCGGCCGATCCTCACCGCGCCCGACCTGTTGAAGTTCCTGGGGGATCACCCGAGCCCGGAACAGGTCTCCTCGGGTTTGCAGTTGCTGCCGCCGTACCTGACCAGCGCGGTGTTCAGCCCCGATGGGAAACAAGCGGTGATGACCTTCGGGTTGAAGTTCCAGGATCTGGAGAAGCAGACCGCGCTGCTCACCGAGATGCGCGCCGCGCTACCGCCTCCGCCGGATGCGACTCAGGTCGACGTCGTCGGTCTGCCGGTGTCCGCGGCCCGTGCCTACGAGCTGATCTCGCAGCATCGCTACATCGACAACCTGGTGGGGATCGGAGCGGCCGGCCTGGTGCTGTTCTTCGGCTTGCGGAGCAGGCGGGACGCGTTGCGCGCGATGGCCGCTGCGGCGCTGGCTACTGGGTGGACGATCGCGGGATTGTGGTTGGTGGGCGAATCGCTGAGTCCGCTGACGATCGCCCTCGGCTCCTTGGCCACCGTCACCGCTTGCGAATTCACCGTTCTGCTGTCCGACGAACACAGGCATCGCGGGATGGCGCTCAAGCGCGTGGTCGGGTGGGCGTGCGCCACGTCCGTGGTCGGCTACCTCGCCCTCGTTCCCTCGAAGATCGTCCTGCTTCGCGACTTCGGGATCACCCTGGCCGTCGCGGTGCTGCTGTCCTACCTGGCCGCCCTCGCGGTCGTGCGGTTGAGCCCGTCGCCGCAGCACGAGAAGGCGGCGGGGACCGACGACGAAGTCCGTGGTGCCGACACCGAGCTCTCGGAGGTTGTTTCATGAAGGTCCGCGTGCCCACGTTCCGAACCCGTGGCGGCCTCGACCGCTTGATCGGATGTCTAGGTCGCCCTTCGGCGTTCGGGCTCAAGGGCTATCGATTCGGTATCGTCATCGCGATCCTCGTGGTGGTCGCCGGTGGATCCAGCACGAAGGCCGTCATGCACGCGGCCGAGTCCTTGCCGGACGACGCGGTTTTCCGCGCCCAGGGCGTCGTGGTCTCCGAGCAGCAGCTCAAGCAGCGCGTGAGCCTGATGGAGTTCGTCTACGGCCTGCAGCAGCCGAAGGAGCCGGAGAAGCAGGACGAGTTCAAGCGTTCGGTGGCCAAGGCGATGGCGGTCAGCAACGTGGTGGATCACGCCGCCCGTGAGCACGGCATCGTCATCGCCGACAAGGCCGCGAGGGATCAGCTCGAGAAGATGATTAAGGAAACCGGCTACGCCGACCGCCAGACCTTCATCCAGGAACTCGGCGCTCGTGGCATTTCCGAGCAGAACGTCATCGACGAGATCAAGCGCCAGCAGGGGAACGCGCGGTTGTTCGGCAAGGTGACGGAGCCGGTCAAGCCGGTGACCGACGCCGACGCGCAGCGTTTCTTCGGCGAGAACCGAGCGCAGATGGTCACCCCCGAGCAGCGCGACATCGCCAACGTCGTCGTGCCGGACGAGGCCACGGCGCAGCAGGTGCTGCAACAGGCGAATGCCGGCGGGGATTTCTCCGCTCTCGCGAAGCAGTACTCCATCGACGGCAGTACCAAGGACAAGGGCGGCTCGCTGGGAGTCGTGCAGTCCAACCAGCTCGACCCGGGCTACGGGAAGGCCGCCTTCGGCGCTCCGGCCGGTTCGGCGTTCGGGCCGGTGCAAACACCGCAGGGCTGGAACGTCGGCCGTGTCGGTGAGGTGCGCGCCTCCGTGCCGGTTTCCTTCGAAGAGGTCAAGGACGCCATCAAGGGCAAGCTGGACAACGACGCGAAGCTCGCGGCCTGGGACGGGTTCCTCGCTCAGCGGATCAAGGATGCGGACGTCACCTACGCGCCCGCGTACCAGCCGGCGAACCCGGATGCCTCACCTGTTCAAGCCGGGCAGGGCAAGTAACCAGCGGTAGGGCCGTACGGCTCGTCACAAGGAGGAACCATGCTAGCTATCGTGCTGGCCGTGCTGTCGGGTGTCTGCCTCGTCGCCGGATGGTCGCTGGAGGCGATCGTCCTCGTGTACGCAGCCCTCGGGCTGTCGGCGCTGGGCCTGTTGCTGGTGTTGTCCGCGACGTTGCGCGGACGGCGGTCCGCGACCGCGAACTCGCCTGAGACCGGGGAATCGTCCGACACCGCGAACTCGCCCGACGCCGAGGAATCGTCCACCGCGGGCGAGGTTCTGGATGACGCCGCGGACGACGCTGCAGAACCGGCCTCGGCGAGTGAGCTCACTCGCGAGGTGTTCGTCGAACGAACGAGTGGTGATCGCTTGGACTCGGACGCCACCGTGCACGTTCTGCAGCGCCGCAAGCGCTTCCACACGGAGGACTGCCGCTTGGTCAGAGACAAGCAGGCCCAGGAGTTGACGCTGGTGGAGGCGCGTGAGGAGAACTTCACCCCCTGCTCGGTGTGCATCGAGGTAGGAGCGGCGGCGTTGCTGTCCGAACAGCGGTAACCCCGGCCACCCCGCACGCTCTCGGGCGTCGCGCCGCTGATGGCGTTGCGGTACCAGGACGCTGGATGCGGCGCTCCCGAGCGCCCCTTCGCTTGATCGGTGAAGAGAATTCGGTCCGGAAATGACACCCGATTACGGAACGTCGAGGGGGAAAAGCACGTAGTTATACCCGTGACCTCCACCATAGTGATCCGGTTAACGTTGTGTTTCCAGAGCGCGAGACCACGGCAAAGGGGCTGGTCATGAGGCTGGAGCACTGCTCATCGCACTCCGATGAGTGGCGCCCCGGGACGGGCCCACGGCATGCCCTGGTCGGTTCGCAGCGCTCGAGGCGAGTGGGGTGAATGCCTGCTTCGCGCTGGAGAACTCCGAGGAGGCCGGAATGCGTGTGACCGCTGCAGTCGCGAGGGACGAGGGCCAACCGTTCATTCTTGAGGAGCTCGAGCTCGACCAGCCACGAGCCGACGAGGTGCTCGTGGAAGTGCACGCCGTCGGACTCTGCCGCACCGATGTCGCGCTGCGCGACCAGTGGCTTCCGGTGCAACTGCCCGCGGTGCTGGGACATGAGGGGGCAGGCGTGGTCCGCCGCGTCGGCTCCGCCGTCACCAAAGTCCGGGCCGGCGACAAGGTGGTCATGACGTTCGCGTCGTGCGGGGAGTGCCGGTTCTGCGTGGGCGGCCATCCCGCCTACTGCCTGGAGTTGCTCGATCGCAACATCAGCGGAGGCAGGCTCGACGGCAGCAACGCTCTGCACTGCGACGGTGAGATGCACGGGTTCTTCATGAGCCAGTCCTCGTTCGCCACCCATGCGATCGCCACGGAGCGCAACGTCGTGAAGGTCGGCGACGACACCGACCTGGACCTCGCCGGTCCCCTCGGCTGCGGCATCCAGGCCGGCGCGGGCGCCGTGATCAACAGGTTACGGCCGGAAGCCGGTTCCACCATCGCGGTGTTCGGGGTCGGGTCCGTCGGCATGGCGGCGGTGATGGCAGCACATCTGGTCGGCTGCAGCAAGGTCATCGCGGTCGACACGCAGCCGGACAGGCTGGCGCTCGCCCGCGAGCTCGGCGCGACCCACCTCATCGAGGCCGGCCGGGTCAACCCGGTCAGCGCCATTCAGACGCTCACCGACGGTGGAGTCGCGTACACCGTGGAGACCACGGCGGAACCCGATGTGCTGCGGCAAGCGGTGTACAGCCTCGCCACGCTCGGCACCTGCGCGATCCTGGGTCTTGGGCCCGCCGGTGCGGAGCTGTCCATCGACATGACGAACCTCCTGCTGCCCGGGCGAACCGTGACCGGGGTGACCTGGGGGGACAGCCGTCCGGACGAGTTCCTTCCACAGCTGCTCGAACTCCACCGGCAGGGGCGCTTTCCCATCGACCGGCTCATCGACACGTACTCGATGATGGACATCAACAAGGCTGTCGAGGACATGGAAGTGGGCAAGTGCCTCAAAGCCGTCCTCAAGCCATGCCCGCTGCCCGTTCGGGATGACGACACCAGCTTCCGTACCCGCTGACCCTTCTCGGGATTCATTCGCGTTTCGGTGTCGGCCATTCGGTCGCAGGTCGTCCGGTGAATGGTGGCATCCGGCCTAGGCCGTGCTACTAGACTGACCTTGCTCTGCGCAGCGAAGCGTCGGGAGAGGGGGCATGTCGGGGTGTGCGCTCAGGTCAAAGCTCTTGGCGACGGGTTGACGAGCTTCGTCGGTCGGCGGCGCGAGCTGGCCGAGGTCACGCGTGTGGTGGGCGAATCGCGCCTGGTGACCCTCACCGGTGTCGGGGGCGTGGGCAAGACACGGTTGGCGCTGCGTGCGGCCGAGCGCTTGCGCGGGGAGTTCCCGGACGGTGTCTGGCTCGTCGAGCTCGCGAAGGTCACCGAACCGGCTTTGCTGGCGAACGTCGTGGCGGAATCCTTGGGCGTGCGGGACCAGACGACGCGCTCTCGCGAGGCGGTGCTGCTGGAGTACCTCGAAGGTCGTCGACTGCTGCTGATCATGGACAACTGCGAGCACCTGCTGAGCTCGTGCGCGACCTTGATCGCGAAGCTGTGTCGCGCGGACAACCAGCTCGTGGTCCTGGCCACGAGCCGAGAAGCACTCGGCATCCTCGGCGAATGCACCTGGCCCGTCCCTCCGCTGTCGATGCCGGACCTCGCGAACGTGGCGCCGTCGCGAGGGGGGTACGTCTACGGTCACGAGGCGCTGGACCTGTTCGAAGAACGTGCGCGCACGGTGCTTCCGGGCTTCTGCCTCGACACGACGACCAAGCCAACGGCTTCGCAACTGTGCCAAGGGCTCGACGGTCTTCCACTGGCGATCGAGCTCGCTGCGGTCCGGTTGAGATCGATGTCGATCGAGCAGATCCACGAGCGGCTCCGGGACAGGTACCGGCTCTTGAGCTCGGGCAACCGCGGCGGTCCCGCGCGTCATCAGACGCTCCGCGCCGCGGTCGACTGGAGCTACGACCTCTGCACGGAGCAGGAGCGGGCGCTGTGGATGAGACTCGCGATCTTCGCCGGGGGGTTTGACCTGGAGGCTGCGGAGTCGGTGTGCGCCTTCGGATCCATGGCCGCCGATGACGTGGTGGAGCTTCTGACGAGTCTGGTCGACAAGTCGATCGTGCTCCGGGAAGGCACTGGTACCAAGGTCCGCTACAGGATGCTCGAGACGATTCGCGCCTACGGCAAGGAGAAGCTCGGCGCCGCGGGGCTCGAGCTCGCGTTCGCGCGTCGGTATCGTGATCACTACCTGAGCTTGGCCGACACCTTCGACGACAGCTGGTTCGGTGCTGACCAGTTCCGCTGGTGGGACAGGATCCAAGCGGAGCAGGCGAACCTGTGGGCGGTGCTGGACTTCTGCCTGACGACTCCTGGAGAGGAGGCTGCCGGCCTTCACCTGGTCGGGGCCCTGTGCTTCTACTGGAATGCGTGTGGCCACCTTCAGGACGGCAGGTACTGGATCGGACGCGCATTGCGCGCGGTTGACACCGAGAACTCGGCGCGCGCGAAGGCCTTGTGGGTCAACGGGTACATCGCCATGACCCAAGGCGACAACGCGGCTGCCTTGCGCAGCTTCGATGAGTGCGTCACGTTGGCCGAGGCGCTGGGCGACGAGCAAGCGCGTTCCTTCGCCTTCCAGTTCCGCGGCTCGTCCGAGCAGTTCACCGGCAACCTCGAACGAGCCGAACCCTTGTTGATGGAGTCCGTGGAGGCTCATCGCAGCGCGGGTCGGGTCAACTCGTTGACGGTGCTGGGTGTGGCCCAGCTCGCCTTCGTGTCCTGCCTCCTCGGTGAGACCGAACGAGCCATCGCGCTGTGCGAGGAGTGCCGGCTCACCAGCGAAGCGCACGGGGAGAGGTGGGCGTACTCGTGGGCGATGTGGGTCTTGGGCCTCTCGCGGTGGACGAGGGGCGAGCACGCCGAAGCGGCCAGTGCCCTGAAGGCGTCGCTGGAAGTGAAGGACGCGCTCAACGACAGGCTGGGCATGTCGGCGTGCGTCGAGCTGTTGGCGTGGATCGCGGTTGAGGAAGGGTGTGCGGAACGAGCTTCCCGGTTGTTCGGAATCGGCCGCGCGTCTTGGGCCGAGGTGGGCGATCCGCTCTTCGGCTCGCAGGCGTTGGTCGACACCCACGACCGCTATGAAGAACGGGCTCGCACAGCGCTGGGGGAGCGGGCGTTCGAAGAGGGCGCACGGCGTGGCGAGCAGCTCGAGACCGCTGATGGAATGCTGTTCGCCAGGGCGGATCAGGACGAAGAGGCCGGCCCCCACCTCGCGCAGCTGACCCGACGCGAGCGCGAAGTCGCGCGCCTGGTGGCGGCAGGTCTGACGAACAAGGAGATCGCGGCTCGGCTGGTGATCTCCCAGCGCACCGTCGAGGGGCACGTGGAGAACGTGCTCGGCAAGATGGGCGTCAAGTCCAGAACCCAGGTGGCGATCTGGTTCACCGCCAGGGCGGCGGAGTAGGGGTACAGGCCGCGGTGGCGGCACCCGTGCCGCCGCGTGAACCGGAGCCCGAGATCTCCCTCGGCTTCCCGGGTGGGAACTGAACACTCACGCGTTCCCAGTTCCTCCGCGTGTAGCGGGATTCGTCTCGTGGGATCGCACGTTCTTGAGGAGGTACCGGCCTGCTCGGGCTTCGACCTCGATCAGCTTAACTTTCTATGGCGGGCAGCATGTTTCGTTGTTGACGCCATCGTCCTTGCGGTGCCGAACCGCCTTTCGGAGCTCCGTCCGGCTTCGGATTCGGACGAAGACTGACTACAGGACTTGAGTCTGAGTTGATTCAACTGTAGTATTTATGGCGTCGGCACTGGTGGATCTGGGCGCGGGTCCAAGTCGGCGAGCGCGGGTGTTCGCTCGATGTGCGGAGCCTGCCGGCGTCGGGAAGATGCCCGACGCCGGCAGGGAAGTTCTTGGACCAGGTGATCGGGGTCCGCTAGGAGGTTTCGCGTGAGCACTCAGGTCGAACAGCTGAGCCGAGTGGTGATCAGGTTCGCCGGCGACTCCGGCGATGGGATGCAGCTCACCGGCGATCGGTTCACCTCCGAGACCGCGGTGTTTGGCAACGACTTCGCGACGTTGCCGAACTTCCCAGCCGAGATCCGAGCTCCGCACGGAACGTTGCCCGGGGTGTCGTCGTTCCAGCTGCACTTCGCCGACACCGACATCGCGACACCCGGCGACCGGCCGGACGTCCTGGTCGCGATGAACCCAGCCGCGTTGAAGGCCAACATCGGCGACCTCCCGGCCGGTGCGACGTTGATCGTCAACACCGACGAGTTCACCAAGCGGAACCTGACCAAGGTCGGCTATGAATCCGATCCTCTCGAGGACGAGTCCCTCGAATCGTTCGCCGTTCACAAGGTGGCGATGGGCACTCTGACCCGTGGTGCGCTGGAGGACTCCGGTCTGCCGAAGAAGGAAGCCGAGCGCTCGAAGAACATGTTCGCGCTGGGTCTCCTGTCCTGGATGTACAACCGGCCGGGGGACGGGACGGAACGGTTCCTGCGCGAGAAGTTCGCGAAGAAACCGGACATCGCCGAGGCCAACGTGCAGGCATTCCGCGCGGGGTGGAACTTCGGTGAGACCACTGAGGCGTTCGCGGTGAGCTACGAGGTCGCCCCAGCGCGACTCGCCCCGGGTACGTACCGCCAGATCACCGGCAACGCGGCGCTCGCGTACGGGATCATCTCGGCGGCGCATTGCTCCGCACTTCCGGTGCTGCTCGGCACCTATCCCATCACCCCGGCTTCGGACATCCTGCACGAGCTGGCCAAGCACAAGAACTTCGGGACCACCACGGTTCAGGCCGAAGACGAGATCGCGGGCATCGGTGCCGCGCTCGGGCACGCTTTCGGCGGCGGCCTCGGCATCACCTCGACGTCCGGGCCCGGGCTCGCGCTGAAGTCGGAGATGATCGGGCTGGCCGTCATGACGGAGCTTCCGCTCGTCGTGCTCGACATCCAGCGAGGCGGACCGTCCACGGGTCTGCCCACCAAGACCGAGCAAGCGGACCTGCTTCAGTCGATGTACGGCAGGAACGGGGAGTCTCCCGTTCCTGTGGTGGCGCCGGCCTCCCCATCGGATTGCTTCGCCAGCGTGCTCGAGGCCTCGCGCATCGCGCTGACGTACCGAACTCCGGTGGTGCTGCTGTCGGATGGTTCCATCGCGAACGGTTCCGAGCCGTGGTTGATCCCGAACGTTGCTGATCTGCCCGAGATTCGGGTCGATTTCGCCACGGAGCCCAACGCCACGGACGGCTCCGGCGAGTTCTGGCCGTACCTGCGCGACCCGGAGACCTTGGCGAGGCCGTGGGCGGTGCCGGGCACCCCCGACCTGCAGCACCGGATCGGCGGGTTGGAGAAGGAAGACGTCAAGGGCGGGATCTCCTACGATCCGGACAACCACGACAGGATGGTTCGCCTGCGCCAGGCCAAGGTGGACGGTATCGAAGTTCCGGACGTCGTGGTGGACGACCCGGGCCGGCAGGCCAGGGTCCTGGTCCTGGGATGGGGATCGACCTACGGGCCGATCAGCGCCGCGGTGCGACGAGTCCGCAAGCAAGGGCACGCCGTGGCGCAGGCTCACCTGCGGAACCTGAACCCGTTCCCCGACAACCTCGAATCGGTGCTACACGAGTACGAGCGAGTGCTGATTCCGGAGATGAATCTCGGCCAGCTGGCCACTCTGATCCGAGCGAAGTTCGTGGTCGAGTGCGCCACCTACACGAAGGTCGCCGGACTGCCGTTCAAGGCTGAAGAACTTCAGGGCGTCCTCTGCGACTTTCTCGAGGGAGTGCGAGCATGACGACGGACCTGGGACTGCCGCTTCTCAGCGGGCAGCACGGGGTTCCGCAGGGCGCGGAACCGCAGAAGGCCAAGGACTACAAGTCCGACCAGGAGGTGCGGTGGTGCCCGGGTTGTGGCGACTACGTCGTGCTCAACGCCGTGCAGTCGTTCTTGCCGACTCTGGGGATCAAACGGGAGAACATCGCGTTCATCTCGGGAATCGGGTGCTCATCGCGGTTTCCGTACTACCTCAACACCTACGGGATGCACTCCATCCACGGCCGGGCGCCCTCGATCGCGACCGGACTGGCTGTCTCGCGCCCGGACCTCTCGGTGTGGGTAGTGACCGGAGACGGCGATGCGTTGTCCATCGGGGGTAACCACCTGATCCACGCGTTGCGTCGCAACGTGAACATGACGATCCTGCTGTTCAACAACCAGATCTACGGTTTGACCAAGGGGCAGTACTCGCCGACCTCCGAGCAGGGCAAGGTCACCAAATCCACGCCCCTGGGTTCGGTGGACGGCCCGTTCAACCCCGTGTCGCTGGCGCTGGGCGCCGAGGCCGGATTCGTGGCCCGGGTGATCGATTCCGATCGGAAGCAGCTCACCGAAGTGCTGCAGGCGGCGGCCGACCACCGGGGCACGTCGCTCGTCGAGATCTACCAGAACTGCCCCATTTTCAACGACGGCGCCTTCGACGTGTTCACCGACAAGGACGAGGCGCAGCATCGCGTCATCCCGCTCCGGCACGGTGAACCCGTGCGTTTCGGCCCCGGCGCCGATGACGGAGAAGGGGAGTACGGGGTGGTGCGGGATCCCGCCACCGGTGGGCTCCTCATCCGGAGCGTCTCGGAGGTGGGCTCCGAGGCTCTGCTGGTGCACGACGCGAACGCCACCGACCCGACGCAGGCCTTCGGTCTGTCCCGGCTCACCGGCCACGGGCTCGCGCACGCGGTGACCGGCATCTTCCGCCAGGTCCAGCGTCCCGCGTACGACGACCTCGTGCGCGAGCAGGTTCGCGCGGCAGCCGACGCGAAACCCGCCGATCTGCAATCGCTCTTGAACGGAAATGACACCTGGACGGTTTCCGCTTGATGCCTGGCTGAGGGCCGCGTGCTCGCGAGCGGCAAGCCTAAGCATCCGAAGGACGTCCCGAGACGAAGCCGGAAACGTCGATTCCGCCGACGTTTCGCGGCCATGCGTTCGCGCCCGTACGGACCCGCGAACGCAACCCACTGCCGTCGCACCAAGACCGGACAACGGAGGTCTGTGATCATGGTTCGCAACCGGGGACGACAACGAGGGCGCACCCGCCATCGCGGGGCTCAGCGTCGCATGTGGTGCTACCAGGCGGCTGCCCTCGCCGGATTGCTGGCGTTGAGCGCCGCTGACCAGACCTCATGGGTCGGAGTGACGGACGTCGAAGCCAGCGGTTCGAACGCCGAGCGTCCCGCGCCGCCGAATCCGGTGGCACCACCACCCCCGCCGGCGGGCCCTCTCGCGGCGGCTGAGGCGGGGGAGGTCCAGCCGATGAGGCCGACCGCGGGGCCGACAGCGCCGAAGCACGGAATCCCGGCAACGGTCCTGGACTCCTACCTGCGCGCGGTCGATTCCCAGCAGCGCGAGAACCCGGGTTGCCGGATCACCTGGTCGCTGCTGGCGGGCATCGGCAAGGTCGAGTCCGGGCATGCCCGGGGCGGCGATGTCACCGAGGACGGGGACTTGATCCACCCGATCTACGGTCCTTCTCTGAACGGGACGAACGGCACGGCATCGATCCAAGGGGACGGGGGTTGGGCGCGGGCGGCCGGATCCATGCAGTTCATCCCCTCCTCGTGGGACCGATGGGGCGCCGACGGCAACCACGACGGTGAGACGGACCCGCAGAACGTCTACGACGCTTCGCTCGCCGCTTCTCGCTACCTGTGCTCGGGGAGTCGTGACCTGTCGACTCCGGACGACCTTCGGTCGGCGATCTTCAGCTACAACCACTCCGCCGACTACGTGAACTTGGTGCTCCGCTGGATGTCGGCCTACGAGACCGGCGGTGGTGGCGTCCCCGACCAGCACGCCTCGTCCGGCCTGTTGCAGCTGGCCTCCTACGACAGCGGAACTGACGCAGACGGCGGATCCTCGTCGTCGGACCCCGCTCCACCTCCCCCGCCACCGGCGGCGGAGCAGCCGCAGGACCCCGAGCCGCCGCAGAACGACGACGGCGGACAACCCGCGCCTGCTCCGCCGCCAGCCCCTGAGCCCGAGCCGGAGGTGCCGGTGCTGACCCCGGTCCGGGAATTGCTCCCACCAGCGGTCGACGAGCACCTCGCCCCGGTCGTCGATCCCGTCGAGCAGGTCGTCGGCGCGGTCCCGCTGCCGAACATCCTCGGTGCCGGTCGCTGACCTGACAGCCACGTTCCCGCCGGTACCGGCCGGGCGAGGCCCCACGACTCCTCCCACCACGAGGGGCCTCGCCCGAAGGACGTCGGCGGACGCCGAGCAAGGAGAGGAACCGTATCCGTGACCTACGTGATCGCTGAACCGTGCGTGGACGTGCTCGACAGGACCTGTATCGAGGAGTGCCCTGTCGACTGCATCTACGAGGGCGGGCGGATGCTCTACATCCACCCCGACGAATGCGTTGACTGCGGTGCTTGCGAGCCGGTCTGCCCGGTCGAGGCCATCTACTACGACGAGGACGTTCCGGACGAGTGGGTCGCCTACACCAAGGCGAACGCCGACTTCGTCGAGAGGGCTGGGTTGTCCGGTGGCGGCAAGAAGGTCGGCAAGACCGACTTCGACGTCGAGCCGATCACCGACCTCCCGGAACGGGTGGGTGAGCACTGACCCGCGGGGAGGGACGCACAGAGGCCCCGGTCGCGCGCCACAGGCGGGCGACCGGGGCCTCTGCGGCTCGGTCAGCGGCGAGCGGCAAGCCGGTCGAGCACCTCGGCGGCCTGCGCTGCCATGTCCGGAACGAACTCGGCGACGTTGATGATCTCGCCGATCGCGCCGGCGACCTGGCCCGCGAGGACGAGCCCGTCCTCGACGTCGCCCTCGGTCTGCGCACGTTGCATGGATTCGATCTTCCAGCGCAGCAGCTCGGCTGGGTCGGTGTTGTCGTCGTGATCCTCGACCAGGCGCAGGGACGCGCGGTTCCGCAGCCCGCGGCATGGTCCGTAGACCCCGGTGAAGGCGACGTCATCGCCTTCTCGAGCGCTGAGCAGCGCTTGCGCGTAGGACGGGTGCCAGTCGGAATTCTCCTCCGACGCGATGAACCTGGTCCCCATGGCGACTGCCTCGGCACCCATGCACAGCGCGGCGGCCAGGGTCCGGCCGTCCTTCGCGCCGCCCGAGAGCACGACGGGCACGTCGACGACCTCGGTCACCGAAGGGACGAGGACGTAGGTGTGCACGCCCTTGCTCGGCGCGTGGCCGCCCATCTCGAAGCCCGCCGCGATGACGACGTCGACACCGGCCTCCTGGGCCTTCAGCGCTTGTGCGGTGGAGCCGACCTTGTGCTGGTGGATCATGCCCGCGTCCTTGATCGGGCCGACGTACTTGCCGGGGAAACCGGCGGACGTGGTCAGGACGGTCAGTCGCTTGGCGACTTCGTCGTCCGCCGCCCGGGCTTCGAACACGGTGTTGATGTAGGCGTCGGTGAAGGACAGGACGTCACCTTCACCGTCCACGCCGACCGGGATGTTGACCGCGAAGGGCTTGTCGGTCAGCGAGGCGCATTCCTCGATGTGCTCGCGGAAGGTCCGCGAGCCTTCCGCGAGGTCGCGCGGGAATCCGGGCATGCTCACCGTCCCGAGGCCGCCGGCGTTGCTGACAGCCGCGGCGAGCTTCGGAGTCTTGAACGGCCCCAGGCCCTCCTGGACGATCGGGTGTTCGATTCCGGTCAGTCGCGTGTACCGGTTGCTGATCGGCGCCATGGTTCGTCGGCTCCTCGAATGTCCGTGAGCGGTCTTGCGGGTGGCGCGCCTGTGACGGTCGCCCGAGCATTCAATGTACAACTCAGGGCATTGAGGGTCTACAGATGTATCAGATCTGTCGGCCCGGCAGTGGCGTCCGGAGGTGAGGCGATCGAAAGATCTGATACATTTTTGGGCGCTCAGTGTTGCGAAGTGTCCACGATTGGGGATACACATGGAGGAGACCGCTCAAAGGGGCTCAGTCCCACAGCAGGTCTCCGCGACTCGGGGAGACCTGAGAAGGCAGGTGAAACGTGTCGGAGGCACTCGCGGCCGCTCTGGCCCCGCTCGCTGAAGTCGCCGAAGATCCGGACGCCTACGTGGTGCGGTGGAAGCAACGCACCGGCGGCAAGGCGGTCGGGGTGTTCCCGATGAACTTCCCGGCCGAGATCGCGCACGCCGCTGGGACGCTCCCGGTCCTGATCCAGGAGAGCCGTGAGCCCGACAGCATCGGACGCAACCTGCTGGCCGAGTTCTACTGCGGTTACACCCGCAACATCGCTGACTCCGCCGCCAAGGGGAAGCTCGACATCTACGACGGCTTCTTCAACGCCGACCACTGCATCCAACTGCTCGGTGCGGTGGATGTCATCAGGTCGGAGTCGCCGGAGAAGCCGATGTTCTACGGGCACTTGCCGACATCGCTGACCGACGAGTGGACGCCGGCCGAGGCGCGGAAGAAGATGCAGGAGTTCCTCGACGAGATCGCCGAGTTCGCAGGAGGGCCGATCACGCCGGAGGCGCTAGCGGCCAGCATCGCTGTGTTCAACGAAAACCGCAGGCTGCTGCGCGAACTGTTCGCTGCAAGGCGTGCGGGGGATGCGTGCTTCACCTCGGAGCAGATGCAGATCCTGGTGAAGTCCAGCATGGTGATGGACAAGGCCGAGCACACCGCCGCGCTGAAGGAAGTGGTCGCTGCGGCCGCGGTTGCGCCACGGGACGACAGCGTCCGGCTGTACCTGTCCGGGCACCTCTGCCATGCGCCAAAACCCGAACTGCTGCGCACGATCGAGGAATGCGGAGCGATCGTCGTCGACGACGACCTCTTCACGGGTGCACGCTACATCTCGACCGACGTCGCCGAGGACCTCGACCCGCTCGAGGCGATCTGTCGCTGGTACCTGCAGCGCGACGTCTCGATGCCGTGCCCGACCAGGGTCAAGCACGAGGTCGACTGGGAAGACCAGCTCGTGCGGTCGGTGCGGGAGAGCGGTGCGCAGGGCGTGATCGTGCTGATGGTCAAGTTCTGCGAACCGCACATGCTCTACTACCCAGAACTGCGGAAGAACTTGGAAGCGCAAGAGATTCCGCACCTGCTCATGGAAACAGAGCACGAAGGGCTTCCCGCGGAGTCCGTTCGGACACGCGTGGAAGCACTGTTGGAACGCATCCGGCGTACCCAGCTCGTCAGCCCCTGACCCACGATTCGCAGCTCTCAACTCAGGAAGTGATCTCGTGAGCACAGCAGTCATGGAAAAAGCCAATCGTCTCAGCGTCACCAAGACCGGCGGCACGATGGTCTCCGACTACTGGGACCGCGTCTTCACAGCACGGGAGCGCGGCGAGAAGGTGGTCTGGTACAACGGATCCGCGCTCAACCCGATTTTCCAGGCGGCCGGCCTGGTCTGGTGCCACGGCGAAGCGTTCTCCGCCAGGCTCGCAGCTCAGCACCTCGAAGAACCTGCTCAGCAGGCGGGGCAGGAGTACGGCTACGTGGGGGAGCTGTGCTCGTACGCCCGAACGCACCTGGGTTGCGCGGTGCTCACGCAAAAGAACCGCCAGGGCGAGGACACCGGCATCGTCGGTATTCCTGAGCAGCAGGAGCTCGCGAGCCGGCTGCCCGCTCCGGACTTCTTCGTCAACGCCTACGCGGGCTGCAGCACCGGACAGCAGTGGGACGACATCACCTATCGCGTGTTCGGCAAGGAAGTCCCGATCTTCAACGTCTCGCTGCCCTTCCTGTGGGGAAACAAGCCCGACGCCGGCTACCTGGTCGGCGAGGAGTGGGAGAGCGCCACCAAGTACGTGTCGGACCAGCTGCACGAGCTCGTCTCGTTCCTGGAAATCATGACGGGCAAGCCGTTCGACTGGGACGCGCTGCGGCAGAACATGGCTTACATCAAGCGCGCCTCCGAACTTCGGCGGGCTGCCATGGCTATGTGCAAGCTGGCGCCGACGCCGGCGACGTTCTGGGACTGGATCTCTTGCATCGCCCACATCAACTTCCTGCCCGCCAGCCAGGAGCTGGTGGATTACTTCGGTGCGATCAAGGACGAGATCGAGCGGCGGGTGGCCAACGGAGTGCGGGGCGTGCGCGATGAGCGCTACCGGGTGTACTTCGACGGCATCATGAACTGGAACAAGCTGGGTTGGCTGTCCAGGAAGTTCGCCGAGCACGACGTCGCCGTGGTGGCCGGGCGCTACACGCACCAGGCGTTCTGGCAGGAGCCCCACCTGATCGACCCAGAGGACCCGATCAGGGGCATGGCCCAGCACTACCTGCTGTGCCCGACCAACCACGGAACCAAGACGATCCAGAATCTGATCGTCTCCGAGTGCGAGAACTACAACGTCGACGGCCTGGTGTTCCACTCCACGCGCACCTGCCGGGCGTTTACCAACCCGCAGAAGCTCGTCGCCAAGGCCGCCCAGCGAGACCTCGGAATCCCCTCGATGTTCTTCGAGGGAGATGTCGCCGACGCCTCCTTCTACAAGGACGACGTGCTGGAAAGCCGGCTGGTGGCGATGTTGGAGGGAATCGACGTGCGCCGGAGCCAGGCTGCTGGCTGACCTCGCTCTAGGACGTAGGAATGAGGCGACGATGGCAGATCACTTCATGGGTGTCGACCTGGGCTCGACGACCGCCAAGACCGTGATCATCGACGAAGCGGGCGAGATCGTCGCCTCCGAGGTCGTCCAGATGGGGGCCGTGAGCCGCGCGGGGCTGAACCGCTCGCTGGAAGCGGCTCTGCGTTCGGCATCGTTGGAGGAATCCGACATCGCCCAGACCATCGCGACCGGCTACGGCCGTCGTCTGGTCCCCGGAGCAGGACGCACCTTCACCGAGATCACCTGTCACGCACGCGGTGTCGCCGCCATGTGCCCCGGAACGAGGCTCGTGATCGACATCGGTGGGCAGGACAGCAAGACGATCCTCGTCGATGACTGGGGCATCGCGGAGAACTTCGCCATGAACGACCGCTGCGCCAGCGGGACGGGCCGGTTCTTCGAGGTGCTCGCCCGATCGATCGAGTGCGACATCGATGAACTCCCGGATCTAGCGCTGCGCGGGGAGAAGGACCTGGAGGTCAGCAGCATGTGCGCGACCTTCGCGGAGACCGAGCTGATCTCGCTGCTGGCGGCGGGGGAGCGGCGTGAGGACATCGCCGCCTCCGTGCATCGGGCGGTGTCGGCTCGCACACTCGGTCTGGTCGCATTGGTCGGCAAGCGAGCTCCGGTCGTGATGACCGGCGGAGTGGCGAGAAACGCGGCGGCTGTGCACTTCCTGGAAGAGGTGTTGCGAACGCCGGTCGCAGTACCGGAATCACCGCAGATCACCGGTGCGTACGGGGCAGCGCTGCTGGCCCGTGAACGGGGTCGAGACGCTACTGCCTCCAGCGCGGAGGAAGTCGAGCGAGCCGGCGACCTGACCCAGGAGACGTCCCGAACGTGCTCGACCTGCAACGTGCCCGACGAGGCCGTCGATGCAGGGAATCACCCGGTGATTCCGCTGCGTCCCGTCTGATCGCGCCCTTCGCGACAGCGGGCAAGACGCCGCGCACCCAGAACTCACACTCGCCGGACCCTTCCTGGACAGGGGGTTCGAAGAACGAAAGGAACGAGACATGACCGACCGGACGGATGGCCCGCCGCGGGCTGCCGACGGCTACGACTTCTCGGGCACCGCCGTGCTCATCGCCGGTGGAACCTCCGGGGTGGGCCTGGCGACCGCGACAGCCTTCGCCCAGGCCGGTTGTCGGCGTCTGACCGTGCTCGGCCGCAACGAGGAACGTGGCAAGCGCGCGGTCGAACACGTGCAGAGCGTCGTGCAGGGCGCCGAGGTCGAGTTCCTGCCGACCGACGCCAACGATCCCGCCGCCGCGGAAGGGGCCGCTTCGGAGGCGCGTCGGCGGATGGGATCGATCGACGTGCTGGTCAACTCGACGGTGGCGACGTATTCGCCAACGCTGCTCCGGAACACCCCCATCGAGCAGGTCGCGCAGGTGGTCACCGAGCAGTCGGTGGGGCCGCTGCTGATGAGCCGCGCGGTTCTTCCGCACATGTCGGAGCAGAAGTCGGGCTCGATCATCAACATCGCCTCGGACGCGGCAAAGGTTCCGACCCCGGGGGAGACCTGCATCGGTGCCGCCATGGCGGCGATCGTCACGTTCTCCCAGACGCTGGCGCTGGAGGCCAAGCGGGATGGCGTGCGGGTCAACGTGATCACGCCGTCGCTCATCTCGAACACCGGCTCGTACGACCGGGCGATGAACCAGGAGTTCAGCAAGAAGATCTTCGACCGCATCATCTCCCAGGCCCACCTCGGTCTCACCGAACCGGGGGACCTGGCCAACCTCGCACTGTTCCTGGCCTCCCCGATGTCTCGACTCATCACCGGCCAGGTCGTCAGCGTCAACGGCGGAATCTCCGTGGCCTGAGAACGCGACTCGTACCTCCACCGCGCACATCGGTGGAGGCGCTGAGCGGTGCGGCGAACGCGCCAGTGACAGCCCGACAGAGAGGTCGGACTATGACCACGCAAGCGAAGCCACACACCGCCGACCACCCGGTCGAGCGAAACCTGGCCCGCCGCTTCGACGAGAAGCTGCGGCGCCGTTCCGGCGGAGTCCACCGCGAACCGCAGTCCCTCGCTCAGACCCGGGAGCGCCTGGAGCGCTTCCTGTCCGCGCGGGTGGACGGCCCGTTCGAGGTCGAGGACTTCTCCCGGCTCTCCGGCGGGGGCGCCAACGAGTCCTACAGCTTCCGCCTCGTGCGCGCCGGGCAGGACGACGAGCTGGTGCTCCGGGTGAAGGCTCCGGTGGGCATCTGCATCACCGAGGTGGAACGGGAGTTCCAGCTCTTGCGCGCGACGCACGGCGTGATCCCCGTGCCCGAGCCCCACTGGGTCACCACCGACCCCGATGACTTCGGCGAACCGGCCTTGATCGCCGGAAAGGTTCCCGGAGTGCCATCGCCGACGCAGAACGTCCCGCACGCGACCGGGCTCGGCACCGCCTACGGACCGGACCTGCGGCGACTGCTCGCACCGCAGTTCGTGGAGCACCTGGCCAGGTTGCACGCCCATGACTGGTCCGACGACCACCTCAGCGGATTCGACCTGCCTCGCCGGAACACCACCGACGCGATCGACTGGCGGCTGGCCATGTGGAACCGGGCTTGGGACGAGGACGCGCTCGAACCGCATCCCACCGTGCTGCTGGCCCGCCAGTGGCTGGCCGAGAACCGGCCCGTCGTCGACCACGTGTCGTTGCTGCACGGTGACTACCGCAACGGCAACTTCCTGTTCGAGGAGACGTCCGGGGAGATCACCGCGATCCTGGACTGGGAGCTCGGGTACCTCGGCGACCGGCATTCGGACCTGGCCTACGCCATGCTCCCCGGCTGGGGGCATCCGGACGAAGGCGGCCACTACCTCAACTCGGGGCTCGTGCACACCGACGCCTTCATCGCCGACTACGAGCGGATCTCAGGTCTCCCGGTGGACCGGGAGCGGCTGGACTACTACCTGGTCCTGAACTTGTACTGGGCCGTGGTGTCGCTGATCGGCACCGGCCCGTGCACGGCTGCGGCCCGGATGACCGAGCTCGACGTGATGTACAACTTCATCTCCGGTCTCGGCGGCTACTTCATCGGCGAGCTCAACCGGATCCTGGCGAAGGGTTGATCATGATTCCCACCGTCACCCAGCAATTGAGGTCGATGCGTCGCCGCTTCTGCGACACGATCCTCCCGGCACTTCCCCCTGACGCGGAATTCGCCCAGGAGCAGGCGAACTTGATGTTGGCCACCTTCGACTGGTTGCTCGACACCCACGAGCACGAGTACCGCTACCAGGTCGTCGAGAACGACGAATACCGGAGGTTGCTCGCTGAACTGGTCGGACTCGCCGGCGACGCCCTCGGCGAACAGGCACGCGAGGAAGCCGGTGCTTGTCTGGCGGAACCCGGCCCCGATCCGGGTGAGGCTAGCGTTCCGCTCGCCGACATCGCCGACCAGAACCGCCGGCTCAAAGAGCACGCGATGGGTCTGGCGGCAGCGGCCCTGGCCGATTCCGGGTCCGGTGAAACTCGCGCTCGGATCGCGAGAACAGCGCTTTCGCAGGGAGACCGCGAACTCGCCTATTACCGGAGCACCGGATTTCCCCGCAGCGCGGGCGAACTCCGGTCCGCGCTCAACCCCGTTCAGCACGACGGACCCTGACAATCCACGGAAGGGAAGCAGCGTGAGTGATCAACCAACGAGGTTCGAACTGCACGTCGCTCAGAGCGAGCTCGACGGGCTCCGCGCTCGGCTGGAGCGCGTGCGCTGGCCGGATGAGCAGCCGGTGCAGGACTGGTCGCAGGGGATCCCGTTGTCCTACGTCCAGGAGTTGTGCGCCTACTGGGTCGATGGGTACGACTGGCGGCGGTGCGAGGAAAAGCTCAACGCGGCCAACCAGTTCAGGACCGAGATCGACGGCCTGGACGTTCACTTCCTGCACGCCCGGTCGCAGCACGAGGACGCGCTCCCGATCATCCTCACGCACGGCTGGCCGGGTTCGGTCCGGGAGTTTCTCGACCTCGTCGAGCCGCTCACCAACCCGCCGGATCCTGCGGACGCCTTCCACGTCGTCTGCCCGTCGCTGCCCGGGTTCGGCTTCAGCGGAGTGCCCCGGACGACCGGGTGGGGCGTGAAGCGGATCGCCGATGCCTGGTCGGAACTCATGCGCAGGCTCGGATACACGCGCTACGGGGCGCACGGCGGTGACTGGGGTTCGGTCGTCTCCGGGCGGCTCGCCGCGATCGCCCCGGATCGGGTCGTCGGTGTTCATCTGCCGATCCCGTTCGTCGACCTCGGCGCCGAGCCGGATCCGCCCGAGTCGATGAACGACTTCGAGAAGCAGGGAGCGGCTGTCGGGGCGGAGTACGCGGTGAGCGGCACCGGCTACTTCGTGGAGCAGATGACCAAGCCCCAAACGCTCGGCTACGGCCTCGCCGACTCACCGGTCGGGCAGCTCGCCTGGATCGTGGAGAAGTTCCACGGCTGGACCGACTGCGACGGGCACCCGGAGAACGCGGTCAGCCGAGATGTGCTGCTGGACAACGTGATGCTCTACTGGCTGTCGAACACCGGGACCTCGGCGGCTCGCATTTATTGGGAAAGCCTCGCCGACCTGCCCCAGGACAAGATCACCGTGCCGTCGGGCTGCTCGATCTTCCCGAAGGAGATGATCCGGGTCCCGCGTGCGCGGGCGGAAAACCGGTTGACCGACATCCGCTACTGGAACGAACTGCCGGCGGGTGGTCACTTCGCTTCGCTGGAGCAGCCGGAGATCTTCGTGGATGAGCTGCGCAAGTTCTTCCGGCTCGTCCGCTAGGAGACCGGTTCCGATCGGTGCGGTTCATGTCGGAGGCCGTCATGATCAAGTCTTCGTGGCATAGCTCGCGAGCGCGGTCGCGACGGTCTCCGGCAACGGGCGCGATGTGCCGTCGCGGGTGGTGACGTTGACGTAGACGATGCTGATCGTGGCGAGGTCGGTCTCGTCGCGGGTGACCGAATGCCGGAGTGTGAAGCTGCTGCGGCCGATGTGAGCGCACTCGACCTCGAAGCCGATCACGTCGTCGAAGAACGCCGGTGCGTGGAACTCGAGCTGGGCGCTCACCACGGACGGGTCGGCGCCGGCGGCGTTGAGCTCGGGGTAGGACCAGCCGAGGTGCCGAAAGAACTCGGTCATGGCGACGTCGGCGATCTCGAGGTAGCGGCTGTTGAACAGGTACGACTGGGCGTCCGTCTCGTGGTATCGCACCCGGTGAACGTGCGTGAAGGGCATGCGTCGGAGGTTAGCTCCCTGCTTGCCGCACCAATCGACGGCGAGGGCGTCCGCTCGGCAAAGCGTTGCTTTTTGGTTGGACCTTAAATACTATAGAACCAGTCTGCTGGTCCGGCAGCGCGCTCCGCTCGAGATCAAGGAAGATCGCCGATGACGTTCGCGACGGTGAGAGACCGCTACTCGCAGGAAGAAATCGAGCGCTTCTACGCCGACGGCAGTTGGCGTCGCGAAACGCTGTTCGACATGCTCGAGGTCCAAGTGGCGCAGCGCCCGGGCAAGGTCTTCATCACTGACGACACGCGCTCGCTGACGTTCTCCGAGCTCCGCGACACGGCGCTGCGGCTGGCCGTCGGCATGTACCGCGAGGGAATCCGGCCCGGTGACCGGGTGTGCGTGCAGGTGCCGAACTGGGTCGAGTTCGCGCAGATCGCGGTGGCGCTGTCCAGGCTCGGCGCGATCCTCGTTCCGATCATGCCGATCTACCGGATGGACGAGGTCTCCTACATCGCGAGCAACAGCGGTGCGCGGATGGTCTTCACCTGCGCGACGTTCAAGAACTTCGACTACGTCGAGATGTACCGCAAGGTGCGGGTGGAATCGCCGGATCTTGAGCGGATCGTCGTGCTGCGCGGGGGGCCGGAGAAGGACACCACCCCTTACGACTCGCTGTTCGCCGACGTCGATGAGAACGATGTGTTCGACGAGATCGGCCCTGGCGTCGGGCCGGACGACCATTTCATGATCGTTTACAGTTCGGGTACGACCTCGCGCCCGAAGGGGTGCCTGCACACGGTCAACACGATGGCTGGCGGGGCCCGTCAGCTCGCGCAGGTCTTTGCCTACAGCGATCAGGACGTGCAGTTCGGCCCCTCGCCGATCACACACACGACCGGCCTGGTCACCAGCGTCCTGCTCCCGCTCATCCACGGAGCCGGCTCGCACCTCATGGAGTCCTGGGAACCACACGCGGGACTCGAGCACGTCCGGAGGTGGGGCTGCACCACGACTGTGAGCGCAACGACTTTCTTGCAGATGCTGATGGAGGCCTACGATCCTGCCCAGCACGATGCGAGCAGCCTGCGGCTTTGGGTCGCGGCGGGCGCACCGATCCCGGGTGCGTTCGTTGAGAAGGCGCGCGAGCTGCTGCCCGATTGCCGGATCTTGAGCCTGTACGGGCGGTCCGAGAACCTGACTACCACCACGTGCACGATTGACGATGATCCGAGCCGGGCAGCCACGTCCGACGGCCGCCCGCTTCCAGGAAGCTCCGTGAAGATCGTCGACGAGCTGGGCGAAGAGTTGCCGCGCGGGCAGGACGGTGACATCGCATACCGCGGGCCATCGCACATGCTGGAGTACATCGGCAGACCGGAGGAGACCGCGGAGCTGTTCACCCCCGATGGCTACTCGCGCTCGGGTGACCTCGGTGTGATGGATGAGGACGGCTACGTACGGGTTACCGGCCGGCTCAAAGACATCGTCATCCGCGGCGGAATGAACATCAGCGTCCGCCAGGTGGAAGACCTTCTGGCGGCGCACCGCGCAGTTGATGCCGTCGCAGTGGTCGGCATGCCGGACCAGCGGCTCGGCGAGCGGATCTGCTGCTACCTGGTGTTGCACCCAGGACACGAGCGGGTGACTCTTGAGGAGCTCAAGGACTACCTGCTGGGGCAGGGGCTGGCCATCCAGAAGATGCCCGAGCGGCTCGAAGTCGTCGATGAACTCCCGATGACAGCTACTGGCAAGATCCAGAAGCACCTGCTTCGAGCTGACATCGTGGCGAAGATTGAGAAATCCGAACCAGCGTGAACGGCGTGGGCCGGTGGATTTCGAATCCAGTGTCGGTGCAGCAGTTTGTCGGCATCTGATTGAGAGTGAAACAGTGAGCTGGGACTTCAGCGAAAAGCAGCGCGCCGGCCTGGCGCGGTTTCTCGAGGATCACGGAATATGCTCCGGCCCGGTTTGCACCCGTCCCATCGGGGATGGTCATTCGAACCTGACGTTCCTGGTCGACGACGGGCAGCACAAGGTCGTCGTGCGACGACCGCCTCCGCCGCCAACCCCGCCGGGCGCCCACGACATGCTGCGCGAGGCGAGGCTGATCGGTGCGCTGGCCGACACGGACGTGCCGGTCGCTGACGTGCTGGCGGTGAGCCAGGCCGACGAGGTGCTCGATGTCCCGTTCTACGTGATGAGCTACGTCGAAGGCCCGGTCATCACCGACCGGACCCCGCCCGCGCTGGCCACCCCGTCCGGCCGGCGGGGGATCGGCGAATCCCTGGTGGACACGCTGGTGGCCCTGCACGCCGTGGACTGGCGGGCCTGCGGGCTGGCGGACGTGGGCAAGCCCGAGGGATTCAACGCGCGGCACTTCCGGCGGATGGGCAGACTCATCTCCGATGAGGACGGAAACCCACCTGCGGAGTTCGCCGAGCTTGATGCGTGGCTCGCGGCCCACGTGCCGCCGGAATCGGGTGCGTCGATCGTGCACAATGACTACCGGCTCGGCAACGTCATCATCGGCCCCGAACCGCCTGGCAGGCTGCTGGCGGTCCTCGACTGGGAACTGGCCACGATCGGCGACCCACTTTTCGACGTCGGATACTTCCTGGCTTCGTGGCCGGTCGAAGGCCGACAGCTGACCCCGACCGAAGAGCTCGGCGTGGCCGCGTTCGAGGACGGGTACCCGACCCGCTCGGAACTGGCCGAGCGGTACGCCTCGGAGACCGGGCGCGATCTGTCGGGCCTGGACTGGTACACGGCGCTGGCGCTGTGGAAGTTGGCAGTGCTGTACGAATACGGTCGACGTCGCGCGGTTGAAGGCGTGGGCGACGAGTATTACGCCGACGCGTCGCTGGTGAAGTCCTTTCTCGACGCCGCGTCCCGGGCAGCCTTCTGACAGGTGCGGGCGCTGGTGAGCCGCCCGTAGAGGCGAAAGAGTCCCGGGACGGCCAATGTGGCTGTTCCGGGACTTCTCGCTGTTCACACCGAGCGTTGCTGTTTCGCGGCAGTGCTGGCGGCCTGGCTGCGCTCCTTGATCTCCTGCCAGTCCTGATCGGACAGCGAAGTCAGCCCGGCGAACGTGCCCGGCCCGGCGAGCCGCTGTCCGCCGTCCATCGCGATTGTTTCCCCGGTGAGGTAGTCGCAGGCGTCTGAGAACAGGAAGATCGTCAGGTTTGCCAGCTCTTCGACCGTACCGGGCCTGCCCATCGGGACCTGGTCGGCCTGCGTGGCGCCGGTCGCGCTCTTGTCGGTCGGGTTGAGCATCTCCCAGGCGTAGTCGGTGGGGATCGGCCCGGGTGCCAGCGCGTTGAGCCGGATGCCGTAACGAGCCCACTCAACCGCCAGCGACATGGTCATGGCGTGGACTGCGGCTTTCGCCATCGCCGACGGGACGACGAACGCGGATCCGGACCACACCCACGTCGTCAGGTTCGACAGCACGGTGCCGGGAAGTCCTTGCTCGATCCACCGGCGCCCGGCGGCGTGGGTCGTGTTGAACGAGCCGTTCATTACCGTGGAGCTGATCGCCTCGAAGCCCCGCGGGCTCAATGACTTGGTGGGGGCGATGAAGTTCGCCGCGGCGTTGTTGAGCACGCCGGTCAAGGGGCCGTGCTGCTCCCAGATGTCGGTCATCGCGGCATCCACCGAATCAGGCTGGCGCACATCTACGGTTTGGAAGTGCACAGAGCCCTGGCCACCCGCCTCGGCCGCCGCCTCGGTGAGCACCGCCTCGCGCCGGCCCCACAGGTGCACCTGCGCCCCGTGGTCGGCGAGGTGCCGCGCGACGCCCCGCCCGAGCCCGGTTCCGCCGCCGGTGATCAGGATGCGTTTGTCCGCCAGCAGGTCCGGCGCGAACACCGATTTCTTCGTCTTCGACATGATCGCCCTTCGCGACTTGTTCAGAGCTCGAAGCTCTTGCTGATGATCTCGCGCTGGATCTCGTTCGTACCGCCGTAGATCGGCGGCGCAAGTGCCTTGCGCACCTGTCCTTCCATGCCGTACTCGCGGGCGTATCCGTAACCGCCCATCAACTGCATGGCTTCCAGCGCCGCGTGTTTGGCCACCTCGGTGCACTTAAGCTTGGCCATTGCACCTTCGCGGGCGAGCTGCTGCTCTTCGCCGGCGTCTATGCCCGCGGCGATCTCGTAGACGAACGAGCGGCAGAAGGCGATCTCCGTCGCGAGGTCGGCAACGCGGTGTCGTACCGCCTGAAAGCTGCCGATCGTGCGTCCGAACTGCTCGCGCTGCTTGACGTAGGCGACCAGGTCGTCGAGCGAGCGTTGGGCGGCGCCGACTGCCATCGCAGCGATGATCAGGCGTTCCACCGAAAGTCCGCGCAGGAGGTGCCACCACGCCCGCCCAACCTCGCCGACGACGTTGGCCGCGGGAACGCGGACGTCGGTGAAGAAGAGGTCGTTGACGGTGTGCGCTTCCATCGTCTCGATGGGGCGGATCTCCAGACCCGGCACGTCGGTCGGCACGACCAGGAGGGTCAGCCCTTCGTGCTTGGCGCGCCCGGTGCCGGTGCGGGCTAGCAGGAGCAGGTGATCAGCCACGTGCGCGGCCGAGGTCCACGTCTTCTGCCCGTTGATGATGAAGCAGTCCCCGTCGGCGACTGCGCCGATGCGGGCCGAGCCGAGATCGGACCCGGCTTCCGGCTCCGACAGCGCGATCGCCTCGAGTCTTCCCCGGCAGATGCCGCCGAGGATTTCCTTCTTCTGCGCCTCGGTGCCGTAGCGCAGGTAGGTCTGCGCCGCGGTCAGACCCGTCGAGTACGCGGTGATGGGTGCGAGCCCGCGCGATGTCTGTTCGAGGAACAGGCACTCCTCGAGCATGCCCGCCCCTGCACCCCCGTACGCCTCCGGAATCGACACCCCGAGCCAGCCGAGCTCGG
The DNA here is from genome assembly GCF_054778355.1 of Saccharopolyspora tripterygii. Taxonomy (NCBI): domain Bacteria; kingdom Bacillati; phylum Actinomycetota; class Actinomycetes; order Pseudonocardiales; family Pseudonocardiaceae; genus Saccharopolyspora; species Saccharopolyspora tripterygii. Next base: position 285,605 of record NZ_BAAGZP010000027.1, on the reverse strand, counting down.
CGAGCTTCGCTAGCAACCCGGGACTGTTGGCGAGCTTGCCGCCGTGGGTGAGGGCGTCCCGCTGTTGGAGCGTCTTGCACTCGCTGTCGCAGAGATCTCGCACGGCGGCGGCGAACCGCCGTTGCTCCTCGGTGAAACGCATCGTGCCTCCGTGAGCGACCGTTACCAGCGTTGCAGTGCGAAACGGAGTAGGAACCGCTGCCCTTTAGCGCCATATTTCCTTCTGAATCTAGGATCGTGAACGATCGTTTTCAAGAGGCTGGGAGGTTCGGGCGTGTTTCGATCGGACGGTTACGCCTGCCCCGCGTCGAGGTAGATCGTCTTGAGCATCTGGTAAGCGTGCAGGCCTTCCGGCCCGAGCTCGCGGCCAAGACCACTGGTCTTGATGCCACCGAACGGCGCGGTCGGATCATTGGTGTAGGCGTTGATGCCGACCGAGCCGGACGCGACGCGGCGAGCTACCGCCTCACCCCGTTGGGAATCGGAGGTCCACACCGTGCCTCCCAGTCCGTAGTCACTGGCGTTGGCGATCGCGACTGCTTCGTCCTCGTCGGAATAGGGGATCACCGAGAGCACCGGACCGAAGATCTCTTCCCTCGCGATGGTGTGCTCGTTGTCCACATCGGCGAACACCGTGGGCTCGACGAACCAACCGCGATCGAGGCCGGAAGGCCTGGCCCCGCCTGCCGTCAGTCGCGCGCCTTCGTCGATGCCCTTTGCGATGTAGGACTCGACGCGGTCGCGCTGCCGAGCTGAGACCAGCGGTCCGACCTGGGTGTCGTCCTCAAGCGGGTCTGCGATGTTCAGCGAGCGCGCGAGGTCGGTGATCGTGTCCACGACTTCGCCGTAGCGGGATCGCGGTGCGAGCACCCTGGTGCCCAGCCAGCAGATCTGACCGTTGTTGAGCAGGGTGGCGGCGAAGAAGTTCTCGATCGTGGCGGTGAGGTCGGCATCATCGAGCACGACGGCGGCTGATTTTCCGCCGAGCTCGAGGGTCACGGGCCTCAGCAGCTTCCCGCATGTTTCCGCGATCGCGCGTCCGGCGGCGGTCGATCCGGTGAACGACACCTTGTCCACGCTCGGATGTTCCACCAGGTGAGCGCCGAGTTCACGACCACCGGGCAGCACGTTCAGCACGCCGTCCGGGAGGCCCGCTTCGTGCGCTGCCTCGGCCATCAGCATCGCATCGAGCACGGCTTCCGGTGCGGGCTTGAGCACCACCGTGCACCCTGCGGCCAGTGCTGGAGCGAGTTTGAGGAAGGTGATGGCCTGCGGCACGTTCCACGGCACGATCGCGGCCACGACGCCCAGTGGCTCGCGGATGACGCGGGAGTTGCCGCCGAGCATTCCCGCCCGTGTCTCTTCCTGCGGTGAGTCGGTGACGAGGCCCGCGAAGTAGCGCAGCAGGACGGGCGGGAACCCGCCTTCGAACTGCCGGGCCAGGGTGATCGGCATGCCGTTCTGGACGGTGACTCGCCGCGCTGTCTCGTCCGAGCGCTTCTCCAGCGCCACCGCGAAACGTTCCAGAACTTCGGCGCGCTGCGCGGGATCCCAGCTCGACCAGCCAGTCGGATCGTCGAAGGCCTCTCGGGCGGCGGCGACCGCGTGATCGACATCGGCGACCGAAGCCTCCGGGACGCTGCCGAGCAGTTCTTCGGTGGTGGCCGAGCGCACGTCGATCCGATCATCGGTCGCGGGCGCCGACCAGGTTCCGGCGATGAAAAGCCGGTCGTAGTCGATGGTCATGCTGGCTCCTCGCCTCGCTCGTGCACGAGCACGATCTTCACGGCCGCGCCTTGGTGCTGGGCTGCTACGGCTTCGTTGATCTGGGAGAACGGCATCGTTTTGATCAGCTTGTCGAACGGGAAGCGTCCCTCGCGGTGCAGTTCGAGCAGCTCCGGGATGAACACGTCCGGATCGCTGTCGCCTTCGACGATTCCCATCACGCGCAGGCCGAGGACCTGCGCCTGGATCAGTGGAAGCGCCATTGCCGACTCCGGATCGGACGGCACGCCGATGATGCCGAGCTTGGACCGGTGACCGAGTGACTGCAACGCCTGGTCGAGTACCTCGGCGATGCCTGTGGTGTCGATCGCGTAGTCGGCTCCGTCGGGGAAGACAGCCCGGACCTGTTCTGCCAGCGGCCCCGCGCCGGGATCGATCACGTGCGTCGCGCCCAGCGCCAGGGCGAGGTCGCGGCGGTCCGCGTGCGGCTCGACGACGATGATCCGCTGCAGCTCCCGCACGACGCCGGCGAGCACGGCCGACAGCCCCACGGAGCCGCCGCCGAGCACCAGCAGCGTCCTGCCTGGAAGGCAGTCCATCGAGTTCAGCACCGCGCCTGCGCCGGTTTGAACGCCGCACCCGAGCGGGCCGAGCAGTTCGACCGGGGCATCGTCGGCCACCTTGACCACGTTGCGCTCGTGCGCGATGGCATGGGTGGCGAACGAGGACTGGCCGAAGAATTCCGATCCCAGGGCCGTACCTTGCTGATGCAGAGTGGTGGTGCCGTCCGGCCGCGCGCCACCGAAGTTGTGCGACATGAAGTCGTGGCAGTAGGCGGGTTCACTGTTCGAACATTCCCGGCAATGGCCGCAGCTGTTGAAGCTGAGCACCACCTTGTCACCGTCCGCGACCTTGGTGACGCCCGTGCCGATGGCAGTGACGATGCCGCTGCCTTCGTGGCCCAGCACGCCGGGCAGCGGGAAGGGCAGGTGGCCGTCCTTGGCGGCCAGATCGGTGTGGCAGAGGCCGACACCGGCGATCTCGATCACGATCTCATCGGATCCGGGTTCGGCGAGTGTGGCGGGCTGGAGGCTGAACCCGCCGCCTACCTCTGTGGCTATCGCAGCGGTGATGTCCATGCGAAATCCTTTGTCCGTGGGGAATGATGGCTCAGCCGTTGGTGTCCGGGACGGTGACGCGCACGTTGGGGCTGTCGTGGGTGAGGATCAACTGGCACGACAGCCGTGAATTCGGTTGAGCCCCTTCGGCGAACTCGAGCAGCTCACGTTCTTCGTCGGAGGGCGCGTCGAAGCTGGGCGCGCCATCTTCGAGGAACACGTGGCAGGTGGCGCACGAGCAGCTTCCGCCGCATTCGGCGACGATTCCGGGCAGGTTGTTGCGCACTGAACCGTCCATCACGCTCTGTCCACAGGGGACGTCGACTTCGTGCACGGATCCGTCGGAGAGCTCGTAGGTGACTGTAGGCATGGTGGATCTCCATTAGGCGATGACGGCGTCGCGCAGCGGGACTGTCTCGTCGGCCAGCTTGACCGGATCGACCCATGCCTCGGACGCGATGAGCTTCTTGCCTGCCATGAATTCCGCTGGGCGATTGGCGGATTCGACGGCGATGATGTTCCTGCCGTCGTGGTGGAAGAGCGCGAACCGGCCGGTGGCGGGGTCTCCACGAAGGGCGGTGCGCGGTGCTGCCGGGATCAAGCCGGCGATCTTGAGCTTGAGGTCGAACTGGTCGGACCAGAACCACGGCACCTCGGCCGGAGAGGGCCCGGTACCGGTGATGGTGGCAACCGCTTGCCGCGCTTGTTCGGTGGCGCTCGGAATGCTTTCCAGCCTCGACATCGACCCGTTGCCGACCGGCCGGATGGTCACGTCTCCGATCGCGAGGATGTGCGGATCGCTGGTGCGCGCGTGCGCGTCGACCACCACGCCCTGCTCGCAGCGCAGGCCGGCATGCTCCGCGAGTTCCTGCCTGGGCACCGCACCGACGCCGACCAGCGCGGCCTGGCAGCCGAGGACACGTCCGTCACCGAGTTCGACGCCGTTGACGCGACCGTCCGAGCCCTCGATCGCCCGCACCTCGGCGCTGGTGACGATCCGGGTTCCGCGGGAGCGATGGTGCGCGGTCATGATCTTCGAGAGCTGCGCGCTGGCGACGCGAGCCAGCACGCGTTCCTCGCGTTCGACGACGGTGACCCGGATACCGGCGGAGCGGGCCACTGCCGCGACTTCGAGCCCGATGTAGCCGCCGCCGATGATGACGAGATCGCGCCGTTCGTCGACGCATTTGCGCAGCACCCGCGCATCGGCGAGGGTGCGCAACGACACGACGCCGTTGAGGTCGGTGCCGTGCACGTTCAGCGGGCGTGGGCGCGCTCCTGTCGCCAGGACGAGATGGTCGTAGCCGCGGGTCTCGCCCGCCGCCGTTCGCACCTGCCGCGCTCGCGCATCGATACTGGTGATTCGCTCACCGAGCCGGAGTTCGATGTCCTGCTCGCGGTAGAACTGCGCTGGTCGCAGCCACTGCTCCAGCTCGCCGTCGGCGAACTTCTTCGACAGCGGTGGACGCTGGTAGGGCAGGTCCAGCTCGTCGCCGTAGAGCTCGATCGGACCGGCGTGGCCGGCCTGCCGAAGCAGGCCGGCCAGCGTGACGCCGGCGTGACCGGTTCCGATGATCAGGACCCGCCCGCCTGAGCCCGATGGTTCGCCCGCGCGCGAAGTCACGCCAGCTCCAGCCGAACCGGCAGCTTCCGCAGTCCGCCGACGAAGTTGGTCATCACCGGCTTGCGCTCGCCGGTGACTGTGACGTTCTGGATCAGCGGGAGCAGCTCTTCGAACATGATCCGCAGCTCCAGCTTGGCCAGGTGCTGGCCGATGCACATGTGCGGGCCGTAGCCGAACGCGATGTGCTTGTTGGGCTTGCGATCGATCCGGAAGGTGTCCGGATCGCCGAACACGTCGGCGTCGCGGTTCCCGGACTGGTACAGCAGCATGAAGCGATCGCCCTTGCGGATCTGCTGTCCGCGCAGCACGTAGTCCTGCGTTGCTTGGCGGGTGAACTGCTTGACGGGGGAGACCCAGCGGAGGCTTTCGTTCACCAGGTCCGGGATGCGTTCGGGGTCCTGCTGCACCTCCGCGAGCTGCTCCGGGTTCTGCGCTAGTGCCTCGATGGCGCCGGACATGGTGCTGGAAGTCGTGTCGTGGCCTGCGGTGGCGATCGCGATGAACCAGCCGTAGGCGACGGTCTTGTCGAAGTACTCGCCGTCGGCCTTCTTCGCCTGCGCGATGATCGTCGCTAGATCGTCGCGCGGGTTGGCCCGGCAGTCCTCGACGAGCTCGTCGAAGTAGGCGTAGAAGTCGTTGATGGCGGCCGACCATTGCTGCGCGGCTGCCTCGGGAGTGAGCGGCTCGACGTCCTCGCGTTGCGCGTCGGGGTCGGCGGTGCCGAAGAACTCCTGGGTCAGCGTCATCATCCGCGGCTCATCGGATTCCGGGACGCCGAACAGGCTCATGATCACGTGCAGCGGGTAGTAGAGCGCGAACTCCTGGACGAAGTCGAGGTCGTTCGTGCCGCTGCGCAGGCGCTTGGCGATGGCCTCCTTCGCCAGTTCCCGGATCCGGTCCTCCCACTTCTTGAGGTTCGCGGGCCGGAACCAGTCGTTGGCGATGTCCTTGACCTCGGTGTGCTCCGGCGGGTCGAGGTAGGTCAGGGTCTCCAGGATCCGGAGGCTGCCGCCGGTGAGGCTCTTGGTGAACTCGTCGCCAGCCTGGTTCTGCAGGATCGGGTTGTGCGAGCCCGGTGCCTCGGCGCCTCCGCTGGTGAACACGTGCGGCTGACGTTCGATCTCCATCAGGTCCGCGTGCTTGGTGACCAGCCAGACCGGGTCGTATCCTTCGACCTCCACCTGTGCCAGCGGGTTGTTCTCGCGCAACCAGCGGTAGGCCTCGAACAGCGGACCGTCGTCGCGATGCCCCTCGGGCAGCACGACTCGACGTGCGATTTCGTCCGGGACCGAGCGGGTGGGCAGATCTGTGGTGGTCATGAACGTCCCTCCAGGGAAGACGGCACCGTTGCGCGTAATGGTCCAATCTTTAATCCGAACCAAGGTGTCGTGCATCACCCGAAGTGGAGAGATTTCTGCCCCCGCGTCTCATCCCACGGGAATGAAAAAGGTCGCCATCCGAGCTCGGGTGGCGACCGATTTTTGTTGTGGCTCTTAGGTGGTCAGCCCGTGGTATCGAGCTGCGGCCTCGGAGCGGTTGGCGGCTCCGAGCTTGCGGAGCAGGTTCTTGACGTGTGTCTTGACGGTGCCGGATGAGACGAACAGGTCGGCGGCGATCTGGCTGTTCGTTCGGCCTCGCACCAAGTGCCGCAGCACGTCGAGCTCACGGCGCGTCAGGTTGGAAAGCGGGCCATCGAGCTGTTCCAGTGGGTCGCTGGTCGGCGAAGCTTCCGACGTGGTGGTGAATCCGCCGATGCCCTCGAGCAGCTCGTCCGTCGCTCGAGCCTGCTCGCTCAACTGACTGCGCAACCGGGCCAGCTGTTCGGCGAAGACGATTCGTTCGAGAGTGCAGCCGAGTCCTTCGGCGAACAGCCCCAGCAACTGGCGATCGAAGGCGTTGACGTGGTCGCTGTCCACGTGCTGATCCGCGTGGACGAACCCGATCACCTCGCCACGGCTGATCAGCGGGGCCACGACGTAGTCACGGGTCCTGGCGAGGTTGATCAGCCGGTGGTGCACGCGCGGGTTGTGCTGCGCGTCCTCCACGAGCACCGGCGCGCGGGTGCGTACGACCTCGGTTTCCGGCAGCTCGCGGCCTAGCTGGCCGGGCACGGCGGTGCCGACCTCGACGAGGTCGTGGGCGAGTTGGGGGTCTGCGTGGGCGAACGCCGAACTCGGTCGCCAGTCCGGCCCGGACAGCCGGGAGAACAATGCTCGCCGGTATCCGAGCCGATTGATCTCCACCGGAACCTGGTCGACCAGGTCGGAGATCGAGTTCGCCGAACGTAGCCGCGCCAGGCATTGCTGGAGCTCGTCCATCGCGGCCGCGCGCGCTACCACGCGGGCTTCGCGCAGCATTGCGAGCAGCTCGACCGTCTGCGACAGCGCCGCGGCGAGCTCGAATCGCGTTGAGCCCACCTCGCAATCCGCCAGTTTCCGGATGAGGATTCGCTCGGCGTGCCCTAGCGCGGTCACCGGATTTCGCAGCGCGTTCGCCGTACTCAGGTCTGACTCGCTGGTCAGCCTGGCGACGGTCCGCAGGAGATCGCGGGACCGCCGCATCAACGCGTCCGGCACGGGGCTGGTTCGAACATCGTTGTTCAACGCCGCCTCCTCGTTCTTGTGGGGACCGTTGGCTGCTCTGCCCGGCAGGTTGTCACCTCGCCTAGCTGCGAAGGCACAAAATTCACCCGTATGGCCCCAGCGGGGCAGAGAAATCTACCAAAGGGGATATGGCGTTGAAGTGCGTTCAAAGATCACTGCCGGGACATCGTTGCCGCGATGGCCCAGCCCTGGATTTTGGTCTGACCTTATGTAATATTAGCACGCTGTGAACGGGAGGCACGCGACGTCGACCTGCTCACCGACTTCCTGCGGTTGGTGAACGCGGCCTTGCTGGTCTCGTCCGCCGCAGCGTCGTCTGGCTGATCTGAGAGTGAGGACCTGTGATGAAGTGCCTGACCTCGACCTACGAGACGCTTGCGCTGGCCGAGATGGCACCCGGCGTCGTCCTGGTCACCTTGAACCGGCCCGAACGGCACAACGCGATGACGAACACGATGTTCGGAGAGTTGGAACGGGTAGCTCACGCGATCGATGACGAGGACGAGTGCCGCGCCGTGATCCTCACCGGTGCCGGTCGCGCGTTCTGCGCTGGATACGACCTGGCTGACGCTGACGAGCTGGCGGGCAAAGGTGCTCTGGGCATGCTCGATCAGCAGGAGCGGGCGGCGCGGGCGTTGCTCGCCATCCGTTCCATGCGAGTGCCCGTGATCGCCGCGGTCAACGGAGCTGCTGCTGGCGGTGGTCTGGCGCTGGCGCTGGCGGCCGACATCCGGGTGGCCTCCACTGAAGCGAAGTTCAACGCGGCTTTCGTCAAGATCGGTCTCTCGGCAGGCGATCTGGGCACGTCGTGGTTGCTGACGCGCCTGATCGGACCGGCTGCGACCAGCGAGATCTGCTTCACCGCGCGGATGGTGCATGCGGCGGAGGCAGGAGCGCTCGGCATCGTGAATTCGGTGGCCGAACCCGATGCGCTGCTGGCAGAGGCCCAGAAGTTGGCCGATTCGATAGTGGCGAACTCTCCCGGTGGTGTGCAGCTGTCGAAGCGCGCGCTGCAGGCCAACATGGAGGTCTCGTCCTACGCGGCTGCGCTGGAGCTGGAGAACCGGGGCCAGGCGTTGCTCACGCGGAGTGCGGACATGCCCGAGGCGCTGGCCGCCTTCAAGGAGAAGCGCTCACCGGTTTTCACCGGTCAGTGACGAGGTGACGGCGAAACGGGAGGTTATGCGTTGACCAGTGTGGACACCGTGCGAGGGTTTCCCGAGTTGGAGACCTTGACCTTCGAGGTCATCGACGGCGAGATCGGTGTGCTGCGGATCAATCGTCCGGAGCGGATGAATTCGCAAACCGTGCGCATGTTCAGCGAATACGGGCTGGCCGCGCAGGCGTTGCGGGACAGCGGGCTGCGCGCGCTGATTCTCACCGGGGCGGGGGAGCGCGCGTTCTGCGCCGGGTTCGACCTCGACGAGATCGAGGTGATCACCAGCATGGGTGTCCGGGAGTTCCTGAAGTTCCAGGAAACCGCTACCGGCGGGATCCATGCGATCCGCCACCTGCCGTTCCCGGTGATCGCCGCGGTGCACGGTGCGGCCACCGGCGGCGGGCTCGCGCTCGCGCTGGCCGCCGACATCCGGCTGATCGCGCCGACCGCGAAGTTCAGCGCCGCCTTCGTGAAGGTTGGCCTGTCGATCGGTGAACTCGGCGTCTCTTTCCACCTCAGCAGGCTGATTGGGCCGGGCCGTGCGGCCGAGATCGGCTATTCCGGACGGTTCGTGGGCGCCGAGGAAGCGACGCGGATCGGATTGGCCAACCGGACCATGCCGACCGAGGAGTTGTTCGGGGAGGCGGTTGAGATGGCCCGGACGATCGCGCGCAACGCGCCGGGCGCGGTTCGGCTCTCGAAGCGGGCTATCCAGCGCAATCAGGAGGTCGGCTCCTACGCCGCAGCTCTCGAACTGGAGAACCGCGGCCAGGCCTTGCTCGCCCAAACAACCGACATGCCTGAAGCCCTGGCCGCCTTCAAGAGCAAGCGGGAACCCCGATTCACCGGGAACTGAGCGAACGAACAAACGGGCTCGTTAAATCGATCCGACCCGAGCCGAAACGATAGGAGAGCTGATGGGCAACGACTTCCACGATGAGCTGGTCGTACCGGGAACTCCCGGCCTGCCCGAGCGGTTCTTCGATCGGTTCATGTTCAACCTGCACCCCACCGAGGCCACCGCACCGTCGGTGATCATGGGCTTCGGTCATTACCCGGCGAAGGATGTTGCCGATGGGTTCGCGATCGTCAGCACTGAGAAGGAGCAGCGAAACCTCCGCTTCTCCACCGAACTCAGCTGCACTGACGGCAAAGGCGCTGGCCCGCTGTCGTTCGAGGTGGTCGAGCCGAACCGGGCCTGGCGGCTCAAGCTCGGCGACAATCCGTCTGGCATGGTCTACGACCTGATCTGGCGGGCACGCACGCCTTACTGGCTCGGGGAAGTCGAGGTGAACAACTCTGATGCCACGCCGACGAAGTTCGAGCACCTCGTGCAGTCGGGCCGTTACGAAGGCACGCTCACCATCGACGGCGTTCGGCTCGACGTCGACGGCTGGTACGGCCAGCGGGACCGGTCGCGTGGAGTCCGCACCATGTCCGGTGGCCAGGGCCTGCACATCTGGTTCCAGGCGCAGTTCCCCGACCGCTCGGTCGGCTTCCTGCTGGTCGAGGACCGACAGGGTGGGCGGATCCTGCTTGAGGGCGCGGTCCTGCACGAGGACGGTGCTCTGGACGACGTCGTCGACGTGCGACATGCGCTGCGCTTCGACGCCCTCGACCTGACTTCGGGAAAGGTCGAAGTGACGACAAAGGGCGGCATTCGGTACGAGATCGATGCCGACGCCTCCGCCGGCGGGGGACTCATGGCGGGCGCCGGATACGGTGGCCACCACGGTCGGCCGAGAGGACGCGATCACGTGGAGCACGAGGTCTACGCGCTGGACGGGTCGGTGAACCAGCTGACGCTCGACTCCTCGTTGACCGACCGCCTCACGGCCTACACCTGGAACGGCGTGCCCGGCACCGGAATCTTCGAGTTCGCCCTCACACGCAGCAGTTCCTACACGTACCGGCCCACGCTGACGTGACGCAAAGCGGACGGTCGAGAACATGAGCAACACGAGCATCGACACCCGACGGCTGCGCGTCGACGATCTCCGGTATCTGCTGGCGCTGGCACGGACGGGCCGCCTGGTAGCTGCGGCGTCCGCTTTGGGGGTGGATCACACCACCGTTTCGCGGCGCATCTCGGCTTTGGAGAAGGTGATCGGGGTCCGGCTCGTCGAACGCGGTGCGGACGGCTGGGAACTCACCGATATCGGGCGGTCGGTCACCGAAAGCGCGCGGCCGATCGAAGAGGCGATCGAGAACGTCGCGGCCGCGGCTGCGGGTGGCGATGTGGCGTCGTTGCGGGGCACGGTGCGAGTGACGGCGCCGGACGGTTTCGGGGCGTTGTTCGTCGCACCCGCGCTGGCTCGGATCCAGCGCGCGCATCCGCATCTGATCGTCGACCTGATCACTGCGACGCGTGAGTTGACCGTGCACCAGTCGGGTTTCGACCTCGCGGTTGCTGTCGGCTCTCCGCAGGGAAGCCGGTTGGTTACCGAGATGCTCGCCGAGTACTCCTTGTCGTTGTACGCGGCTCCGGAGTACTTGGACGAGCACGGTGTGCCGGACTCGGTGGATGGTTTGCGCAACCACGTCTTGATCTTCTACACGGGTTCGATGCTGCGTGTGGGCGACCTCGATCTGGAACGGCACTTGCCGGGGGTGACCGCGCGGTTCAGCTCCACGAACATCTTCGCCCACTTGGAGGCGACGAGGGCAGGTGGTGGCATCGGGGTGCTGCCGGACTTCCTCGCGCGGCGTTGCCCGGAACTGGTACGGCTGGGCAGCTTCGGTGTCGACATGCGCTTGCCCTTCTACCTGGCCGCGCGTCGGGAGAGCGTGTCCAGCCCGGTGGTCCGGGTGATCCGTCAGGCGCTGCAAGACGAGGTTGGGGAGCGGGAAGTCGAGCTGATGCCCTGACTGCGGGGCGCGTGTGCGTTTGTGCACATCAGCCCTGTGTTCTTGCCTCTTGAGTCGACCCGCACTCCTCGGGAGCATCTCAGGCAATAGTCGGTAGTCGAACTGTCGGGCGACCAACCATGTGGGAGTTGGTCTCCGGGTCGGCTCGTGCTGGAGGAACATCATGGACGCACGTGCCGCTGGTGGCGGTGCCTTCTGCCTGAACGAGGACCAGCAAGCGTTGGCCGAAACCTGCCGCGATTTCGCCGCTGAGGCCTTGGCACCGAACGCCGTGGAGTGGGACCAGGCCAAGCACTTCCCGGTCGATGTGCTGCGCAAAGCGGCAGAGCTGGGTATGGGAGGCATTTACGTCAAGGAGGAGTCCGGTGGTTCCGGACTGGGGCGGCTGGATGCGGCGGTGGTTTTCGAGGCGCTGGCGACGGGATGTCCGTCGGTGGCCGCGTACTTGTCGATCCACAACATGGTCGCGTCGGTGATCGATCGCTTCGGCAACGACGAGCAGCGTGCTCGGTGGTTGCCGCGGCTGTGCTCGATGGAGGCGTTGGGCAGCTATTGCCTGACCGAGCCCGGTGCGGGGTCTGATGCCGCCGCGTTGACGACTCGGGCGGTCCGGGAAGGCGGCCACTACGTGGTCAACGGCGCCAAGCAGTTCATCTCCGGGGCCGGTACCTCTGATGTGTACGTCGTCTTCGTGCGCACCGGTGACGACGGATACCGGGGAATCTCCGCGCTGGTGGTCGAACGCGACACCGAGGGGCTCTCGTTTGGTCCGAACGAGCACAAGATGGGGTGGAATGCCCAACCCACCCGCCAGGTCCGTCTCGAAGACGCACGCGTCCCTGTCGCGAACCTGCTCGGTGCCGAGGACGACGGGTTCCGCTTCGCCATGTCGGGCCTCGACGGTGGCCGGCTCAACATCGGTGCCTGCTCGCTGGGTGGGGCCCAGGCGGCGCTGGAGGCGACCGTGCGTCACCTGTCCGAGCGTGAGGCGTTCGGTTCCGCGCTGCGGGACTTCCAGGCGTTGCAGTTCCGGGTCGCCGACATGGCCACCGAGCTGGAGGCGGCGCGGTCGATGTTGTGGCGCGCGGCCGCGGCGGCGGACGCGAAGGACCCTGCGGCGACGCGGTTGTGCGCGATGGCCAAGCGCGTGGCCAGCGACACCGGGTTCGCCGTGGCCAACGAGGCGCTGCAGCTGCACGGTGGTTACGGCTACCTATCGGAGTACGGGATCGAGAAGATCGTCCGCGACCTGCGGGTGCACCAGATCCTGGAGGGCACGAACGAGATCATGCGCGTCATCGTCTCCCGCGACGTGCTGGGGGCCGCCCGATGAGCGAGATGGAGGTCTTGGTCGAGGTTCGGGGGACGCTGGGGCGGTTGACGCTCAACCGGCCCCGGGCGCTGAACTCCTTGACCGCTGAGATGGTGCGCGTGCTGGACCGCACCTTGTCCAGGTGGGAGCGCGATCCGGAGATCGCGTGCGTGCTGGTCGACGGCGCGGGCGACCGCGGTTTGTGCGCCGGCGGTGACATCCGGGCCATCTACGACGCCGCGCTGGTCGGTGATCCGGCGCCGAAGCGCTTCTGGCGCGACGAATACCGACTCAACGCGCGGATCAAGCGCTGTGCCAAGCCGTTCGTGGCCTTGATGGATGGCATCGTCATGGGTGGCGGGGTGGGTGTGTCGGCCCACGGGTCGGTCCGGGTGGTCACCGAGCGCACCAGGATCGCGATGCCCGAGGTGGGGATCGGGTTCGTGCCGGACGTGGGTGGCACGTACCTGCTCAGCTGCGCTCCCGGCGAACTCGGCACGCACGCGGCGCTCACCGCCGGCCAGCTGAGTGCGGGGGATGCGATCCGATGCGGGCTGGCGGACCACTTCGTGCCCAGCGACGCCCTGGGGGCCTTGGTCGAGGACTTGGCCGGCGCTTCGGCTGGCGAGGTCGATGCGCTGGTGCGGCGGTACGCGCAAGAGCCGCCGCCGTCGGTGCTCGAGACCGAGCGCGGATGGATCGACGAGTGCTACGGCGCCGACGACGTCGCTGAGATCGTGCGTCGTCTACAGGCGACCGGTGTTGACGGTGCTCGGCAGGCGGCGGAGGCCATCTGCGCCAAGTCGCCCACTGCGGTGAAGGTGACGCTGCGCGCCTTGCGTAACGCCCGCGCGCTCAGCTCCCTCGAGGAGTGCCTGGAGCAGGAGTACCGCACCTCGTGCGCGCTGCTGTCCTCACCGGATCTGGTCGAGGGGATTCGTGCTCAGGTCGTGGACAAGGACCGCGATCCGCAGTGGAAACCAGCGCTGCTGGACGAGGTCGGTGCCGACATCGTCGAGAAGTTCTTCGCGCCCGGTGACGACGAGCTCGGGCTGTCAACTGGGAGGGAGTGCGATGACTGACATCGGATTCATCGGTCTCGGCAACATGGGTGGCCCGATGGCGGCCAACCTCAGCCGCGCCGGCCACCGCGTCCGCGGCTTCGACCTGTCCGCCGAAGCGTGTGCCGCGGCGGCCGAGAACGGTGTGGAGATCGTGGGCACCGCTGCGGAGGTGTGTGCGGGCGCGGAGATCGTGTTCACCATGCTGCCCAGCGGTCGCCATGTTCTCGACCTCTACGAGGCGGGAGGGCTGCTGGCGGCGGCCGCACCCGGGACGTTGTTCGTCGACACCTCGACGATCGAGGTGGGCGAGTCGCACGCGGCGCGCGACGCCGCGGTGAAGGCGGGACACCGCGCGCTGGACGCCCCGGTCTCCGGAGGTGTGGTCGGTGCGACCGCCGGGACGCTGACGTTCATGGTCGGTGGTGAGTCCGAGGACTTCCAGCGCGCCGAGCCGATCCTGGACGTGATGGGCAAGCGGGTGGTCCACTGCGGGGCCTCCGGTGCGGGGCAGGCGACCAAGATCTGCAACAACATGATCCTGGCGATCTCCATGGTCGGGGTGAGCGAGGCGTTCGTGCTCGGCGAGGAGCTGGGTGTCTCCCACGAGGCGCTGTTCGACGTCATCTCCACGGCGACCGGCCAGTGCTGGGCGCTCAACACCAACTGCCCGGTGCCCGGCCCGGTGCCGACCAGCCCGGCCAACCGCGGCTTCGATCCCGGCTTCGCCACCTCTCTCATGGTCAAGGACCTCGGCCTGGCGCAGCGCGCCGCGGACGCCGCGGGCGTGCAGACAGACCTCGGCAAGCACGTCCACGAGCTCTACGTGCGCTACAACGAGCAAGGCGGTGCCGACCGCGACTTCTCCGGGATCATCAACGCGATCCGCGCATCCGCCGGAGAGGAGTCAACCGCATGAGCGAGTACGCGACGATCGAGGTGGAGCGCCGCGACCGGGTGGGCGTGGTGACGTTGAACCGGCCCGAGGCGCTCAACGCGCTCAACACCCAGCTCATGGTCGAGGTCACCGCGGCGGTGTCCGAGCTGGACCAGGACGAGCAGATCGGGTGCGTCGTGCTGACCGGGTCGCAGAAGGCTTTCGCCGCCGGCGCCGACATCAAGGAGATGCAGTCGCTGTCCTACATGGACGCCTACCGCAGCGACTGGTTCGCCGCCTGGGACCGTTTGTCCGCGGTGCGCAAGCCGTTGATCGCTGCGGTGTCCGGCTACGCCCTCGGTGGTGGGTGCGAGCTGGCGATGCTGTGTGACGTGATCATCGCCGCGGAGAACGCGAAGTTCGGCCAGCCGGAGGTCAAGCTCGGTGTCATCCCGGGTATCGGTGGCACGCAGCGCCTCACGCGCGCCATCGGCAAGGCCAAGGCGATGGAGATGTGCCTGACCGGTCGCATGATGGACGTCACCGAGGCCGAGCGCAGCGGCCTGGTGGCCCGCGTCGTCGCGGTCGATCGCCTGATGGAGGAGGTGCTCGAGACCGCTTCGGCGATCGCGGGCATGTCGACGCCGGTCACGATGATGGTCAAGGAGAGCGTTAATCGCGCTTACGAGACGACGCTGTCCGAGGGCGTGCGTTTCGAACGACGCCTCTTCCACGCCACCTTCGCCACCGAGGACCAGAAGGAAGGTATGGCCGCTTTCACCGAGAAGCGGGCACCGTCGTTCACCGATCGATGAACGCGAAAGCCGGTTCGCCTCGGCGAGTCCGAGGCGAACCGGCTCGTTTCCGCTCACACACCGAGGACGGACAACATCCGTTCGGTCACGTCCTCCACCGCACCACTCGCGTCGATGGTCGCGAGAACACCCTGCCGGCGGTATAACTCCAGCAGGGGAGCGGTGTCACGGTCGTAGAGGTCGAGCCGGTGCTGGATCGCCGCCGCCGCGTCATCGCTGCGCTGCTCCAGCGCACCGGCGCAGTCGTCGCAGATCCCGTACACGGCAGGCGGGTTGAACCGGACGTGCCAGATCCGGCCGCAACTACCGCAGCTGCGTCGACCGGCCAAGCGGAGCGCGGCCTCGTCGCGCTCGAGGAGCATCTCCACCACCAGGTCCACCGGGGTGCCTGCGTCGTTGAGCGCTTCGGTGAGGGATCTGGCCTGGTGCGCGGTCCGCGGGAACCCGTCCACGAGGAACCCGCCTGCGGCGTCGGGCTCGGCCAAGCGTTGCCGCGGCGCTCCGAGCTTGTCGGACACCGCCCGCGCCTGCGTTGTCTTCCCAGAACCGGGCGGACCGACCAGCACGACCCGGCGGATCGATCGCCGGGTCATGCTGCACGGCCGGTTCACTCGCTGTCGAGCCATTGGCTCACAGCCGAGGTGTGCTGGCCGAGCGTGGGCGGTGCGGTGTGCTCGGTGCGCCCCAGGCGCTGCCCGGCGAAGGTCTCGAAGCGCAGCGGAGGACCGGGAATCTCAATCTTGCCGACCACGGGGTGCTCGACTTCGACGACCAGGCCCTGGCTGCGGGTCTGCTCCCACTCGTAGACCTCGTCGATGGTGCGGACCGCGCCTGCCGGGATTCCTGCTTCGTTGCAGCTGGTCAGCCAGAAGTCGCGGGGCCGGGTGCGCAGGACGTCCTCGACCGCGTCGATGAGCGCGGCGCGGTTGGCCGTGCGCACCGAGTTGGTGGCGAAGCGCTCGTCGTCGGCGTCGAGTCCGAGGAGGTCGGCGAACTTGCGCCATTGCGCCTCGCTGCCGACGGCGACCTGCACGGTGCCGTCGGCACACCGGAACGCGCCGTAGGGCGCGATCTGCGGGTGGTGGTTGCCCGAGGCCGCACCGACCTTGCCGGCCGTGGTCCACGCGGTTCCGTGGAAGGCGTGCGCTCCGACCAGCGCTGCCAGCAGGGACGTGCGCACCACGGTGCCGCGGCCGGTCTGGTTGCGGTCGTGCAGCGCCGAGACGACGCCGAACGCGCCGTAGATCCCGGCCAGCAGGTCACCGATGGGCACGCCGACGCGCGTCGGGTGGTCCGGGTCCGGTCCGGTGATGCTCATCAGCCCGGACTCGCCTTGGGCTATCAGGTCGTATCCGGGCCGTTCGGACTCGGACCCGTCGTGACCGAAACCGGAGATGGACAGCACGACGAGACGTGGGTTGAGCTCCTCCAGTACTGCGGGCGGGAAGCCCAGGCGGTCGAACACACCGGGGCGGAAGTTCTCGATCAGTACGTCGGCGCGGCGGATCAGCTCGCGCAGGGCCTCGTGACCGGAGGTGCTCTTGAGGTCGAGCTGGAGGGATTCCTTGTTCCGGTTGGCGGACAGGTAGTAGGTGGCGTCGGTGGAATCATCGCCGACGAACGGCGGGCCCCAGGTGCGCGAGTCATCGCCGTGGCCGGGGGATTCCACCTTGATGACCCTGGCGCCGAGGTCGCCGAGCATCATGGCGGCGTGCGGCCCGGCCAGTGCGCGGGACAGGTCGAGCACCAGGGCATCTGCCAACGGACCGCTGGTCGTCACAGTCAACTCCCGTTCGAATCACCTTGAAGAGATCCCGGAAATCGCGTGGGTGGACCATGCGAATCCGGAGGCGCAGACGCTGGGGAGGGCGCATCGAGGAGATGCGGTCCGATGCGAGGACTGCTCGGTTCCCAGCCTGCCTTTCGGGGGAGTATCGGCACCGGTTTCAGGCGTGGGCAACGCCCAAGTAGGCACAGCGGATGTGCAGGACTGCGCACCCGGCGGTTGTGCAATCCTGCACAGTCGTTCTGCGTTGTTGGTCGTTGTGCGCGGCACAAACGCTCCTACGATCGACCGCTAAGCGGAATTGTCGAAAACCGGCCGGTTCTGGCTGCTTACCGCCATCGACGGCAGGTTCATCCGCGCGATTCGAACAGCGGTGGACCCGTTGAATGAGGCGTGCGCCGAGCCGACGTCGAGTTCTGCGGGTGGCCCGCGCAAGGAGGCAGGCACGAAGATGGGCAGCACAGTGGGAACGCGGTCGGCGGATCTCCTCAGCGGTGCGGCGGACGCTCGTTCGCAGCTCTACCCGATGCTGGTGGACGGGCAATGGGTCACAGCTCAGGACGGCAAGACCGCGGAGGTGACCACTCCAGCGCAGCGGGGGGAGGTCATCGCCCGGGTTCCGGTCGCCGAAGCCGGCGATGTCGAGCGCGCCGTGGCCGCGGCCCGCAGGGCCCAGCCCGCCTGGGCCGCCGAGCACTTCAAGGTCCGGGCGCGCGCACTGGCGCGCATCGCCGCCGACATCGAGGCGCGCGGCGAGGAGTTGGCGCGGCTGACGGCGTTGGACACCGGCAACGCCCTCCGCACGCAGGCCAGGCCCGAGGTAGCCACGCTGGTCGACCTGTTCCGCTACTTCGCCGGCGTCGCGGGTGAGGTCAAGGGCACCGTCCTGCCCGCCGGTGACGGTCAGCTGCAGTACACGCGGCGGGAACCGCTGGGCGTGGTGGCCGCGATCCTGCCGTGGAACTCGCCGCTGATGATCGCGGGCTTCAAGTTCCCGGCAGCCCTGGCGGCGGGGAACGCGGTCGTGGCCAAACCGGCGTTGGACGCGCCGCTGTCACTGCTGCTGCTCGCCGAGATCTGCCAGGAGCACCTGCCGCCGGGCGTGCTCAACATGCTCACCGGCAGCGGGCGGGTTTGCGGCACGGCGCTGGTCGAGCACCCCGGGGTGGACAAGGTGTCGTTCACCGGTTCCACCGAGGTCGGCCGGACGGTGGCGCAGCAGGCCGGCCACCGGCTGGCGCACACCTCGTTGGAACTCGGCGGGAAGAACCCGTCCATCGTCTTCCCGGACGCGGTGAACGACGACCTGATCGACGGGCTGCTGCTGGCCACGCGCTTCCACCGGCAGGGGCAGAGCTGCACCTCCGGATCGCGTCTGCTCGTGCACGCCGACGTCCACGACGAGGTGCTGGACCGCCTGGTCAAGAAGCTGGGCGATCTCGTGGTCGGAAACCCGCTCGACGAGGCCTCGGACATCGGTGCGATCATCAACGAGACCCAGTTCTGCGGTGTCCGCGACTACATCGTCGACGGCACCGAACAGCCCGGGGTGACCCTGGCGCTGGGTGGTCTGCCGCCGACGGATGGTCCTCTGTCGGAGGGCTTCTACCACGTGCCCACCGTTTTCGACGCCGTCGAGCCGAATTGGCGCATCTCCCGCGAGGAGATCTTCGGCCCCGTCCTGGTGGTCACGCCGTGGCGCGACGTGGACGAGGCGATCCGGCTGGCCAACGACACCAACTTCGGGCTGGCGGCGTTCGTGTGGAGCCACGACCTGGACCGGGCGCTGAACACGGCGCACCGGGTCGAAGCGGGTTGGGTGCAGGTGAACCAGGGCGGCGGCCAGGTCATCGGCCAGTCCTACGGCGGTGTGAAGCAGAGCGGCATGGGCCGCGAAGCCTCCCTCGAAGGCATGCTCGAAGGGTTCACCCAGACCAAGCAGATCAACGTCAAACTGTCCGCCTGACAGTTCCGCAGGGCGTCGGCACCGGGCGGTCCTCCTCCTGCAGGCCGCCCGGTGCCGGACTCCGACGTGTTCGTCGAGCTCTTACTTCCTGCCGACCTTCTTGAGGTCGACGGTCGGGTCGGCGAGTTCGTCGGCCCCGACTCGGGCGCCGCGCATGATGAGCCGCTTGGCCGCCCTGAGCACCTTTCCCGCGTCGATCGCCGCGCAGCCGACGAGGACTCCGTCGTTGTCCAGCCGGAAGGCGACCTGCTGAGCATCGGACCGGCGGAGCACGGTGGACCCGGGGGCTGCCATCGAGCCCACGGCTTCCACGTGCACGCCGTAGCGGTCGGTCCAGAACCAGGCCGGCGGACGTGCGGAGATCTCCTCGTCGAGGATCGAGCAGGCCACTGCGGTACCGCTGAGCATGGCGGCTTCCCAGTGCTCGCTGCGCCGGTGCAGGGTGCCGTCGGCCGACCGCGTCCGAACGCCGTCGCCGGCCGCCCACACAGCGGGGTTCGAGGTGCGGCCGGCCACGTCGACCTCGATTCCCGCGTCCACCGCGAGCCCTGCCGAGTCCGGCAGCGTGGTGTCCACGTCGATGCCGATGGCGGTCAAGACCACGTCGGCGACCACTCGTCCGCGACCCTGTCGCCGTTCCACGTCCACGAGCAGTTCGGCCCCGTCGGCGACGATCCGCTCCGGCACGCCCTCGATGATCTCGACGCCGTGCGCGGTGTGCATCCCGTGCAGCTCATCGGCCAGCTCCGCGCCGACGGCGGGAGCCAGTGGCACGGGCACCGGGTCCACGAGCGTCACTCGCGCGCCCGCCTTCGTCGCGGTGGAGGCCACCTCGGCGCCGATCAGCCCGGCGCCGATGATGGTCAGCCGGACTCCGGGCCGCAGGGACTCCCGCAGTGCGTCGGCGTCGGCGCGATCTCGCAGCGAGACCACACCGGGAAGGTCGCCACCGGGCACCGGAAGCCTTCGGGCCCGGCCACCGGTGGCGAGCACGACGGCGTCGCTGTTGAGCCCGGAGCCGCCCGCGAGCACGACGGAACCGCAGTCGACGGCGATCTTCTCCGCGCTGCCCTCGATGACCTCGACCTCGTTGTCGGCGTACCAGTCCGGCGGGGCGAGGTGCAGGGACGCGGCCTCGGCCTCCCTGGACAGGTAGGCCTTGGACAGCGGGGGCCGATCGTAGGGAAGTCCCTGGGGATCGACGATCCGCAGGGTGCCGTCGAACCCGCGAGCGCGGAGCTCGCGGGCGACGGTGAACCCGGCGAGGCCGCCCCCGACGACGGTGACCGAGCGGACCGGGTCGACGGTGGACACGAAACCTCCTGGCGTGGATGGGCGGATGGTGGTGCGCTGTCGATTCAGAGCATCGAGCTGCCGCCGTTGACGCTGATCGTCTGGCCGGTGATGTAGGAAGCCTCCTCCGAAGCCACGAAGGCGACGGCGGCGGCAACCTCGGCGACCGTGCCCGGCCGCTTCATCGGGATCGTCGAGCGGATCTGGTCGGTGAACGCGGCCCAGTCGGCGCGCTCGGCTTCGGATGATGCGGCGATCCGCGCCTCGGCCTCGGGCGTGGTGATCCACGCGGGCGCGACCACGTTCACGGTGATGCCGTGCTCGGCGTATTCGCGGGCGAGACCGGTGGCCACGGCGTGCACCCCGCCCTTGGCGGCGTTGTAGATCGCGTGCCGGAACAGGCCGTTGCGCACGGACTCCGCGCCGACGTTGACGATCCGCCCGTACCCGGCGGCGGACAGCACCGGCAGGGCTTCGAGCGTGCAGTTCAGCGTGGTCCAGAGATTGCGGTCGACGGTCGCCCGCAGGGTCTCCTCGGTGTGGTCGGGAGTGGGCCGGATGACCCCGCCGCCCGCGCAGTTGACCAGCACGTCCAACCGGCCGAAGCGCCCGGTGGTCGCGTCCACGAGAGCGGCGGCGTCCTCGCGCCTGCTGAGGTCGCCGAGCACGGTGTGCACCCGGCCCGGTGCTTCGGCTTCCAACTTGGCGCCGAGGAGCTGGAGCCGCTCCCGGTCGAAGTCGCCCAGCACCACCGCCGCGCCGTCGGCGGCCAGCCTGGATGCGATGCCGAATCCGATGGGACTGGCACCACCGGTCACGAGCGCGACCCGGTCGGCGAATCGCTCGGCGGTCATGCGGACACCTCGGCCCGGGCGACATACACTCGTCCGTCCTCGACGATCGTCGAGTACGGACGCAGGTCCACCGTCGCCGGGAAGCACAGCGCTTTGCCGTTGCGCACGTCGAACCTGGCGTTGTGCAGCGTGCAGGTGACCTCGAACCCGTCGAGGTCCCCTTCCTCGCCCAGCGACCACTTCTCGTGCGTTCACGTGTCGGCGGTGGCGAAGAACTCGTCGCCGACCCGGTAGAGCGCCACGGGCTCGCCGTCGAGCTCGACGGTCATTGTGTCGCCGTCGTCGAGGTCGTCGACCTCGCAGGCGTAGCTCCGTTCCGTCATGGTCTCCTCCTGGCCCATCGTGTCCTCTCCTCCGGTGGTGATGGCCGTCCTCAGAGGACGAACGAGATCTTGCCTTGCGGGTCGAGCCGGTCATGCGCGAGAACACTCTTCTTGCGGCGGATGAGGAAACCTTCGAGCGCGGGCACGAGCTCGTAGTAGTGCCTGCCGACGTACTGGTCGAACTTCCCCGACTTCATCCGCGACACGATGAAGTTGGCCTCGACGAGCAGCGTCTGCTCGAGCCGGTCGGTGATCCGGATGTTGCCGATGATCCGGCTGGTCTGCGAGTGCGGGAACTCCGCGTGGGCCTCGGGCTTCTTGAGCCGGATGATCCGCTGCTCCAGCATCGTTCGCCGGTCGTGGATCAGCGACCAGGTCTGGCCGGGGTCGGTGTCCGGGGCGTCGGTCGCCGGAACCTCGTAGGTGCAGTCGAGGGTGAACAGCTCCACCCATTCCTCGAGTCGCCAGTCGTCGATCAGCGCCGCCTCGGCGTACAGGAATTCTTCGACCTCGCTCCGGGTGATTCCGGAAACGGGGCGGGCGGCCAGCGGTGCCTCGGGTTCGGTGGTGGTCATCGGATCAGGCCTTCCGGTGCTCGCGGGTTTCGAACGGGGTGAACGCCTCGACCTCGGCGGGCAGTTGCTCACCGGTCATGACGTAGTTCCACTGGCGCCACCAGGCGCGCATCTGCAACTCGTCGTTGGCCGCGGGCCGGGCCTTGCCCATGCCCTTGGAGATGTCGGACAGGGGCACTTCGCAGCGGGTGCTGAACCCGCGCTGCGCCTGCTCGAGCGCCTCGACGTCGTCGGGCGTGGCCAGGCCTGCCGGGCCCCAGAAGGTCAGGGCGTTGTCGATCCGGTACTGCAGCGACTCCTGGTCGAGCCCGCGGGGTGCGATGTGCCAGCTCGTGGCCTGGGTGCGGTCCGGACCCAGCGGCATGATGGTTCGGATGATCATCCCGAAGTTCAGGTCGATGAGGACGAAGTTCGGGAAGAAGATCGAGTTGCGGGCGAGGTTGAACACCGCGGAGGCGTACTCCTCGCCATACCTGTCGACCGCCTTCGCGCGGAGTTCGGCGAGGTTGCGTGCGACCTGCTCGTTGGCCAGCGGCAGACCGTTTCCCGGGTAGATCAGCGTCGCGTGTCCGTTGCCGAACTCCGTCCCGAGACCTGCGGGAGGGACTCCGTTGACGGTGCCTTCGCCGAGCATCGGCGGGGTTTGGCCGAGCTCCATCATCATCTCGAAGTAGGTGTGGTGCACCGACTTCGCGTGGTAGCCGTCGACGCTGTTCTCGACGAGCAGCTTCCAGTTCGCGTTGAGGGTGTAGCTGTGCGTGCCCTCCAAGATTTCGACGCCGTCCTCGGACTGGTCGGCCGTGAGGTCGAACAGGTAGGCGGAGGCGCCCAGCCATGTGCGCAGGTCGGGCGCGTGTTCGGAGAAGTTGCAGAAGTAGAAACCGCGGTAGTTCTCCACGCGCGGGGAGCGGAGACCGCCGTAGACGTCGGCGGGTGCCCTCGTGTAGTCCTCACCGGCGGGCACGTTGACGAGCTCGCCGGAGTTGCGGTAGGCCCAGCCGTGGTAAAAGCAGGTGAAGATCTTCTGATTTCCCTTGGGGTGCCTGCAGACTGACGCGCCGCGGTGCAGGCAGGTGTTGAGCAGTACGCGCACTTCGCCGTGGCGGTCCCGGTTGAAGATGACCGATCGTCCGCCGACGTCGCGGGTGCGGAAGTCGTTCTTCTTCGGCAATTCCGACTCGTGGCCCACGTAGAGCCAGGCGTCGGCGAAGATCAGGTCCCGTTCCTTCTCGAAGATCTCCTGTGAGGTGAACACCTCGCGGTCGACCTGGAACAGGCAGTCCTCGCGTTTGTCGATCACATACGGTTGGGGCACGGGTGACTCCGTTCCTCTCAAGTGGCCGGGTCGTGCTGGCGGCCCGGGGTGCGGCGGTGGTCAGACTGCGTCGGCAGCGGGGCGAGCCGCGGTCGTGGTTGCGGTGTCATCGAGCGACCGGCCGCGGGTCTCGTTCAGGAACGCCACGGACACCGTGGCTGCGAAGGCGAACGCTGAGAGCATCACCGCGACGCCGATTCCCCCGAACGCGGCGAGCAGGGGAGCGGCGATGATCGACGGGACGGATGCGCCGACGGCGCTGCCGAGGTTGAAAGCCGCGCCGGTGCCGGTCGACCGGTAGGCCGTGCGGAAGAGCTCCGGCATGAACGCGGTCATCGCGCTGCTGGAGATTCCGACGAAGAACAGGGTTGCCGAGATGCCGAGTCCCATCAGGACGGGACTGCCGGTGTCGGCCAGCGGGAAGAGCGCGAACGCCCAGATGACGCCGAAGCTGGTGGAGATCAGCATGCTTCGCCTGCGCCCGATCCGGTCGGCGAGCCTGCCGCCGATGATGCTTCCCGCGATGTTGAACAGGATTGCCACGATGTTGATGGTGAGCATCGTGTTCCGGGAGTGGCCGACCTCGGCGGTTCCATAGTTGACCAGGAACACGGATGCGATCGTGAAGAACGGCTGCCAGAACAGGATCGCGCCTGCTGCTAGCAGCATCTGCTTCCACTGGTGGCGCAGCAATTCGGTGATGGGGAGCTTCGCCTTCTCCGTCGCGGCGGCTCGCTCCTGCGCGGCCCGGAAGACCGGTGTGTCAGCCACCCCGAGGCGCACCCAGAGCCCCACGAAGACCAGCACGACGCTCAGCAGGAACGGCAGCCGCCAGCCCCATGTCAGGAACGTCTCGGTTGACATCGTGAACCCGGTGACGAGGAACGTCAGCGTCGAAAGCAGCAGTCCGGCGGAGGTTCCCAGAGTCGGGGCGAGGGCGTACAGCCCGCGCTTGCGCGGTGGCGCGTACTCGCCCACGAAAAGCGCAGCGCTCGACCACTCACCGCCGACCGCCAGCCCCTGCAGGAATCGCAGCGCTACGAGGAGGATCGGTGCGGCGACGCCGATGGTCGCCCCGGTGGGGAGCACACCGATGAGAACCGTCGAGACACCCATGATCAGCAGCGTCGCGACCAGCGTGGTCTTGCGGCCGACCCGGTCGCCGAGATGTCCAAAGACCACACCGCCGAACGGCCGTGCCACGAACGCGACGGCGAAGGTCGCGAAAGAGGCCGTCGTCGCCGCTGCGGCGCCCAACTCGGGGAAGAACACCTTGGGGAACACCAGTGCTGCTGCGGTCCCGTAGATGAAGAAGTCGTAGTACTCGATCGTCGTCCCGAGGAAACCGGCTCCGACGACGCGTCGAAGGGTTTTGGGGTCGGCGGTCGGCGAATCCGTTGACGGCGAGCTCACTGTTTCTGCCCTCTGGTGTCAGCGCTGAGCGGTCGAGGTGCTTGCGAGTGCGTCGACGCTAGGCGTGGCCGCGGTCAGCGTGGGGCGCGGTTCCAGCCGCTGGAACCGCGTCGACGATGCGCGGCAAAAGCGGTTCCAGGCACCGGAACTCGTCCGCCCCCGCAGCGCGCGGAACGTTAGCGTCGCCCAAATTCCCAACCATGTGAATCGGGTCGGTTCGGCCGGTCTCGACAACCCAACGCCAGGGAGTGCTGATGCGCATCGTCGATCACCTGACGCCCGACGGTCCGGACAAGATCCTGCACGTTCGCTCGGTCGGCTGCGACGTCAACATCATCGTCGGGACCCACGACCCCAACGGCGTCCCCTTCACGACCATCGAGGTCATGCCGCACCAGCCTGATGACGAGGGCATGCGGTGGATGCAACTCGGGACTTCGAACGTGGTCGTCATGCCGGTCTCGCACGACGGGTTCCCGACCGAACCGCCGGCCGACGCCACATCCACACCCCTTCACGGAGAGGCACGACGGTGAGCCGCTTCCTCGGCATCGGAATGACCCACTACCCGCTGCTGGCGGGCACGGATGAGCACATGGCCGGTCTGCTGCGCTGGACCCTCACCGACCCGGACATCCCGGAGGAGGAGAAGGACCCGGCGAACTGGCCGGAAGCCATGCGCGAGGAATGGGGCAACGACCAGGGGCGCGCCTCAGCGGCCAGTCACCGCGCCCGATTGCTCGACGGGCTGCGGCGCTGTCGTGGGGCGCTCGACCGGTTCGCGCCGGACGTGGTCGTGGTGTGGGGGGACGATCAGTACGAGAACTTCCGCGAGGAGGTCGTCCCGCCCTTCTGCGTGCTGGCCTACGACGATCTGGAGGTCCCGGCCTTCGAGGTGATGAACGAGCGGGGGAGCCCCAACGCCTGGGGGCTGCCCGACGACTTCACGATCACGCTGCGCGGTGATGCCGCGCAGGCCCGCGCCATGACGGACGGGTTGATCAACGATGGCGTCGACATGGCCTACTCCTACCGGAAGCGGGCAGGCGCTCACTTCCCGCACGCGATCCTGAACACCCAGCTGTTCCTGGACTACGAGCACGCGGGCGCGGAGTTCCCGTACAAGCTGCTGCCGATCACGGTGAACTGCTACGGGCAGCACGCGATCGCCCGCAAGGGCGGCCTGGCCCGCTTCGCCGACATCGAGCAGGAGACGCTGGACCCGTCGGGTCCGAGTCCGGCCCGCTGCGTGGAGATCGGGCGGGCGATCGCCCGGTACTTCCGGAACACCGACCTCCGGGTCGCGTTCGTGGCGTCCTCGAGCTGGTCCCA
This sequence comes from Saccharopolyspora tripterygii, assembly GCF_054778355.1. Classification (NCBI taxonomy): domain Bacteria; kingdom Bacillati; phylum Actinomycetota; class Actinomycetes; order Pseudonocardiales; family Pseudonocardiaceae; genus Saccharopolyspora; species Saccharopolyspora tripterygii. Next base: position 259,586 of record NZ_BAAGZP010000027.1, on the reverse strand, counting down.
CGCGTTCCTCGCCGACTCGTTGTGGCACATCCGGCCCGACACTGCCTCGGACGAGCGGCTCTACGAGCTGCTGGTGGAGGAGCGGTACGACGAGCTCGCCGCCACGACCAGCCGCGATGTGGTCGAGGCCGGTCAGCACGAGATCCTGAACTGGTTCTGCCTGGTCGGGGCCGTCCAGGAGCTCAAGTTGACGCGGGAGTGGTCGACGATGGTCACCACGGACGTGTTCAACTCCAACAAGCCCTTCGCCCTCTACAACGGGTGAGGACCTGCCGGGTCGGCGTTACGACGCGGCGCCGACCCGGCTCGGTCAGTCGATACCGGGGAACCAGCTGTCGTTGCCCTGGGCGAGCACGCGTTCGTTGTCCCGCGCGACGCGGTGCGCTGTCACGCTCACCGCATCGATGAGTGCGCGGTCGACGACGGCGTCCTTCGCCGTCGTCGACACCGAGATCGCGCTCACGGCACGCCCTCTGATGAGGATCGGGGCGGCAACGCAGGTGACGTCCGGGTGCGATTCGCCGCGGGCGATGGCCACCTGCCGCCGTCGGACCTGGCGCAGCTCCGCCATGAGCTCGTCTGGATCGGTCACGGTGTGGGGCGCCAGCGGCGGCATCGGTTCGGCGAGAACCGCCTCCAGTTCCTCGGGGGTGAGGAAAGCCAGCATCGCCTTGCCCAACGCTGTTGCGTAGGCCCCGATGTCCGTCCCGGGACAGGCGGAAGGCAGCTCTTCGTCGGGGAGCAGGAACCGCTCGATGAACACCACCCGGCTCCCGCGCAGGCCACCGAGGTGGACGTGCCGCCTGGACCAGCGGTGCAGTTGCCCGAGGTGGGGCAGCGCTGACTGGCGCAGGCTTTCGATCGGCATGGCCGACGCCAGCCGGCGCATCGGCAGTCCCACCTTGAACCCGGTGCCGTGCGGTTCGATGACACCGAGCGGGATGAGCCGGCGGATGAGCCGGTGCGCCGTGGACTTCGGCAGGCCGCTCGCGCGCGCGATCTCGGTCAAGGTGAGCACCCGCTGGTCCGGGCCGAACGCCCAGAGCAGGTCGAACGCCTTCGACAGGATCGAGGCAGGTTGCTCGTCGGTCTCCGGGGAATGCTTCTCCACAGTGGCCACCAGCACCTCCATTGCTGCTCGGTGGTGAACAGCGACCCGCACGGGGTCGTTGGAACACGATAACGCGCGCGGGTGGGCAGGACGAGGAGCTGAGCAGGTCGGTTCCGGCCACTAGAACGAAACCTACGAGGGCGCCGCACGATCGTTAGCGTCGCTCGGGAACGGCGTGACAGCAACGACGTTCGAGATCCGTTCGAAGGAATTCTCATGCCCGCAGCCACGGCCATCGATGTCCACGCGCACTACCTGGGGACCGATCTGCTCGCGTCCGCCGGGCACGGCGCCGATGCCCCGCGACTCGTGGTCGACGATGAGCGAAGGGGGCGGATCCTGTGTGGCGAGTCGACGTTCCGGGTCGTCACCGCGTCCCTCTGGGACGTTGGCCTCCGGTTGCGGGACATGGACGAGGCCGGGGTGTCCCACCAGGTGATTTCGCCTGTTCCCGTGACGATGGAGCACGCGTGGCACCCCGACGCCGATCCCGCCTACGCGGGTTCGCTGAACGATTTAGTCGCTGCGGCCTGCGGGCGGTCCGAGGGGAGGCTGATCGGTCTCGGCTGCCTCCCACTCGCTGACGTCGACGCCTCGATCCACGAGCTCGGCAGGTGCGTGGAGCTGGGGTTGCGGGGCATCGAGGTCGGGACCCGGATCGGCTCCCGAGACCTGGATGACCCGGTCCTTGATCCGCTCTGGGCGGCCTGCGAGCGGACGGGTGCAGCGGTGTTCGTCCACCCGATCCTCGGCGGTCAGGGCGTGGTCCGACGGGCCGGGCAGCCGTTCGACCTTGGGCTGGGCATGCTCGCCGACACGGCCATCGCGGCCTCTTCGCTGGTCTTCGGCGGCGTCCTGGAGAAGTACCCGCGCCTACGGGTCGCCCTCGCCCACGGGTGCGGCGCCTTCGCTTGGGCCTACCCGCGGCTCAAGGTGGCCGCAGGCCTGGGCGGCGGGGCCACGCCCGAGCTCTGGGACGCGCTGACTCGCAGGCTCTACGCCGACACGCTCGTCTTCGACGACGAGCACCTCCGCCTGCTGGTGCACCGCTTCGGCGTCGAGCGATTGCTGCTCGGCAGCGACACGCCCTTCTTCGCGGACCAGATGCGGTTGTCGATGCGGTCGATCGATGACGCGCGCAAGTCAGGGGCCTTGCCGGTCGAGGCAGGGGCCGATCTCCTCGCCCGCAACGCGCTCGAGTTCCTCGGGCTCGCGGACGAGCGCTGAAAGAACGCACTACGAAACCGAAGGACGACACTGATGCCTCTTACGGACGAGAACCTGGTCGAGGTCCCCGGGATGGCGAGCCGCTGGGTGCGGCTGGCCGACGGGTCCCGGGCCCACTACATGACCTCCGGCGACAGCGGCCCTGCTGTGGTGCTGCTGCACGGCGGGCTGCCCGGATCCTCGGGCCTGGCCGGATGGCGCTTCATGACTCCCTACCTCGCGGAGCAGGGCTTTCGCGTCTACTGCCCGGACATGCCGGCCTTCGGGCTGTCGGACCTCCGCGAGGAGTACTGGCCGAAGGGCATGGAGAGCTTCGTGGACTTCATCGGGCAGTTCGTCGACGCGCTGTGCCTGGACCGGTTCCACCTCGCGGGCAACTCGATGGGCTGCATGAACACGGTGAACTACATGCTGTCCCGGCCGGACCGGGTGATCAGCTTCGCGCTCATCGCCGGTGACGTCGGTGACGTGGTGCCCGAGGACGTCGCGCCGCCGAAGGGCCAGTTCCACATGACCGCCTACGACGGCACCCGCGAGGGCATGCGGACGATGATGGAGGCGATCATCCACCGCAAGGAGGCCGTCGGCGACGACCTCGTGGAGATGCGGTACCTCTCCGCCAGCCAGCGACTCGAGGCGCACGCCCAGTTCTGGCCGACCCTGCTGCAGTACCGCCACATCGTGCCGTGGACCGACCAGAACCGGGCTGCCCGCCTGGCCACCAAGGGCCGCCTGGACCGGATCGACATTCCCGGCATCTACCTGTACGGGCGCCAGGACATCCTGACCCCGGTCGAGTGGGGTCACGTGCAGGAGGACCACCTCCCGAACATCCAGTTCTTCTACCCGGACGACTGCGGGCACCAGGGCCAGACCGACCGTCCGGACCTGTTCAACCCGGTCTTCGCCGAGTTCTTCGCCACCGGCACCGTGAGCGGTGAGCTCGCCGACAAGGCGGGGGTGTCGGACCGGCGCCCCGAGCTTCCGCTCGTCAAGCGGGGCTGACTCGATTTCCCGACGACGAAGGGACACACATGTCGGAGAACCCCGGAATCCGGGAGGCCGCACACCGCTTGCTCGCCGCAGCGCGCACGCGGACCCCGTGCGCACCCGTCCGCGACGTCCTGCCGGACGGCAGGGCGGAGACCGCCTACGCCGTACAGAACATCCTGACGGCTGACGCCATCGCCACCGGTAGGCGGATCGTGGGCCGCAAGGTCGGCCTGACCTCGCCCGCGGTCCAGCAGCAGCTCGGGGTGGACCAACCGGACTTCGGCGTGCTCTACGCCGACATGGCGGTGCCCGACGGCGGGGTGGCGGACTCGGCGGCGCTGCTGCAGCCGAAGATCGAGGCCGAGGTCGCCTTCGTGCTCTCCGACGACCTCGAAACCGAGGACCTCGACGCGGATGCGGTTCGCGCCGGAACCGAGTACGTGGCGGCGGCACTGGAGATCGTCGACAGCCGCATCGAGGGCTGGGACATCACCTTCGCCGACACGGTGGCCGACAACGCCTCGAGCGCGATGTACGTGCTCGGGCCGCTGCGGACCTCGCTGGACGGGCTCGACCTCACCCAGGTGCGGATGAGCCTCGTCGACGGGTCCGGGCGAACGGTCAGCGAGGGGACGGGGGCAGCCTGCCTCGACGATCCGGTGGAGGCCGTGCTCTGGCTGGCCCGGGTCTGCCGCGACCTGGGCTCGCCGCTGCGCGCAGGGGAGGTGGTGCTGTCCGGGGCGCTGGGACCGATGGTCCCCGTGGCCGCCGGCGGCCGGTACACCGCGACGCTGTCCCCCCTGGGCACGGTCTCGGTCGGGTTCTCCGATCCGGGCACCGCCGCGACGGAGCAGCGCTCGGCGAGCGCCTCGGTGAACGGAGGCCGGCGATGAAGGCGAAGGTCGCGATCATCGGGTCCGGCAACATCGGTTCCGATCTCATGATGAAGGTCATCCGGCTCTCCGAGACGCTGGAGATGGGGGCGATGGTCGGTATCGATCCGTCCTCCGACGGGCTCGCCCGGGCCGAGTGCCTCGACTACGCCACCACCGCCGAGGGGGTGCGGGGCCTGCTGGAACTGCCGGTGTTCGACGAGATCGGCGTCGTCTTCGACGCGACCTCGGCGAAGGCGCACGTCGCGAACGCCGGGCTGCTCGAGCCGCACGGGAAGATCCTGGTGGACCTGACTCCGGCGGCGATCGGGCCGTTCGTGGTGCCCGCGGTGAACCTCGACGATCATCGCGCCGCGCGGAACGTCAACATGGTTACCTGCGGCGGTCAAGCGACGATCCCGATGGTTGCCGCGGTCTCCAGGGTGACCGAGGTGCCTTATGCGGAGATCGTCGCGTCGATCGCGTCGAAGTCCGCGGGACCGGGGACGCGGGCGAACATCGATGAGTTCACCGAGACCACCAGCAAGGCGATCGAGGCCGTCGGCGGTGCGCGGCGCGGCAAGGCGATCATCGTGCTCAACCCGGCCGAGCCACCGATGATCATGCGGGACACGGTGCTCTGCCTGGCTGCCGGAGGTGACCCGGAGGAGATCGAGGACTCCATCGCTCGGATGCACGCCGAAGTCTCCCGGTACGTGCCGGGCTACCGGCTCAAACAGCAGGTCCAGGTCGACGCGATCCAGGACGACGAGCCGCTGGGCACCTTGATCGGGAACGCGCCGCGGCCGCGATGGCGGGTGTCGGTGTTCCTCGAGGTCGAGGGCGCCGCGCACTACCTACCCTCCTACGCGGGCAACCTGGACATCATGACCTCGGCTGCGCTGCGCACGGCCGAGCAGCTGGTCGCCGCTCAAGGTGAGCAGAAGGTGGAGGTGGTCTGATGGGCGAGCAGCCCGTGCTCTACGTGCAGGACGTGACCTTGCGGGACGGGATGCACGCCGTCCGGCACCGGCTCACGCCGGACCAGGTCAAGGCGATCGCGTCCGCGCTGGACAAGACCGGGGTGGATGCGATCGAGGTCGCGCACGGCGACGGACTGGCCGGTGCCAGCCTGACCTACGGGCCGGGCAGCAACACGGACTGGGAGTGGATCTCCGCGGCGGCCGAGGTCGTGGAGAACGCCAAGCTCACCACCTTGCTGCTGCCGGGGATCGGGACGATCGAGGCGCTGGAGAAGGCCCACGACCTGGGCGTGGTCTCGGTGCGGGTGGCCACTCACGCCACCGAGGCCGACATCGCGATCCAGCACATCGGCAAGGCTCGTGACCTGGGCATGGACGTGTCCGGATTCCTGATGATGTCGCACATGGCGCCGCCGGCGGAGTTGGCGGCGCAGGCGAAGATCATGCAGGACGCGGGCGCGCACTGCGTCTACGTCACCGACTCCGGCGGCCGGCTCACCATGCGGGACGTCCGGGACCGGGTGCGCGCCTACCGTGACGTGCTCGAACCGACCACCCAAATCGGCGTCCACGCCCACGAGAACCTCTCGCTGTCGGTGGCCAACTCGGTCATCGCCGTCGAGGAGGGAGTGACCCGGGTCGACGCCTCGCTGGCCGGGCACGGCGCCGGGGCGGGCAACTGCCCGATCGAGGCGTTCATCGCCGTGGCCGACATCCACGGCTGGAAGCACGGCTGCGACCTGTTCGCCCTCCAGGACGCCGCGGACGACATCGTGCGACCCCTGCAGGACCGGCCGGTGCAGGTCGACCGGGAGACCCTCACCCTGGGCTACGCCGGGGTCTACTCCAGCTTCCTCCGGCACGCCGAGCGAGCGGCGACGCACTACGGCCTCGACACCCGCGAAATCCTGGTCGAGGTCGGACGTCGCGGCATGGTCGGCGGCCAGGAAGACATGATCGTCGACATCGCCCTCGACCTCGCCGGCGGCAAGGCGGTCTGAGCGGTCATAGGGCGGCGGACCGATTCCGGGAGTTCGGGATCGGTCCGTTCAGGTCGATGAACGGTTACGGCGAGGCATTTCGGCTTCCGGCGGACAGCACGGTCTCGATGCCTGCGGTCGCCTCGCGAAGAGCTTCGGTGATCTCGTCGGATCGCGCGTCGATTCGCCGACTCGGCCCGCCGAGGGCCAGGCAGGCGAGGACGCCCTGGTCGCCGGTGATCCGCGCGGCGACGGCGCTGAGGTCCGGGAAGGTGTCACCGTGGTTGTAGGCGACGCCGGTGGTGCGGGCCTCGCGCACCTCCGCCAGCAGCCGTTCTCGCTTGTCCTCGCAGATGTTGGCGGCCACGTACTTCTCGAGGTCCGCGTCGTCGAGCTGGGCGAGGTAGAGCTTGCGGATGGAGGAGGGGTGGTCCGTCGCTGGCCTGACCTGCGGTGGCGAGTAGCGCACCACGTGCGTGGACTCCAGGGAGTGCAAGTACACGAGGGTCTCGCCGACCACGCTGCCGAGCATGACCGTCTCGTTGAACTGCTGGAGCAGGTCCTCCATGAAGGGGCGGGCGACCGGTACGACCGCGGGGTGTTGTGCCATCGCCAGCGTGTCGATCGCCGGGCCCGGGCGGTAGCGGTTGTCCTCGTGGACGAGGTAGCCGCGGAACACCAGTGCTCGCAGCAAGGGGTGCAGCGAGGACTTCGCCGCGCCCACGTGCTCGGCGAGCTCACCGAGGGTCACGCCGGTTTCGCTGGCTACGGTGATCTCGAGCGCATGCAGCGCTCGGGCCACCGACCGGTGCCCTTCGTTCTGCGTCCCCATTCGCTCCAATTTACTGGCCTGGAACACGTGTTGTGGAATCGCGCACCACGCCGCGCCGCACGAGCTCGTCGATCGCCGCTCCGTCGCGCCCGAGCTCGGCGAGCAGCTGCCGGGTGTGCTGTCCCAACGCCGGCACGGCACCAACCGGGTACTGCTTGCGGCGCTCGGTGATGACCTGCCGCAACGTCGGCACCGGGCCGACGGGCGTCGAGGTCTGCGCCCAGCGGTCGCGCTCCACGAGCTGCGGGTGCTCGGAGACCGACTTGAGGTCGTTGACCCGGGCGCAGGCGATGCCGATGTCGTCGAGCAGCGCCGTCAGCTCAGCGGCGGTGAATCGCCGGAGCGTCTGCGAGATCAGCGCGTCGACCTCATCGCGACGCCGGGTGCGGGCGACGTTGGTGGCGTACTCGGGCTCTTCTGCCAGCTCCAGTCGCCCGAGCACGTGTTCGGCGAAGCGCGCCCACTCGCGGTCGTTCTGAATGCCGACGACGACGGGCGTGTCCCGCGTGGCGTACTCGCCGTAGGGGACGAGTGAGGGGTGGCCGAGGCTGATGCGTTCGGCGGGGATCCCGTTGTGCTGGGCGTAGTAGATGTGGTTGGCGATGAAGTCGGTCATCGCGTCGATCATCGCGACGTCGACCACCGTTCCCACGCCGGTGCGCTCCCGCTGGTACAGGCCCATCAGTGCGGCTTGCGCCATGTACATCCCACTGGCCACGTCGGCGGCCGAGAAACCCGGCTTGACCATGATGCCCTTGGTGCCGGTGACGGCCACGGTGCCCGACTCGGCCTGCACCAGCGCGTCGTAGGCGCGCTTGCCCGCGTAGGGGCCGGGTTCGCCGTAGCCGGTGTTGGAGACGACGATGAGCCGGGGGTTCTCCTCGGTGAGCTCGTCGGGACCGAGGCCCAGCCGCTCGACCGCGCCGGGACTCATGTTCTGGATGAAGATGTCGGCCCCGGCCAGCAATTCTCGCACGAGCGCGATCCCCGCCGGGTTCTTGAGGTCGACCGCGAGTGATTCCTTCCCGCGCCCCGTCCACAGGAACACGCTCGACAGTTCGCCTGCCACGACGTCGTCGTAACCTCGGGCGAAGTCGCCGCCGTCGAGGCGCTCGATCTTGATGACGCGGGCACCGAGGTCGGCCAGCTGCCTGCTGGCGATGGGCACGGCGACGGCGTGCTCGAGCGCGACGACGGTGACTCCGTCGAGAGGCGGGCTCGATGGTGGGGGCGCGGACGTCGTCATGCGTTCACCTTCTCGGGATCGGTTGGGGTGCGGGTGTTCTTCCGGGCCCGGACCGACTTCACGGTCATGACGATCGTGGCGATCGCGGCGAGGCCGAGCATGGTGCCGGAAATGGGTCTGGTGACGAAGACGGTGGGGTCACCGCCGCTGATCAGCAGGGACTGGCGCACGGAGGGTTCGAGTAGACCGCCGAGCACGAAGGCCAGCACCAGCGGTCCGGGTTCGAAGCCCGCCTTGCGCATGCCGTAGCCGAGCACGCCGAAGGCGAGCACGACCCACAGGTCGAAGACGCTGTTGTTGATGCTGAAAACGCCGAGCATCGTTACCACGGCCGCTAGCGCGGCGAGGATCGCGACGCGGATGTTGAGGATCTTGATGAACACGCGCACCAGCGGCAGGTTCAGCACCAGCAGGATGATGTTGCCGACGAGCATCGAGGCGATGACGCCCCAGAAGATGTCGGGGTTCTCCACGATGAGCTGCGGCCCTGGTGTCACGCCCTGGATGAGCAGTGCGCCGAGGATCAGCGCGAGCACCGGGTTGGGTGGTAGGCCGAGGGTGAGCAGCGGGATGAAAGCGGCCTGGGATCCTGCGTTGTTGGCGGTCTCCGGGCCGGCGACGCCTTCGATGGCGCCCTTGCCGAAGCGTTCCGGTGCGGACGAACGTCGTTTCTCGGTGGCGTAGGAGGCCAGCGACGCGACCATGCCGCCGCCGCCCGGCAGCAACCCGAGGACGAACCCGATCACGCTGCCGCGGGCGATCGCTCCTCCGGACTGCCGGATCTCGGCGCGGGAGGGCAGGACGTGGCCGACCGGAGCGATCTGCCCGCGGGCCCGGCGCGAGGTTTCCAGCGTGTGCAGGAGTTCGCCGAGCCCGAACAGGCCCATGGCGACCGCGACGAAGTCGAGTCCGTTGAGGAGTTCGAGGCTGCCGAAGGTGAACCGCGGGCTTCCCTCGATGGAGTCCTGCCCGACCGTGGCCAGCAGCAGGCCGAAGGCCGCCATCGCCAGCGCCGCGGCGAACCGGCGCGAGCCGAGGTAGGCGGCCAACGCGATGCCGAGCAGGGCGAGCACGGTGAATTCCGGAGGGCCGAAGCGCAGGGCGAACGAGGCCAGCAGCGGTGCGAACAGCAGCAGTCCGACCACGGAGACCAGCCCGCCGACGAACGAGCCGATCGCGGCGATGCCCAGCGCCGGTCCCGCACGTCCCTGCTTGGCCATCTGGTAGCCGTCGAAGGTCGTGACCACGGAGGCGGCTTCGCCGGGCAGGTGCAGCAGGACCGAGGTGATGGTGCCGCCGTACATCGAGCCGTAGTAGATGCCGGCGAGCATGATGATGGCCGTGGCGGGCTCGATGCCGTAGGTCAGCGGCAGCAGGAGCGCGATCGTCGCCGTCGGCCCCAGCCCGGGGATGACGCCGATGACCATGCCGACGACGACACCGATGAGCACGAACAGCAGGTTCGTCGGCGTCAGCACCGTTTCGAAACCGGCCAGGATCTCGGAGAAGTTCATCGCGCTCAGCTCCCCGGGGCCAGTGGCCCGACCGGCAGCGGGACCGCGAGCAGTTCGACGAAGACGATCTGCAGGCTGACGACGGCCAGCACCGCGGTGGCGATCGTCAGCCGCCACGACTCCCCGAACAGCCGGAGCCACACGACGATCGCCACCAGAGCGGGCACCGGCATGCCCACGAGCGGGAGCAGCACGACGAACAGCGCGAGGGCGCCGACGGCTGCGAGCACTCTGCCGAGATCGGTGAGCGCGACGAGCTCGGGGCGTTCGACGCCGGTGACGGTCAGCCAGGCTCCACTGAGGACGACTCCGGCGGAAGCCACGAGCGGCCAGGCACCAGGTCCCGGCTGCGTCGTGCTCCCCAGCCCCAATCCGACGGAGACCACGACCGCGACGGCTCCGAGCGCGGTCAGTGCGGCCGGGACCGTCCGGTGTGGTCGGTCGGCAGCTCGTGCGCCGGTCATCGGCCGACCGCCTTGCGCCACGAGGCTTCCGAGGTGGCGAATTCCTCGCGCATGACGGCCGGTCCCGGGTCGTCCTGGCGCACGAACTCCTCGCCGAGCACGTCGGCGGTGTGCGGGTCCTCGAGGCACTTCTGCATGGCGTCGGCGAGCCGCTGCTCGATCTTGTCGTCCAGTCCGCGCGGTGCGACCAGCGCGACGTTCACGGTGGAATCCGGAAGATCGCGGAAACCCAGTTCGGCGAAGGTGGGAACGTCGGGCAGGAATTCGAGGCGTTGGGGCGCACCGGTGGCGATCGCGCGCAGCTGGCCCGACCGCAGTTGTTCGAGCAGGTTCGGTGAGGTGCTCAGGTAGGCGCTGTCGGAGTTGCCGCCGAGAACCGCAGCCACGGATTTGTCGTTGCTCTCAAAGGGAACGTTGGTGAACTTCGGCCCGCCAGCCTGAGTGATCGCGTTCGTGGTGAGGGAGAAGATGCCGCGAGAACCGGGCATGGCGACCGTGAACCCGCCGTTCTCGCTCTTCGCCGCGGCTAGCAGGTCTTGGGCGGTGAGGTGCGGGCTGTCGTTCTTCACCACCAGCACCGAGGGGGCGAGCGTCACACCGGAGATCGGCTCGAAGCTGGCCCCTTCGTACTTCGCTCCCTCGGTCACGAGCGGCACCAGCGCGGCGGTCGACACTGACACCACGGACAGGGTGCTGCCATCCGGTTTGGCCTGCGCCACTTCCGTCATGCCGACGGCGCCTCCGCCACCGTCCTTGTTCTCGACGATGAACGTGCCACCGAGGTCCTTCTCGAGGCACTGGGACGCCACGCGAGCGGTCGTGTCCGAGATCCCACCCGACGCGAAGGGCGTGATGATCCGGACCGTGGACGAGGGGTAGTTCTGCGCTGCGGACGGCGCCTGCGCACAGCCGGCCGCAGCCAGCCCTGCCACGGCGAGCACCGCGACGATGTGAGTCGGTCGAAGCATCATTGATCCGTTCCGATATAGGAATGCCGCATTCGCAATTGGGTTTTCGGACCATAGGCTCGCGCAATCGTGGTGTCAATCAGGGGGCTTGGTGCCGACTTGGATTCAGACGATCGTCCCATTTTGGTCATATCTTGACAAAGGACGGACCAAATCTCATGCTTCGTGACCCACCACAGCACTGAGGAGAGGTCCTTGGCCAGCGAACCGCGAGGTTCGCCGACAGACAGGAGTTCGCATGAGTGCAGGCAGCGTCGCCGCATTCCCGACGCGATCCCGGCACATGAACCGGTGGTGGTACGTCGTTACCGGCTTCCTGACGCTGCTTTTCGGCACGAGCACCGTCAACGTCCTGTTCAACGTCGTCGGCGGGCCCATGGCAGCGGAGTTCGGGTGGGAGCGCAGTGTCATCGGCAACGGCCTGTCGATCGAAACCGTGCTGGTGGGTATCAGCATCGTGGCGCTCGGCATCCTCATCGACCGCTACGGTCCCAAGGCGCCGTCAGTCTCCATGGCCCTCACCTTCGGCATCGGATTCATGGGGCTGTCCGTCCTGCCGAACAACCAGATGTTGTTCTACCTCGCCTGCGTGGTAATGGGCGCCGGTAGCGGCGCCGTGAACCCGATCGTCCACGCGACCGTGGTCAGCGCGTGGTTCCAAGACCGGCGCGGTGTAGCACTGGGGACTCTCATGGCAGGGCTGGGCGCATGCGGGGTCCTGATGCCGTTCCTCGCGAACTGGGTCCTCGAGCTCGCCGGGTGGCGGTTGACCTGCTTGGTGATTGGAGCCATGTGCACGGTCATCCCGGTGGCGGTCTACCTCTTCGTCACCAGGATGCCCGCCGAACACGAGGGCGAGAGAAAGGCCGCGCGCGATGAAGGCGGGTGATCGGTGAGTCGCTGTGGACTGTGGCTCGCAAGTATCGGCAGTTCTGGCTGTTGTCCGTGTCGATCTTCCTGGTGTCCTCGGCGACCTTCGGGCTCATGTCGCAGGTCGTGCCGATGACCACGGACAAGGGTATCGACAAGGCCGTGGCCGTGTCCGTCCTGTCCGTGCTGAGCCTGTCGTCGCTGTTGGCCCGCCTGCTGGTCGGCTACCTGCTTGACCGCTTCTACGCCCCGGTCATCGCCGCGATCATCTTCGCGCTGTGCGCAACCGGCGTCGCCATGCTGATCATCTCGGCCGAGGTAGGCCTGCTGTTCGTGGGTGCCGCCCTGATCGGGCTCGGGTTGGGAGCCGAGGGCGATGTCGCCGCCTACATGACAAGTCGCTACTTCCCCAAGCACTCGTACGGTCGGGTGCTGGGATTCGTTTACTTCCTCTACGCGCTGGGAGCGGCCTCTGGGATGTTCCTGCTCGGTCAGATCTTCGCAGCCACGGGTTCCTACCGGGCCGGCACCATCCCGATCGTCGCTCTTGTCGCGATGAGCATCGTCTGCGTGCTTCTCATGGGTCCGTACCGCTTCACGCTCGATCACCGTGAGACGGAGGAGGCCACCGGCGACGGTGCCGCCGCGAAGCCTTCCGCCGATATCGGTCGTTAGGTAGCCGCTGGCGCGCCTTCATATCGCCGAGTCGGAACTGGCGCCGCGTGCTGGGATCTGACGTGAGTTCGCGACGTTCGGTGGTGGCTCTCTTCTCGACTGAGGACTCACGCCTGGAGCTGGGGCCGGTCGGGTGCTCGGTGCTTCTGTAGGCGCCAGCGATGGACGGGCGCGGTGGGGCGTTCGTCCACGCGACTGTGAGACTTGAAAAATGGTTTCACTTGTGCAACCAAAGTCGATGGTGCGTGAGCACGGCGACGAGCTCGACGCCGAAGCACTGACCAACATCGCCGGGCTGTTGCTCACCGCAGGCCATGAGACCACGGCGAACATGCTCGGCATCGGTACTCTGGCTCTGCTGCAGCACCCTGATCAGTTGGAGTGGCTGCGTGCCAACCCCGATCAGATCGGCTCGGCCGTGGAGGAGCTGCTGCAATTCCTCAGCGTCGCCCACTCCGGAATTCCGCGGGCGACCAAGCAGGAGGTTCGGTTGGGCGACCAGACGATCCCGGCGGGTTCGCAGGTGCAGTTCGGGCTCGCGGCGGCAAACCGCGATCCGCGTTTCTTCGACGACCCCGATCGGCTCGACCTGACACGCAATCCCACCGCGCACGTCGCGTTCGGGCACGGTCCGCACCACTGCCTGGGTGCGCCGCTGGCGCGGATGGAGATGGCCGCGGCGTTTTCGACACTGTTGAAGAGGTTCCCGACGCTGGCGCTCGGTGTGCCGTTCGAGGGTGTGGAGTTACGTCCGCACCGCGTCGTCTACGGTCTTGCGGCGCTGCCCGTCACCTGGTGATGGGCAGCGCCGGCTCGGTGGCGCTGACGACCTGGCTCCGACCCCAGTGGACGTGCTGGTTTCAGGCGGTCGGGAGTCTGGGCAGGCCGACCTTCACCAGTGACTCCACCAGCCTCTCGATGTAATCGTGCACGTCGCCGAGTGGCCAGATCGATTCCACAGTGGAGGTGAGTGCCAGTCGGCCGTGCACCGATGCCCAGATGAACATCGCGGCTTGTTCGGGTGGCTGGCTGAGCTCGATGTCCTGCTCGCGCAGCCGGGCGACCGCGATGCGCCATCGTTCGGCAAGTTCGGCGGCCATGTGCGGCTCGGTGATCGAGGAGGCGAAGCGCATGAAGTCGGTCTTGAACATGATCCGGTAGTAGCCCTTGTGCTCCTGGGCGAACCGACAGTAGGCCTGCGCCTGGGCGATCAATCGCTGGCTGGGCAGTCCGGAGGCGACCGAGGCGTCGGCAGCGTCCATGGCTGCGATCAGTCGCTCGAACCCGTCGATCTCGACGGCGCGCCCCAGTTCTTCCTTGTCGGCGAAGTGCCGGTACAGGGCGGGAGCGGTGACACCTGCCTCGCGCGCGACCTCGCGCAGCGACAGCGGCAGTGGGCGCATTCGGTCGTCGTCGTTGACCAGGCGAACCAGCGCGGCGATCACCTCTTCGCGCAGCCGGTCCCCCTGGCCTCGCGGGTTTCGCTCGCGCCGCCCCCGCGCGGTGCCCGAATCTTCCTTTGAGGACGAATCGTCTGCACGCATGGCTCCAGCCTGCCATGTCCGGATGCTGGTCACGGTGTTCGACCCTGGTCAGGAGGTGGCGTCGTCGCCGAGTGACCGCATCGCCACCAGGCGTGCCGCGGAGGCTGCGGGGAATCCGGCGTAGGCGGTGGCGTGGTAAACGACCTCCTCGATTTCGTCGCGGGTGAGCCCGTTGCGAAGGGAGATGGGGAAGTGGAAGGCGAGTTCTTCGTTCGCGCGCAGGGCGATCAGGATGCCCAATGTGACCAGGCTGCGGCTGCGCCGATCTAGTCCTGGGCGGGTCCAGAGCGCGCCGAAGACGCTCTGCAGGCTCAGCTCGGCCAATTCGCCTGCGAAGCCCTCCATCTGGAGTTCGTCGCCGGTCTGGCTGTCGAGCATCTCGGGCAGCATCTCGCGCAGCAGTTCGAGTCCTTCATCGCGGTCGGTGCTCATTCGAACCTCCGGTGTGGTGGGGGTCATGTTCGCTCGCTATCGGTAAACAACTGTATAGTAACGACTGTTCACTTATCTATTCGTGAGAGCGGAGTTGGCCGTGGAGATCACCCTCGAACAAGACAAGTGCTGTGGAGCCGGTCAGTGCGTGCTGGCGGCGCCGGAGGTGTTCGACCAGCGTGATGAGGACGGGGTGGTGGTCCTGCTGGACGCCGCACCGCCTGTTGAGCAGTACGACAACGTCCGCGAAGCCGCCGCCATCTGCCCGGCCGCTGCCATCTTGGTGCGCGAATGACGACGGGGCTTGATCGGATCGTGGTGGTCGGCGCTTCGGCCGCCGGTCTGTCCACGGTGGAAGCACTGCGGCGCGGCGGTTTTCACGGGGAACTGACTCTAGTCGGTGACGAACCGCATCTGCCCTACGACCGGCCGCCGCTGTCCAAGCAGCTGCTGGCCGGGGAGTGGGAGCTAGAGCGCCTGACCCTGCGCGCCCCGGAGGCATTCGACGATCTCGGCGTGCGCACGGTGCTCGGCTCGCCTGCCGAGAAGCTGGACACGGGAGGACGGGAAGTGCTGCTCGCCGACGGCAGCCGACTCGGTTATGACGCGCTCGTGGCAGCCACCGGGGTCCGGGCGCGCACCGTGCCGGAGTCGACAGCGTCGAAGGCGTGCACCTGCCGCGGACGCTGGATGACGCGCAGGCGCTGCGCCGACCGCTCGACGATCGTGGGCACCTGGTGATCGTCGGTGGCGGTTTCATCGGTGCCGAAGCCGCCGCGGTGGCCTGCTTGATGGGCTGCGAGGTCACGATGGTGACCGAACGTCCGCTGCCGCTGATCGACGCCGTGGGTGAGGAGATCGGCGCGATGCTCACCGACCTGCACCGCGAGCGCGGGGTGCGGGTGATCGGCGACTCGATGGTCACGCGCGTGTGCCACGACGGCAGCAGGGCCACCGGTATCGAGCTGGCCGACGGCCGCACCATCGATGCGGACGTGGTATCGGGACCCTGCTCAACATCGAATGGCTCGCCGGCAGCGGTGTGCCCGTCGGCAACGGTGTCGAGTGCGACGAGACGCTGCACGCCGGTGGCGGTGTCTGGGCGGCCGGCGACGTCGCCTCGTGGCTGGATCCCGTCAGCGGGGAGCGCTTGCGCATCGAGCACCGCACCAACGCCGCCGAGCAGGGCATGGCGGTGGCCCGCAACATCCTGGCCGATCAGCCATCGGCGTTCACCAGCGTGCCGTACGTGTGGTCCGACCAGTACGAGCACAAGATCCAGATCTACGGTCGTACCCGCGGCGCCGATCGGATGCAGGTGATCGACGGCAGCCTCGCCGAACGGCGGTTCACCGCGCTGTTCGGCCGCGTCACCGCGGCGTTGGGCGTGAACATGGTCCGCCGGCTGCGAGCGCTGCGAAAGCTGGTCGCCGACCGAACCGATTGGGACACCGCACTCGTGGCCTGAACCCACCTCCCACCGTGAAACGGAGAATCGACATGACGACAGCGCAAGAACACGTCTCGGCTCCGGACTTCCCGCTCAACCGCGGCTGCCCGTTCGCCCCGCCCGAGAAGGCCACAAAGTTCCGCGAAGCCGGTGCGCCGGAGCGGGTGAAGATCTGGGATGGCAGCACGCCCTGGTTGATCACCCGGCACGACCAGATCCGGGAGGTGCTCTCGGCCACGGACCGCTTCGCCGCTGATGTCACGCTGCCGGGATTCCCCAACACCAGCGACGCTCAGCCGTTCGTCGAAGGCGGGATCTTCTTCCGCAAGGACGGCGACGAGCACCTGCCGGTGCGCCGGATCCTCAACCCCGACTTCACCGCCAAGCGCTCCGAGGCATTGCGTCCGCGGATGGTCGAGCTCACCGACCGGCTCATCGACGACCTGCTGACCCTGCCGCGGCCGGTGGACCTGGTCGAGCAGTTCGCGCTGGCGCTGCCGACCGTGGTCATCTGCGAGGTGCTGGGTGTTCCTTACGAGGAGCGGCACGCGGTGCACGAGTCTTCGAAGAAGCTCGTTCAGCTCGAACTGCCGCAGGACGAAAAGCACGCCGCTCACGAGACCATGTTCGCCACCATCGGTGAGCACATGCAGCGCAAGCGTTCCGAGCCGGACAGCGGTCTGCTGTCGCGGCTGGTCAACACCCACGTCGACGAGCGTGGCGAGCTCACCTTCCAGGAGGCCGTGGGGCTGGGTGTGCTGGTCATCGGCGCTGGGCACGAGACCACCGCGAACATGATCGGTCTGGGAATCCTGGCGTTGATCCGCGAACCCGAGCAGCGCGAGATCCTGCTGTCGGACCCGGCCAAGTACGCGCCGAGCTGCGTTGAAGAGATGATGCGCTACTGGAGCATGGTGCAGACCGAACCGCGCCGGGTCTGCGTGCAGGACACCGAGGTCGGTGGCGTGCTCATCCGCGCTGGCGAGGGCATCATCTGCAACCTGCCGGCCGCCAATCGCGACCCCGAGGTGTTCGCCGAGGCCGAGAGGCTCGACATCACCCGCGTCGAGCGCAAGCACATCGGCTTCGGCTTCGGTGTGCACCAGTGCCTGGGCCAGAACCTCTCCCGCGTCGAGATGCAGGTCGCCTGGCCGCGACTGTTCCAGCGCATCCCGGACCTGCGACTGGCCGTCGAGGAGAGCGAGCTGCACTTCCACAACAAAGCCCTGACCTACGGGCTCGAAGAACTACCGGTGACCTGGTGAGCGCGGAAGGGCGAGCGATGACGGGCAAGCTCGAAGGACGGACCGCGGTCGTGGTCGGTGGTGGGCAGACCCCAGGTGCCACCACCGGCAACGGTCGCGCGGTCGCGCTGACCTTCGCCCAGCAGGGCGCGAAAGTGCTGGTCGTGGACCGGGACGTCGACTCCGCGCAGGAGACCGCCGACCTGGTGACCGGCAAGGGTGGTATCGCGGTGGCCCACAAGGCCGACATCACCGGGGAATCCGAGTGCGAAAGCATCCGCGACGCAGCGCTGGAGACGTTCGGCGCCGTCGACGTGCTGCACAACAACGTGGGCATCGTGCCGGCCGGGCCGACCGAATCCTTGCCTGCGGAGAAGTGGCGGCAGGGATTCGAGGTCAACCTCACCGGGATGTGGCTGACCTGCAAGTACCTCCTGCCGCACATGCGGGAACGCGGACGGGGTTCGGTGGTCAACATCTCCTCGATGGCCGGGCTGCTCGCCGGGGGAGAGGCGATCGCCTACACCACCTCGAAAGCCGCGGTGCACGCCATGACCCGCAGCCTCGCTTTGGAGTACGCACCCCACGGCGTGCGGATCAACTGCGTGGCTCCCGGCATGATGGACACTCCCATGGGGGTGGATTCGGTCGCCAGGGCCAGCGGCACCGAGCGCGACGAGATCGCCGCGAGACGCGCCGCCATGGTTCCGATGGGACACCAAGGCGACAGCTGGGACGTCGCCAACGCGGCGCTGTTCCTCGCCTGCGACGATGCGGCGTTCATCACCGGCGTCGTGCTCCCTGTCGACGGCGGTTTCACGCTCCGAGCCGCTGCGCACTGACGCATGTGGCCGGTTTCATCCCTGACGTTGGTGAGGTGGTGGCGCGCGCCTGCCGAACGTGGGCGTGCCTCGCCTCGCCGCGGGGAGGGATCCTGATCTAGGACGCCGCTGATCACGTCGTCGATTCCACCGCCACCGTCGAGTCTCGGAGGGCCCGTGCGCTCGGGCGAGATACGTGACGAGGCGGCTTCGATTGCGTTTGCCGGTTGGCCTGTCGTGTGCTGTGCGAAGCCGTCGCAGCGGGAGCACGCTCGGTTGGCCGCAGCGCTCAGCCAGCCGACGATCGCCCGAACAGCGTCGGAGATGAACCGCTCGCGAGGCTGGTGCGCTCCCAGGTGTGAAAATGGGCGTTATGAGTGGTCGTCCCCGTAGTCCCCGTGGTCACGGCGAGCAGCTTCGTGCGGAGGTGCTCGCCGCAGTGAACCGGCTGCTGGCCGAGTGGGGCAGCGATGAGAAGCTCACGATGCGGGCGGTGGCCAAGGAAGTCGGGGTCTCGGCTCCGAGCATCTACCTGCACTTCGCGGACAAGGCGGAGCTGGTGTGGGCCGCGCTGGCGGACAAGTACGAGCAACTGGCCGATCGCATGCGCGCGGCGGACGAGGCCGTGGCAGGTGAGAACGCCCGTACGCGACTGGTGGCCCAGGTCCGCACGTACTGCCGGTTCGCGATGGAGAACCCGGGGCACTACCGCCTGATGTACGAGATTCGTCAGCCCGCGGTGGAGCCCGACCGCGTGGGTCGGCATCCGTCGCGTTTGGTGGCGGCCCGTTTCCGGCGCGCGGTGCAGCGTTGCCTGGACGAGGGATATGTGGTCAGCCTGCCGTCGCGTCAGGCGGCGCACACGCTCTGGACCGGCCTGCACGGCATGGTCTCGTTGCAGCACAGCCTCTCGCTGAACTCGGCCACCGAGCTGATCGACGGCCTGGCGGACGGGCTGCTCGGTGTGATCATCAGCGCCGAGCCGGGCGAGGGCGCTCGTGTTCCGGAGACGAGGATCGAGCGGATGCTCGCGCTGGTGGTCGCCGACGCGGAGGACTGACCCCTCCGTGAATTTCGCATCGGGCGGAGTGCCCCGCCGCGCTCGGTGAAATGTGAGTGGGCACACCCCCGCTTGTGGTTTTCAAGTCCTGGGAGAGGTCTATATTCATAACTGAACTTAGTTAGGTTACTGTGCGATGCGGCCCGCTGACTCACTCGCGGGCGTGCCGGAAAGTGAGGTTCCCGTGGCTGAACTGGTTGATCTTGACGTTCGAGGGAGAGCGCTCCGGACCGCCTCGACGGGGCTCTGTCGACCAGAAACCGAGCGGCCCACCGTCTCGTCGTGGGTCGCCGCGTGAGCCGCCCGGACCGGATCGCGGTGGTCGGTGCCTCCGCGGCCGGACTCGGGGTCGCCGAGGCGCTGCGTCGGCGCGGTTTCGAGGGTGCGGTGACGCTGGTCGGAGCGGAAACCCATCTGCCATACGACCGCCCGCCGTTGTCGAAGCAGCTGTTGTCCGGGGCTTGGGAGACCGATCGGCTGCGACTGCGTTCGGACGAGGCGGTGCGCGATCTCGACCTCGACCTGCGCCTGGGCAAGGCCGCGACCGCGTTGGACCCAGTTGCCCGCAAGCTCACCGTCGATGACGGCGAGGTCGTCGGCTACGACGAGCTGGTGATCACGACCGGCGTGCGGCCGCGGCGGCTGCCCGGCACCGAAGACGTCGCCGGCGTGCACGCGCTGCGCACGCTCGACGATGCGCTGGCGCTGCGGGAAGCACTCGCCGGTCGTCCCAGGCTCGTCGTGGTGGGCGGGGGATTCATGGGCGCGGAGTCCGCCGCAGTGGCGCGGGAGCTCGGGGCCGAGGTCACGATGGTGACCGACACGCCGATGCCGCTCGCGGACGTGCTCGGCGACGTGCTCGGCGGGGTTCTGACCGCGACCCACCGTGATCACGGTGTGCGGGTCGAGGCCGGTGTGCTGGTCGAAGGCGTGCTGGCTGAGGACGGCCGGGTGACCGGTGTGCGGCTATCCGACGAGCGGACACTGCCCGCCGACCTCGTGCTCGTGGCGATTGGCGCGATCCCGAACACTGAATGGCTGGCAGGCAGCGGTGTTCCGGTGGGCAACGGGGTTGAGTGCGATGCGATCTGCAGCGCGGGACCGGGTGTCTGGGCCGCCGGTGACGTCGCGTCCTGGCCCCACCCCGATCTCGGGCAGCGGATCCGGATCGAGCACCGGACCAACGCGACCGAGCAGGCCATAGCGGTCGCGCGGAACCTGCTCGCCGTCGACGGCGAGACCAGCGAATTCGCCCCGGTTCCCTACATCTGGTCCGACCAGTACGACCGCAAAATCCAGATCTACGGCCGCCCCCAAGGGGCGGACCGGGTTGACGTCGTCGAGGGCTCGGTCGCCGAGCGCAAGCTCGTCGCCGTCTACAGCAGCCAGGGACGCGTCTGCGCGGCGGTCGGGATCAACATGGCGCGCGCCGTGCGCGGATTCCGGCCACTCGTCGCGGAGCGGCGCCCGCGGCCAGAGGCAGGCCAACTCGTCAGCGCCGACAGAGGAGAACACGCATGAACGCACGGCAGAGCACCGTTCCGTTGCGGGCCGGTGTGGTCGGGCTCGGCATGATCGGCGGCGGCGTCGCGATCAGTCTCGCCCGCAGTGGCCGGGTCCCGGTCGTGTACGACATCCGACCCGAAGCGGCCGAGCTGAGCGGGAATCCGGAGCTGCTGGGCTCCCCGGCGGAGGTGGCTGCGCGCGCCGACGTGGTGATGGTCGCGGTGGTCTCGGCGGAGCAGGCGCGCGAGGTCATCACCGGTGAGTCCGGGTTGCTGGCTGGCACGCGTCCGGGATCGGTGATCGTGCTGCTGAGCACGATCGAGCTGCCGGTCGTGCGGGAGCTGGCGGCGGCCTGCGCTGAGGCTGGTGTTGGATTCCTCGACTCCGGTGTCACTCCTGGCGACAAGGCCGCCGAGAACGGCCTCGTCACGATGGTCGGCGGTGACGCGGGAACGGTCGAGCGGGCCCGGCCGGTGCTGGAGGACTTCGCGAAGGCGGTCGTGCACTGCGGCCCTCTGGGAGCCGGTATGGCCACCAAGCTCGCGCGCAACATCGTCACCTACGGCAGCTGGCGGACCGTCGCCGAGGCCACCGCGCTCGTGACCGCCGCCGGGGTCGAGCCGGAAACGCTCATGGCGGTCATCAACACCGCCGACCCCGATGGCCGCACGTTGCTGAACCTGCTGCAGATGCAGCGCATCGGCGAGGACGACGCGCTGGCGATGAGCAAGCAGCTCCCCGCGCTGATGAACGAGGACCTCGACGGACCGGGAGCGCTGGCCGCGATCCGGGGCATGATCCCCGGAATCGAGGCGTTGATGGACAAGGATCTCGGGGCCGCACAGGCGCTCGCCTCCGACCTGGACATCGACCTGCCCCTCGTGGACGTCACCCGACGCATGGAGCGGGACACCCTCGAAATTCGGGAAGGACACGACGCATGAGCGACGACAGCCACGAGCGCGGCCTGAAGGTCATGGATGAGGTCTACGGCGCTGGGTTCAGCAAGTCCCTCGACGGGCAGTCGGGAGCGTTCCTCGACGAGACCGTCGGCCATCTCTTCGGCGAGATCTGGAACCGCCCAGGTCTGTCCACCCGGGACCGGAGGCTGCTCGTGCTGGGCGCGACTGCAGCGCTAGGCCGCGCGGATCTGGTGCAGGTGCAGGCTCGCGGCGCGCTGCTCAGCGAGGACTGCTCAGAAGAAGAGCTGTACGAATCCGTGCTCCAGCTGGCCTTCTACGTCGGCTGGGGCAACGCGACCTCGGTGCAGCAGGGAATCGCCCAAGCCGTCGCGCAAATCGCAGCGGAATCCAAACAGGACTGAACTCGACCCACGCAAGAGTAAGGACGAACATGACTCAGTCGATGCCCACCACCCGCGCCACTGAGGCGCCGCTGGACCCGCCGCCCGAATACCAGGCGCTGCAAGAGGAAAGCCCGATCCACTGGGTGACGTTCCCGAACGGAACCGAGGGCTGGCTCGTGACCCGTTTCGACGAGGGCAGCCAGGTCTTCTCCGACCCGCGCATGAGCGCCCGTCGCCCGCGCCACGACAACCCGCCCGGCGAGGAGCCGGAGGGTGCCGGTGCGGGCGAAGGCGGCCTGCCGCCGCTGTTCGTGATGATGGACGAGCCAGACCACGGCGCCTACCGTAAGTTGCTGGCCGGCAAGTTCACTCCGAAGGCCGTGCAGAACCGCCTCCAGCCCTACATCGACCGCATCGTTGACGAGCACCTGGACGCCATCGCCGCCACGGACGGGCCGGTGGACCTGGTGCAGGCGCTGTGCCTGCCGATCCCGTGCCTGGTGATCTGCGAGCTGCTGGGCGTGCCGTACGAGGACCGCGACGGGTTCCACGGCGCGACCGAACAGATGATGGACATGAGCAACCCGCGAGAGCAGCGCGACGCGGGCGCGAAGTGGCTCATGGACTACATCAACAAGCTCGTAGAGCAGAAGCGGAACAACCCGGACTCGCCCGGACTGCTGGCCGAGCTGATCCGCATCGCCGACGAAGGCGGAACGATCCTCACCAACAGCGACCTGACCGGCATCGGAGCGCTGCTGCTGTTCGCAGGCCACGACACCACCGCGGCCATGATGGGCCTGTCGATCATGACGCTGCTGACCCACCCCGAACAGTGGCAGCAGCTGCACGACGACCCGGCCAAGATCGGCCCCGCGATCGAAGAACTGCTGCGCTACCTCACGATCGTCCAATTCGGACTCGGACGCGTCGCCAAGGAAGACTTGGAGATCGGCGGCGCCCAGATCCGCGAGGGAGACCTGGTCGTCGTGGCGATGCCGGCGGCCAACCGCGATCCCCGCGCGTTCGACAACCCCGACATCGCCGACTTCGACCGCAAGATGAGCCGCCACCTCGCCTTCGGCTACGGCGTGCACCAGTGCCTCGGGCAGAACGTCGCGCGCGCCGAGCTCAAGACCGTGCTTCCCAGGCTGATCGAGCGCTTCCCCGACCTGAAGCTGGCCGTGCCGCCATCGGAGGTTCCGATGGACACCCACGGCACCAACTACGGAGTCCGGAAGCTGCCGGTCACCCACTAGCCACGCGAGCTCGGAGCGCCGTGCCCGGGCGACGACGGGTCACGGCGTTCCCAGCTCCCGACCCAACCCACCCCCAGCCGTGATCAGCGGCCGGATCCGAACCAGGAGCAAGTTCCATGAAGGTCACGATCGACGAATCCAAGTGCTGCGCCGCCGGTCAGTGCGTCCTGGCCGCACCGGAGGTGTTCGACCAGCGAGACGACGACGGCGTGGTCATCCTGCTGACAGAAAACCCGCCGGACTCCGAGCACGAGAACACCCGCAACGCCGCGATGCTCTGCCCGGCAGCCGCCATCGAGATCCACGAGTAACCGCATCAGTCCGCACAACACCTCGTCTCCTGTGGGGCCATGGAACAGGTGACCAGGTAGAGGCATTTGATGGCGGCTTCTTCGGTGGCGGCCGAAGGAGGCCTGGCCAAGCCGAAGCTGTCCGACGTCGATCACCAACGACGTGGGTTCGTCTGGCTGGTGTTGGCGCAGTGCAGGCCGTGGGAGGTCGGGGATGGGCTGTGGGAACGGATCGAGCCGCTGTTGCCCGTGGTCGTGACTGCCCGCAGTCGAACTCGAGGCGAGATCGTAGGCTATTCAAACCCACTTGAAACGTGATGTGCGACACATTTCAAAGGGTCGGTCCGAATTCCTGACTCACGTAGCGGCTCGCCCAATTTAGGTGATCTGCCTGCGGAAACAAAATATTGCAGTGGCGCTGCAGAGGGCATTGGGAAAGCGTTTCGAGTGCCGAGGCTCCCCAGTGCACCCAGGTGTCGTCGGGTGCGGCCGGTACCCTGAGTGATGCCCGACACGGAGTTCGGGTCAGGATCGCCCTTAAGGCTGATGGTTTGGCTACCGGCAGCTTACTTGGCGCCGCAAGCCTCGATGATGGTGGGGCTCGCGGCGAGGTGGCGGTCCTGCGGGCCATGCGCCCGGCTTGTGACCGTGAGAGGGGCTATGTCGGGTACTGATCGATGCGCCGCTACGAACTCTTCCGCTAATGCCCAGGCCTTTCCGTTCCCGGAAACCGAGACGGCTGGGGCGCCCGCCTCAAGGGTCAGGCACTTTCGCTGGCACGATGACCTTCAGGGGACGCTGTTCGTTCAATGCCGAGCCGATCAGGCAGCTGCTGCCTCAGAGCTTGTGCGGGGGCGGGCGGGATCGGGTCTCGTGCTTTCCGGGGGCGGGGCTCTCCATGCCAGCCGGGCTCTCAAAGGTTACGGATTCGACCGACCGATCCTCTGTGATGCCGAGCGGTACAAGGGGAGGAATCGCTATCTTGCCGAGGCGGCGTTCGACCAGGAGTGGATCGCCTCGCAGCGGCGGCTCCAGGGGCCTGTGCTCACGGATTCTGGATACGTCGAAGAGGGAGACGTCACTGGTCTGCGGAGCATCCTGGAGCGAACCCGCAGGCTCGGTGACGATGCCATCGCGTGCCTACCACTCCATCTGAGCTGGCTTAAGAACAGCGACGATGTGGAAAAGCTGTGTGCTGAGATCGTGGCGCACAACGTCCCGGTCGCGCTCGTCCTGGAGCACCGCAACGACCCTCTCGGTGTGCAGGCGGCATTACGGAACTTGCTCAAGCTGCTGAAACTTGGCACTCCGATCATGTTGCTGCGCAGCGACGTGTCGGCTCTTGGTGCACTATGTTTCGGTGCATTGTGTGCCGCCGTCGGTACGATGCCCGCGCTTCGACACCTATACCCGGTCGCCTCTGGTGGGGGTGGTGGCGGTGAGCGGCCTGTGTCGATTCTGGTGCCGCACTGCATTTCCTATGTCACGACGGACAAGGTGGCCGGTGCAATCCCCTTGACGCCGGATCAGGCCCACCACTGGGTCTGCGAGTGCGACACCTGCTACGGACGTCAGCTTGACCACTTCGTCACGATCGACGACTACGATGCGCGGGTCGAAGCTGCGTTCTGCCACTCGTTTCAGTGGCTGCTCGACATCCGGGACGAGCTGTTCGAGCCTCGGTTGACAGCCGCGGCACGGCGCAACAGTTGGATTGAGCGTTGCAAGAGCGCGGCGTTCTATCACGAAGAGCTCGCAAAAGCCCCACTGTACCGAGATTGGCCGGTACCAGCCTTCTTGAAGGCGTGGGAGACCGTGGGCAGTCCCGAGCCTTGGCGGAAATCGATCAGCCGAAAGCCCCATTCTCGATGAGATCTCGGTAGAGCAGTTCCTCGATCCAGCGATCCAGCGTCCGGCGTTGTGATTGTGGAGCCCGCCCCTGCTGTGCGGGCTCCACAACACGGATCTCGGCTGATTCTCCGACCTGTACGAGGCCAACGCCGCGCAGCTTGCATTCCAGCAAACACTCCGACTCCTCTGCACTCATGAGGGAGTCCACCAGGACGGCAGTGCTGCAGAACCCTCGTAGCCGTGCAGCACCTGACAATGCGCGACGCCATGATCGCCCTCGACTTAGAATGCCGACGATCTTGACAACCTCGGGCGCACATACCGGCCCGGCTTCCGGCCATTCCCACATCGCCAGGGTGTCCCGGTCCAGCATGGGAGGCTGATCGTTCTGCTTTCGCATGGCGTGTGCTCGGGTGTCGATCTCAACCACCGGATGAACATCGGCCCCCAGCAGGATCCTCCGCGGCGCCAGAAGCGCGCCCCAACCCAGCGCCCGCGAGGACCGCAGGGCGGCCGCATCGGGGTTTCCCGCTAGGTGAAGCTGTTCCGACTGGGCTGCGTGTTCCGAGAACAGCCCCGACTGCGAAGTCACTCATGAACCTCTCTAAGCACCTATGAACCAGCACGTACACCCGTGGTCCCGGGTTCAGTGCCTGGAACAACCTACGCGCTGACGGTCGTCTGCGCGACGCAAACGATAGAAGTCACTCGCTTGTGCAGCCGATTGTGGATGCCGGTGCTGATTGCGCGCTATTTGGTCTTAGCGGCTCGCTGCTTGTTGTCGGGCATGCCGATTCGGCGTCAGTGCCGTCGCCTGGCGGTTGTTCGGCACAGTGCTGACGGCGTATGGCTCCGTGGAGCTTCCTGTGTGCGTTCGTGAAGCAGTGGACAAGGTGCAGCGCGAGGATCGATCAGGCCGGCCCGTACCTGGTCATCGGGAGCAACATTGTCCGGTTATCCGCACTCCAATGCCGCGATGCGGCGTTGTTGACGGACTGAGCCGATGTTTTCAGCTAGTGATGAGGCCATGCTGACCTGAGGTTTAACCGCTTCGTAGTTATCGGCGGCCGCGAAGGCTCTTGCCAGGTCGATGCGCAGCGAGGTCTCGGCTCGGACGAAGGTCGGGTCGAGCTCGTTTAGTGCTGACGTCAATGTCTCGATCGCTTCAGGGGCTCCGAATCGGGCAAGGGCGTGGCCTCGCCAGCGCCCCAGGTGTACGGAGTCGAGCGCTACGTAGGGGCCGTCCAGGTTGATGCTGTCGGTCGGCAGCAGCTTTGAAGCGGTGTCGAAGGCTCGGAGGCTGTTGGCAGGTTGGTTGTCGGCGGCGAGTGCTTCCCCGTGAGCGGCTGCGAGCCACGAGTTCAACACCGGTGGTGATCCGGCTTTGCTCCGGTTGCGCGCTGCTTCGAGGAGTTCTGTCGCGGCTTTGGTTTCGCCGATGTCGAGCAGCACGAATGCCTGCTCAGCTGCGGTGTGGATTTCGTAGGACTCGAGTCTGGACTCGCGGGCTGCTCGCTTGGCTTGTTC
Source organism: Saccharopolyspora tripterygii (assembly GCF_054778355.1). Lineage (NCBI taxonomy): Bacteria > Bacillati > Actinomycetota > Actinomycetes > Pseudonocardiales > Pseudonocardiaceae > Saccharopolyspora > Saccharopolyspora tripterygii. Next base: position 232,561 of record NZ_BAAGZP010000027.1, on the reverse strand, counting down.
GTAGTGCTGCCACGAGCTGTTGGTCTTACGGAGGTCGAGGGCTTGCCAGCCCGCGAGGGTGTGCAGCTCGGACAGCAGGGCGGCGAGTTGTTCGCGGACGGTACCGGGAAGGCTGTGAGTGAGGAGCGTGCTGACCTGCGCGGCCTTCAGGCAAGCCTCCTCGTGGGCCATGACTGCGCCGAGCTGACGATCAAAGCGACGGATCGTTGCAAGCTGCTCGCGCAGGAGGTTGAGTACCTGGTCGTCGACCTGCCGCGAGGTGTGCAGCATCTGACGTAGCTCGTTTGCTGGTTCGTCGGTCGCGGCCGGGCTCGTCACCGGCGAAAGCAGCTCTTCGATCTTCGCGTCGAGCATCTTCTCGAGGAGCCGGGCTGTGGCCGGCCGAACGGGGCCGAGTGGCCGCCCGTTGGGTCCTCGACCGGAGACGAGACGCTGCAGGTGGCGCACACCGAGCGTGCCCGCCTCGCCGTGATCGCGGGCGAACCGCTCTGCTGATTCAGCGAACTCCTCTAGCGTCTGGCGTCGCTCTCGGATCTTCTGCTCAAGCAATGTGCGAGGTGGTCGCACGGTCTTCCCTCCCGTCCGCGCGCGGGTGGTCCTCAAGACGTCCTTGTGTCGTGTCCCTGGCATGGCGCTTATATCGCTCAGTTGACAAGCTTATTTCAGTGTGATCGGGATAGCTACTCGCGGTCACACCTCGGCCTGGCGGCGTGTTCTCCGCGCTTTCGCGCGTCGCCGGGCTCGAAGGCAGGGGCCGGGGCCGGAAGTGACCGACCCCTCGGGCTCCGGTCCCTGCGCACGGTGTTCGAGCTGGGGAACTTGGAGGTGTCAGGATGCATCCGTTTCGCTGGGTGCCTGCGGACGGCGGTCGCCATGCCACGGCGGACATCCGCCTCGCCGGCGCATATGCGGTGGGGGAGAGCATCACTGCGCTGTGTCGGCGTTCCGTGACCGTCGCTCGGGGAACCGAGCTCGCATGGCTGTGGCCCACCTGTGCGGAGTGCAACCGCGAAGCCCATGCGTTGGTCGAGACGGGAGTGAGTCAGTGACCAGCGATGTCGCGGCTCTGGCGGTCCTGCTGCGGAAGACCCAATGGCTGCTCGACGACGTTGCGTACGAGGTCGCTGCCGGACGTATGGATGAAATTGACCTGGGTCAGGTGGCTGGAGTGCTGGAGGGCGTCGCGAAGCTCCTGCGAAGCCAGGGTGAGGTACCAGCTCTTGCTACCGAGGATGGCGAGGTCGAATCCGCCAAGCACGGACGCTGAGAGAGCGCTCGTGGGACAGGTTGCCGTCGTGAGGCTCGTGAAGTCGACATGAGGCCGGGTTAGGGACAGCTGGGACGGGTGCGCGGACACCCGTCCCAGCCGTCCCGCTGAGTGGCTTGCCTGGTCAACGGCTACTTGGTCGTGTCCTGTCGCATGGGACGGGTGCGGACGTGGGTGTCAGGTTTGGGACGGGTTCGCGGTTGTCATGGGACGCCTATTCGCCTTCCTTCTCCTGGGCCGTGTGGGCCTCGTCCACTGCTTCCCGGAGGTCCGCGGTGTAGTAGCCGCGGACCTGGCGCACGGTGCCGTCTTCGGATGCGACGCGGGCGCGTCTTGGTTGGCAGCCGAGCTCGCCCATCTGCCGGCCGAACAAGGTCGGTTCAGTGTCGAGTGCGTCGATGAGCTCGGCCGTCGGTACGAAATCGCGCCGGTCGATGTCGTCTCCCAGGTAGTCGACGACCGACGACAGGGGCTCTGGCAGTTCTGAGCGGTCGCCCGGAATCTCGGAGCCGCTGCCGAGTGCCTTGGCCACTGCCGCTGGGTCGACTGCCCGTTGCAGGTCATCACCAGCGGCATGGCCGGTCAACGTTCCGGCTGCCTCGCGCAGAGCTCTTCCGCGGCCGCAGATGGTTCGCCATTCCGGGTTCGGCATGAAGAACGTGCGGACCAACGTGGCGATGGTGTCCGCGCCGGTTTCGCTGTCCGGTCGCAAGATGCCGACCCCTTTGTGTCTCGGGAGCAGCGTCGAGGCATCAAAACCCCGGGTGTTCATCTGCTCGCCGAGCACGATGTTGGAATCACGCCAGTCCATGACCCGCAAGGCGAATCGCGAACCGAGCACCGCGCGCAGCCGGGACGGGATCGTGGTCGAGTCGGGGCGCTGGGTGGCGAGGATGACCACGATGCCAACGGCCGGACCTTTCCGCGTGAGGTACGTGAGCAGGTCAGCGATGTAGGCGCCGATCGTGCTCTTCTTGCCGCCGACGTCTTCGCGGGCAGGGTTCTCCAGGTAAACCTGCACCTCGTCGATGATCACACCCGTGATCGGCATGTCGAGGTCGGCGTCCCGGGAGATAGCAGGGGTGATCTTCGATTCCGGGCAGATGTCGTCGTCAAGCCTGGACATCCGCGCGTAGCGGGATTGGACTTCGGCCACCAGCTCCACGAGGTGATCGCGAACGGCCTCGACGTGCTCGATCTCGTCACCGCACACGAACCGGTGCGCGACGACCTCCGCAGCTTCCCAGTCCTTGCCTCCCTTGCCGTCGAAGACGTACAGCCTTGCGTGCGGGTCGAGGATCAGCCCTGCGGCGGGTAGCCGTGTCGAGAAGGTCTTGCCCTGCCGGGGAATCGCGCCGATCAGCAACGATGTCCACACAAGCTGTAGGTCGACCCGGCGGTTGCGAGCGTCGCGCCCGAACGGGATCGCTCGCCACGCGTCCCACCGCTCGACGTCGAGGAGCGGAAATCGCATCGGAGGCCCTGCGTACGGGTCGACGTCGGCGACCCACAGGAAGACGCGACCGGCGTGCCCTCCGCGGCCTCGAACCCGTTCGATGATGAGCTGCAGCTCGTCGACCGCGAGCGCTGATGCGAGCGCCTCCCGGTGCTTGATGACGTCTGCTGCCTTGCGCGTCGCCGGCAGGTCGACGGTGACCGCCCAGCCCGAGCCGTCGTGCGCAGCCCTTTCGACCAGGCGGAGGGACTCGTCCTTGCCGATCAGCTTGGCATCCCGGAACGCTTCGACGAGGACCTGCGGATCCATCGTCCAGGTCAGACTTCGGGGACCGGACAGCACGGGTTTCCGACCCGGTGATCCCTCCTTGCGGCGTCCGAAGACTGCCAACGTCGCGGCCACCACGCCACCCGCCGCCCACAGAGCTGGCGCGCCGTACAGGACGTATGCGACCACCACGACGGCGGCGGAAGCCAACGCGGCTGTACCGGTCACCTTCCACCGGAACAGGGTCAGCTCTCGTATCTCGATGAACTTGTCCGCGAGCTTCTCGGACTGCTCCGCGGCGTCCCGGTAGTCGTGAACCCGGACCCACTGCCGCCAAGTTCGCACTGCGGTGACCGTCCCGCGGCCCACGACGCTGACGAACCGCCACGGGAGGCGTACGACGAACAGGAGGAAATCTAGGAGGGCCTGCTTGGCGGCCTTCCGCAACTTCAGTGCGGCAGGCACGCGTGGTGAACGCTGCCACCAGTTCATGAACCGCTGCCATGGCGTCAGCTTCGGGACCGACGGCGCATCGTCCACGAGCTCGGCGTCGAAGATGGCGGACTCCACTTCGCTGGATGGCCGTGGCGCCGGGAGTGGCTCGCCCTGCTCCTTCATCGCGGATCACCGCCTTCGTCTACTTCGGATGCAAGCGCGGCGGCCAACCGCGACGAGAGTCCACGCGAGCAGCCAGTTGCCTCCCGAATCCACGAGGGCGACACGGTCACGTCTGAGCTCCACGCGCTCCGCGCCCGCTCCAGGTACTCCTCGAACGACGTCCGTCGCTTGACTTTTGCTGGGCGAACCGACCGCTCGTGGTTTTCGGTAGCGCTGTCGGGCGAGGCGGCCGCTGCGTTCGTGAACGCTGTTCGGACGGCCTCGCTGAGTTTGTCCCGCAGATCGGTCACGGCCTCGGCTGCGACGAACACGACCAGTGGAGGCACCGAGTGCAGAACCACCGAGTCGGCTTCGCCGGCCGCGTATGCGGCCCAGGTGTTCATGACGTACGTGGCCGCGAGCGTGAACCACTTCGCGGCACGTACCCAGCCACCGGTGCGGATGCCGTACCTCGCGGTGACCTGCTCGGCGCGCAGGATCGCCAAGAGCACCAGCGACACCATCGGGTCGAGCAGCCACGCCGCCAACCACACCAGTGACCACGGTGGCGAGTCAGCGGCGGCGAACTGCTGGACGTTGGTCATCGTGAAGGCCAGGCCGAGCAGGATGCCCGTCCAGCACAAGCGGTCGACCTGCTTGCGGACCTGTTCGACGTGCTCGGCCTCGGCCCGGGTGGGCGGCAGCTGCCGCCCACCCTTCGCCGGAGGTGGAACCTGCCCGATCATCGCCGCCGACTCCTTCGCCGCGGAGCGTCGAGCGTGGTGACGGTCAGAGCTCGAGTGAGCGTGTACGACGCCAGCAGCGCCGGCACCGCGAGCACCGAGAGCAGGAGCATCGTGTTGCCGGGATTGACTATTACGATCCACTGAACCCCGACGATGACCGCCGCCGTCAGCAGCACCCGCCCGGTGAGCGACATCAGCCGGACTCCAGCCCGCGTCGCCTCGGAAGCTCGGTGCGCAGCGCGCGCACTCGCGCGCCACATGGCGAACAAGGCGACGACGATACCCAGGCCGATCAGCACTTCAACGGGTGTCAGTTGCACCATCATCGCCGGTCACCTCCTCGTTGCTAGTTGGTCCATGCTGTCGATGCGCCAACCAGTTCGGGTAGAGCACTCGTCGGTCCTGATCGGACATTGCTCCCCACACGCCGAGCGTTCGTCCGCCGTGCAAACGGAAGTCGAGCTCCAGGCATGCGTCCTGGACGGTGCAGCCCGAGCACAGATCGGCCGCGAGCTGCCGATCGGGGTTTGCGCCGTTGGCTTCCGGCGGTTCCTCGCCTGTCGTGATCTGCATGCACCTGCCGTCGCGCACGACGACCTCGGCGAGTACGTCGGTCGGGACGTGCCGCAAGCGATCCAGCTGTGCGGCGATGCGCTGGAGACGTTCGATGTCGAGGTGGTTCATCGCGCACCGCCCGTCAGCCGAGCGATCTCCTGAGCGGTGCGGTGCTCGGCGGCCATCTGGGCGACGTCAACGCAACCGCCCGAGGTGCTGGCCTCGTTGGCGAGTTTGTCCACCGCTGCGGCGGGGACGACGTAGCGGGTGCGGACCCGAACTGCGGGGAACGCACCTTCGCGGATGGCTCGGTAGAGGGTCGAGGGATTGCATCGCATGATCTGGGCGGCTTCACGGACCGTGTAGAAGGTCGGCCGCGCGTTTTCAGCGCTGGTGTTCATGGCGGTTTGCCCTTCGATTGAAGAGAAAGGAATTGTTTCAGCGCGCAATGTCGCTAATTTCAGCGGTCGATTGCGCGGATCGGTCGAAACCCGGCGATTTGTGGGCCGGGTCGGTCTTTCGGATTCGCTATTGCGCGCTAATCTCGGCGCTGAGGCGGAGCGCGGAGGAATACGTGACGGAAGACTGGGCTGCGGTCGCGCGCGCGATCAATCAGCGCACGAGCGAGCTGGGCATGCGTCAGCGGGAGCTGTCGCGGCGCTCGCACGTGTCGCAGGCGACGGTGCGCGAGTTGCAGCGCAACACGGTGCACCGACGCCGCAGCGCGCGAACTTTGGAAGCGCTGTCGCTCGCGCTCGGCTGGCACCCGGAACATCTGTTGGCAGTGCTGGAAGGGCGTGAGCCGCCCCTGGCCGGCGAGCCGGTGTTCAAAGAGGACGACGTGCCCTCCAGGCTCTCGGCCATCGAGCGTCAGCTCGGCCAGATCACCCGCCAACTCGACGAGATGAACGCCCGACTGCGCGCTGGAACCGGCAGTGACGGCGAGCGGGCGGGGTAGCCGGCTCTGGTCCTCGACGGCCCGCTGCAGTGGCGGGCTGGTGGTTGCGTTCGTGCTGCGCATGCCACCAAGAAACGGCATCCGCAGAAGTTTTTGCAGATGGCGCGGGTTAACCGCGAATCCATTAACTGCAATTAACTTCGCAGGTCAGAACCGTTATTCAAGGTGGGGGCGGTGATGGAGGAGAAGCGACTTCAGGCGGTCCGCAAACAGCTCGGCTACTCGGCTGAGGCTGTCGTTCGCATGCTTCTCAATCGCGCCGATGCCCTCGGCGTACCGGTGATGACGGCGGCGAGCCTGAAGACGAAGCTCTCCCGCTGGGAGAACGGGCACGAAGCCGTCAGCGAGACCTATCAGCGACTGTTCCGCGACATCTACGGCCGCACCAACGAAGAACTCGGCTTTCCGCCAGAGATCGAGGACTGCGACGCTGCGGAGCTGCGGTCGAGGCTGGCGATGGCGAAAACCGTGGATGCTGACACGGTCGAGGTCTTCCTGCGGCAGATCAACGATGCGAGGCACGTCGACCGCCGCTTCGGCGGAATCACACTGCTCGACCAGCTCCGCAGCACCATCAAGCAGGTCGAAGGCCTGCTCAGCTACAACACCATTGGCAGGCAACGGGAAAGGCTCGCCGGTGCGCTCACCGAGGCGTCCACATTGGCGGGCTGGGAAGCACTGGACCGGAACGCCCTCGGCCAGGCGTGGGAGCACTACGAACGCGCAAAATCAGCGGCCCGCGAGGCGATGGCTCCGGCTCTCCTGGCACACGCCGCGGCGGAGCAGGCGTTCGTCCTGATCGACGTCGGCGAGACCGCCTCGGCGGTCGAGCAGCTCGCGTACGCCCGTGAGATCGCGGAGGCGTCGGCACCACCGCTGCTGCGAGCGTGGCTGTCCGCGGCTCACGGAGAGGGACTGGCCGCAGTTGGCGACCGCGACGGTGCATTACGGGCGTTCGACGTGGCAGATGCGTTGTTGCCATCCGAGTCGGTCGATGCCGCGCTGCCGTTCCTTTTCCTGGGTGGCTCGCACCTCGACCGCTGGCGCGGCAACGCTCTGAGTAAGCTCGGTGAACCCGAGGCGATCGACCAGCTCGTTGAAGCGCTTCCTCGAGTGCCAGCGCAGTTCGTGCGGGCGCGAACAGGCCTGCTTGTCGACCTGGCGCTAGCGTTTGCAGCGGCTGGAGACCGCGACGCCGCGCTTGACCACTCCAGGCAAGCGCGGCGTCTTGCTTCTCAGATCAAGTCAGATCGACACCTACGCCGTCTCAGCGGGCTGATCTTGCCCGGTTCCACCGAGGGTGTTGCGTGAAGCGAGGAAGTACAGCAGCGCCACCAGGGTTCCCGACCCGAGCAGCTCCTGCCGCTGCGCCAGCTCGGTAACCCGAGATAGCGGAACCCACTCGACCTGGCCGACTTCCTCCGTGTCGGTCGGATCGCCGATGTGCTTCGCCCCACGCCACAAGTAGACGTCCACCGGGGCGGTGACCTGTCCAGGCAGAGGCTCGAAGGTCACCAGGTGCTGAGCCTCGCCGACTGGCTCCCAACCGCTCTCCTCAGCGGCTTCGCGAGCGGCGGTTCCAGCTGAGTCGTCACCGTCGTCGACCAAGCCACCAAGCAGCTCGTAACCCCACTGGTGGGTTGGGAACCGGTAGCGCCACAGCATCAGCGCTCGGTCCTGCTCGTCCACGATCAGAGCAATCGCGATCCGAGCCAGGTGAACGACGTGGTACTCCCACCGCTCACCGTTCGGCGCCTCCACGTCAGCCAGCCCCAACCGCACCCACCGGTTGTCATAGACCAGCCGCTCCCCGTACGTCTTCCAAGCTCCGCGCTCATCACTCACGTCAGCAGCGTACGGGGGAGGCGGTTGAGAAGCATTAGGCGCTGATCTGCGACTTTGCATAGGCGCAAGGCAGCCTTGGCGCCCCAGCAAGTTGGGTTAGAGCTGTTTTGCGTCGCACGTCGTTTCTGCGGCAGGTGGGGTAATGGCGTTGCCCTAAGTGTCGGTATGACATTCTGCTGGAAACTGCCAGCTTGCGCGGGCTGGTTATGAGGTAGTTTTGGCTACGCCAAACGCGTGATCTTCGGGTCGAACATCCACTTGTACTGCTTAAATGCATCTACCTTATATGGTATGTCCGGCGAGAGACTGCATGAAATCGGTCGAGAAGGGGCCGCGCGCGCCAAAGAGTGGCTCGAGGCGACCACAAGAGTCGACGCCCACTGGGTGAATCCTGACCGTTGGGCAATTCCAAAGCTTACTTTTAGCTGGAGTAATGGCCACGGCAGTTTTTCTTATGATCTGGGTGGAGTCCTTCGTGGAGGTGAGTTTCACCAGCAAGAGTTTCTTGCCGAGGTAAAGTACTACTCCACTGCAGGGGATCAGTCTGAATTGTATTCGGAGTACCTCGCAAAGTGCTATCGGGCGTACATGACGCGCCCAGATCGATGCGACAACTTTATGTGGATTACGTGGCATCCATTCCTAACTTCTCGCTGGAAGAACCTGTGTTCAGAAAGCGAGGTAGTTGATGCCGTTATAAGGCATCGCCACAGAGCCTTAGGGGTTGATAGCGAGGACGATGCCAAAGAGGTCATTCGTTGGGGGGACTGCAAAGAAGTCTCGTCCCGACTTTGGCTGATTGTTCTTTGTGATCGTCAGGAGAGCCTGGTTATTTCGCGCGAGCATCGCGCCCTCGTCCGTTCGCACGATATCAAGGGGGAGAAGTGAGCACTCCTCTTCGTGGAAGTTTCTATGCGGCCATTACTTCCGCTCTCGAGTTGGACTCCCCGCGTGAAGCTGTGACGCGCGTAAAGCAAGTTGTTATTCAAGAACTTGAAAAACTTGATCGCGGTGCGCAGATCCGAAACACGGAATACTTCAATCACACCTACGTACCAGATCTGGTCTTGCAGTGGCCTCGCGATAACAACCGTGAGCGCCATGTGTATCTGCGTTTTGCTGAGAGTGCTGAATATCTAGCTGACGGACTGAAGAACATCGACGTGGAAAATCCGCTGATCTTTGGTCTTGATCCCGCACGCGGTAGCGAAGGTTCTCTTAGGAGGCTGGAAAATGCGGCCTTCGAGAGGCAAGCATTGGTTACAGACTCCCAAGCTCTTGAATCGTTTATCAGCGGGCGCGAAGAGGACCCTGTTGTCGGTCTTGCTTCAAATGCGGTTACCCAAGGTGGGCGAGGCCTTTTAGATCTTGACCGATCAACTGCTGTTAGTGATGCCATTTCGCACGGGTTCAAAGGAGCGAAGCTGCTTTCTCAGCAGGAGACGCGGACTGCGACGGATATCATTCCACAATTTCTGGATAGCCGACAGTCGTCGCGTCTTATCCGATTCTTGCATGCCGTTTGGCTGGGGAGTGGAGGTACGACAAAGGAGTTTCCTGGCGCGTCCGACCTCTCGGGTGAACTCAGCGATGAGGCGCTTGAATTTCTTCTAAAGTTTGAGAGTATAGAAGATTTGGAATTCTGGCGCCGCGTCGGCAGGAAAGTCACTGTCGGGCAGTTGGCCAGACTTCGCATTGACGAAGGCGAAGACAATTTGGGCCGAATAATTCAGGCAAATATGGATGTTCTCTGGGCAAGGGCATGCATGGTTATAGCTGACGAGCAGCCAGCATTGGATGAGCCTGACGTGCCCTTCGCATGGCGAACCGAAAACAATCTGCTTGCGCTTAGGGGGAGGGACTTCACTGCTTATATCGCCGAACAGGCTGAAAGTATCAAGAAGCATAGATCGGAAAGGAGTGAAGGGGTTCCCGTCGCCACGCTTATCCAACGTGCGCAAGAAGTAGTGCTGAGTTCGCTCCGTCTAGTTGATCGGAAAGACAGTCTATCTTTTGACTCGAAGAACGTGATCCGCGACAGGCGATTGCCGGAACTTGCTAATAGGTTTTCCCCGCGTGCTCGAGTGGAGCACGCGCAAGCGCCATTGTCGTCGCGTGCGAGTCTGAATATCGACTTTTTAGAGAGCACTGCCATTGGCGCGACTAAGAGCAAGCCCTCTCTTGGAGAGATACTGACGGCCGCAGTCCAAACATTGCAAGATCTTACATCTGAAGATAGAGGCACTTTGAAATCAATGCTCACGCCCCCGGAGGAATTTGGTGGTGAGCAATTGAAGTTCTTTGATTAAAGGGCGCCTAAGGTGAACAATGGGCATTCCGTTGTAAGTGCGTGTCGGTGCGGAATGTCGCGACTGCGTGTAGGAGTCCGAGGAATTTATCCTTGCAATGTGAAATTGTGGCACCGGCAGTGCCCTATGGCCGGTTCCTCCTCGGCATGCGGCTCCCCAAGATCTCGGCTGCTTTGCGGTCAGATGCTGCGACCCATGCCGCATAGACGCGGAGTGTGGTGGCGCCGCCTCCGCCGTGGCCGAGGCGGCCCGAGACCGTGGGGAGGTCGATGCCTGCGGTGAGGAGTTCGGTGGCGGAGTAGTGGCGTAGAGCGTGGAGGTGGGTTTTGATGTCCAGCCGGTCGGCCATGTCTTTGTAGCGCTGGGTTATGGCGTTGGGGGAATAGGGCTGGGTGTGGTCGGGGTGTTGGGTGCCGGCGAACACGTAGAGGTCGTCGGTGAACTTGGCGCCTAGGTCCCGGACTCGGTCGGCGACGCGGTCGCGGTGTTCGCGGAGCAAGGTGACGGTTTCCGAGTCGAGGGCGATGCGGCGGTTCTGATGGGTCTTGGTGTCCTTCTCCTTGCCGCGGACCCAGTTGCGGCGGAGGTCGATGACTTCCTCGTCGAGGTCGACTCGGGAGAAGCGCAGGCCGACCAGTTCTCCGCGGCGCATGCCGGTGGTCATGACGAGCCAGATGAGCGTGCCCCAGTCTTCGTCCATCCGGAACGCTTCCTCGGACAGTCGCGCTGCCTCGGCGGGAGTGGGCGGGTCAGGCTCCGGGCGTTTCTGGCGCGGTTTCCGTGCGACGCGGGCTGGGTTGGAGCTGATCCAGTCCCAGCGTTCGGCGGCGTCGAGGGTGCCGCTGATGATCGCGTGGATCTGGCGGACCGTTGACGCGGCCATCGGTTTGCACGCGTGTGGGCGGCATTCCTCGGCGACGCAGTCGTGCTCGCCGGGCTTCTTGTGCTTCTCGATGTAGGGCTTGCCGTCGCAGCGAGCGCGGCAGCGTCGGAGTTCGGTGTAGAAGCCCTCGAGCATCCTCGCGGAAAGCTTGTTCACCGCAGTCTCGCCGAGGGCCGGCTTGATCGAGCGGTCGATGTAGCCGCTGTAGGTGTGCCGTGTGCTGTCCTCGATCTCGCCGGTGCGCATCCACTCGTCCAGCGCGAAGGACAGGCTCACCGTTGACGGGGTGGAGCGCTGGCTGTCGACCTGTGCCAGCAGCTTGGTGAGTGCCTTCTCGGCGCGCTTGTAAGCGGCCTTGTCCGTGCCGTTGATCGTCTCGCGGAGGTAAGTGCGGCGCCCGGTCACGGGATCGTTGCCGGCGAAGACGACTACCCGGAGCGTCTTGCCGCGCTCCTCGATGCGGCCGCGCTGACGTTCATCGGGGTGCGAACGACTCATGACCTTGAGTGTACTCGCACCCAAGGCCGCACCCAGGATCATTTCCATGATCCACATATTCGCTTGTTTTGCCTGGTGAAGGCTGGTGCCCCCGGTGCGATTCGAACGCACACTGGACGGATTTTGAGTCCGCTGCCTCTGCCGTTGGGCTACGGGGGCTGGTCTTGTCGTCAGCATACGGGACGGCCGATCAGGGGCTTCCGGGGAGGGTCTTCGGCGGGTCGTGGCTGGTCAGGGGGTTGCCTTTGGTTGATCGGGATCTGTTGGCTCTGGGGTCTGGTGATCGCGATCACGGGGGTTTAGGTTCGCGGGGTCGTGCAGTGTGTGGCTGGTCGAACGCGCGGAGGCCGTGTTGGTCGATGAGAGAACTCAGGTGGAGCCGACGCCGTCGGGGCTGCGGCAGAGCCTGAAGAACCGGCATCTGCAGATGATCGCGCTCGGCGGGATCATCGGGGCGAGCCTGTTCATCGGCAGCGGTGCGGTGATCTCGACCGTCGGGCCGGCAGCCGTGGTGTCCTACGCGATCGGCGGCCTGATCGTCGTCCTGGTCATGCGGATGCTCGGCGAGATGGCCACCGCGGCACCCACTTTGGGCTCCTTCATGGAGTACGCGCGGACGTCGCTGGGGGAGTGGGCGGGATTCACCCTCGGCTGGCTGTACTGGTACTACTGGGTCGGCGTGGTGGCCTTCGAGGCCGTCGCCGGGGCGGAGCTGATCAACCCGCTGCTCCCGATGGTGCCGCAGTGGGTGATCTCGCTGGTGCTCATGATGGTGCTGACGGGCACCAACCTCGTGTCGGTGCGCTCGTTCGGCGAGACCGAGTTCTGGCTGGCCTCCATCAAGGTCATCACGATCGTGATCTTCCTGGTGTGCGGGGCCTTGTTCGTGTTCGGGCTGTGGCCCGGGGCCGAGATGTCGGTGAGCAACATCGGCAAGGACGGCTTCTTCGCGCACGGCGGCTTCTCCGTCCTGCACGGCGTGGTGATCGTGATCTTCTCCTACTTCGGAACCGAGATCGTCACCATCGTCTCCGCGGAGTCCGACGAGCCGGAGCGCTCGGTGGCCAAGGCGACCAAGGCCGTGGTGTGGCGGGTGCTGATGTTCTACGTGGGATCCGTGGCGCTGCTGGTGATGATCACGCCGTGGGACCAGATCCCGACCGAGGGGAGTCCGTACGCGGCGGCGTTCACCCGGTTCGGGCTCCCGGCCGCCGAGGTGGTCGTGGACGTCGTGGTGTTCACCGCGGTGATCTCCGTGCTCAACTCCGGCCTCTACACGGCTTCCCGGATGCTGTTCGCCCTGCAGCGGCGTTCGTTCGCCCCCTCGTGGGTGCGCGACCTCAACGGTCGCGGCGTGCCGTGGAAGGCGATCCTGCTGTCCACACTGGTCGGTTACGTCGCCGTCGCGGCGAGCTACGTCGCTCCGGACACGATCTTCTACTTCATCATCAACAGCGCCGGGGCGGTGGCGCTGTTCATCTACGGCATGATCGCGCTCTCGCAACTGCGGATGCGCCGCCGCCTGGAGCTCGAAGCGCCGGAGTCGCTGAAGCTGAAGATGTGGCTGTTCCCGTACCTCACGTGGATCACGCTCGCGCTGATCGCCACCGTGATCATCACCATGGCCTTCGTCCCGGACATCCGGTCGCAGCTCGTGCTGAGCCTCATCAGCGTCGCCGCGATCCTGCTGATCTACCTCGTGTTCGTGCGCCGCAAGGCCTCGAAGGCGTGAGTGCGGGGATGTCGCAATGGTCACGCCGCCTCGTAACCTCGGCGTCAAGTCACTACCGGTAAGCTGCGGTTTCCGATGCAAACCGCATCGGCGGACCCGAGTTCTACTGGAGGATCCCGGTGACGACGCCGGCTGCCGAGGACACACGCGAGGCCAAGCCCGTCGAACGTCGCGTACTCGTGGCCGAGGACGAGGCGTTGATCAGGCTTGACCTGGTGGAGATGCTCCGAGAAGAGGGCTACCAGGTCGTCGGCGAGGCTGGTGACGGACAGGAAGCCGTTCGGCTCGCCGAGGAACTCCGACCCGATCTGGTGATCCTGGACATCAAGATGCCGAAGATGGACGGCATCGAGGCCGCTTCCAACATCGCTGGGGACCGGATCGCGCCGGTGGTCATCCTGACCGCCTTCAGCCAGCGCGATCTGGTGGAGCGGGCGCGCGACGCCGGGGCCATGGCCTACCTGGTCAAGCCCTTCGCCAAGCGCGACCTGGTGCCGGCCATCGAGCTGGCGGTGTCCCGGTTCACCGAGGTGCAGGCGCTGGAGTCCGAGGTCAACGATCTCAACGAGCGGCTTGAGGCGCGCAAGACCATCGAGAAGGCCAAGGGCCTGCTCATGAGCAAGCACAACCTCTCCGAACCCGAGTCCTTCCGCTGGCTGCAGCGAACCGCGATGGATCGCCGCACCACGATGAAGGCGGTCGCCCAGGCGGTTCTGGAGAACCTGTCCTGACCGACGTGGACGAAGGCGGGGTGCTCACGGGCACCCCGCTTTTTCACGCCTTGTCGCGGATCGAACAGGTGAGGCGGGCCGAGCAGGTGCGGCGCCCCTGCTCGTCGGTGATCTCCACGTCGTAGGTCGCGGTCGTGCGCCCCTGGTGCAGCCGCGAGCTCACCGCGGTGACCAGGCCCTCGGTGGCCGGGCGGTGGTGGGTGCAGATCAGCTCCAGGCCCAGCGCGATGCGGTCGGGGCCTGCACCCAGCGCGGCCGCGATCGAGCCGACCTGCTCGGCGAGCACCGCATTGGCGCCCCCGTGCAGCAGGCCGTAGGGCTGGCGGTTGCCCGCCACCGGCATGGTCGCGACCACTCGATCGGGCGTGTATTCGACGATCTCGATGCCCATCCGGGAGCTGAGCTGTTGCTCGCCGGAGTTCACCGTCTTGATCAACTCCGCGAACTCGCTGGTCACGGCCTCGTCATGGGTGGAATCGGGCACCGTCGGTCCTCCCCGTCGCCTGCGGTACTGGCTGTCAGAGCTTCAGCCTAAACTCGCGGCCGTGACGCATTCCGAGGACCGACGCCTGCTGTTGATCGATGGCCACTCGATGGCCTACCGCGCTTTCTACGCCCTGCCGAAGGAGAACTTCCAGACGGCGACGGGGCAGCACACCAACGCGGTGTACGGGTTCACCTCGATGCTGATCAACCTGCTGCGCGATGAGCAGCCCACCCACCTCGCGGTCGCCTTCGACGTGTCCCGCAAGACCTTCCGCAGCGAGACCTTCACCGAGTACAAGGCCAACCGCAGCGCCAGCCCCGACGAGTTCAAGGGCCAGGTCAGCCTCATCCAGGACATCCTGGGTGCGCTGAACATCCCGGTGCTGAGCAAGGACAACTACGAGGCCGACGACGTCATCGCCACGCTGACCACCCAGGCCACCGGCGGCGGCTTCAAGGTCGCCATCTGCACCGGCGACCGCGACGCGCTGCAGCTGGTCACCGACGCCGTCACCGTGCTGTACCCGACCAAGGGCGTCTCCGAGCTGACCCGGTTCACGCCCGAGGCCGTGGAGGCCAAGTACGGGCTCACGCCCGAGCAGTACCCCGACTTCGCGGCGTTGCGCGGCGACCCGTCGGACAACCTGCCCAAGATCCCGGGGGTGGGGGAGAAGACCGTCACCAAGTGGATCCAGCAGTACGGCTCGCTCGCCGGTCTCGTGGACCGGGTCGACGAGGTCAAGGGCAAGGCGGGCGACAACCTGCGCGAGCACCTGTCCTCGGTGCTGCTCAACCGGCAGCTCACCGAGCTGGTCCGCGACGTCGAGCTGGAGGCCGGGCCGGACGAGCTGGAGGTCCGCGCCTGGGACCGCGACGCGGTGCACCGGCTGTTCGACGACCTGGAGTTCCGGGTGCTGCGCGACCGCCTGTTCGCCACGCTCTCCAGCGCCGAACCCGAGGTCGAAGAGGGCTTCGAGATCACCGGCGGCGTCGTCCAGCCCGGCGAGCTGGCGTCCTGGCTCGGCGAGCACGCGCGCGGCGGCAACCGCGTCGGTCTGTCGTTCACCGGCACCTGGGCGCGCGGTCACGGCGACCTGACCGGTCTCGCGCTGGCCACCGCCGACGGGGCGGGCGCGTTCGTCGATGTCACCTCCCTGACCGGTGAGGACGAGCAGGCGCTGGCCTCCTGGCTGGCCGACGCGGCGCTGCCCAAGGCCGCCCACGACGTGAAGGGCCCGCTGCACGCCGTCCGCGACCGCGGCTGGACCCTCGCCGGGCTCACCAGCGACACCGCGCTGGCCGCCTACCTGGTGCGCCCCGGTCAGCGCTCGTTCGAGCTGCCCGACCTGGTCGTGCGCTACCTGCAGCGCGAGCTGCGCGCCGACAGCGGTGCCGACGACGGCCAGCTGTCGCTGCTGGAGGACGAGGCGGAGAGCAAGGAGAAGGCCGCCGCGGGCGAGCTGCTGCGGGCTCGTGCCGTCGCCGAGCTCGCGGACGCGCTGGACACCGAGCTGGCCGGCATCGACAGCACGACGCTGCTCACCGACCTCGAACTGCCGCTGCTGCTGGTGCTCGCCGAGCTCGAAGGCGCGGGCATCGCGGTGGACGCCGAGCAGCTCGCCGAGCTGGGCGAGCGCTTCGCGGCGCGGGTCAAGCAGGCCGCGCAGGAGGCCTACGCCGTCATCGGCAAGGAAATCAACCTCGGTTCGCCGAAGCAGCTGCAGGTGGTGCTGTTCGACGAGCTGAACATGCCGAAGACCAAGCGCACCAAGACCGGTTACACCACCGACGCCGAGGCGCTGCAGACGCTGTTCGAGAAGACCGAGCACCCGTTCCTGCAGCACATGCTGGAACACCGCGACGCCACCCGGCTCAAGACCACAGTGGAGGGTCTGGCGAAGTCCATCGCGGACGACGGCCGGATCCACACCACCTTCAACCAGACGATCGCCGCCACCGGCCGGTTGTCGTCGACCGAACCGAACCTGCAGAACATCCCGATCCGCACCGAAGAGGGCCGCCGCATCCGCGAGGTGTTCGTCGTCGGCGGTGAGTACACCGAGCTGATGACCGCCGACTACAGCCAGATCGAGATGCGCATCATGGCGCACCTGTCCGGCGACGAGGGGCTCATCGAGGCGTTCAACACCGGTGAGGACCTGCACAACTACGTGGCCTCGCAGGCCTTCGACGTGCCGATCGGCGAGGTCGACCAGGAGCTGCGCCGGCGGGTCAAGGCGATGTCCTACGGCTTGGCCTACGGGCTGTCGGCCTACGGGCTGGCGCAGCAGCTGCGCATCTCCGCCGAGGACGCCAAGGCGCAGATGGACGCCTACTTCGCCCGCTTCGGCCGGGTGCGCGACTACCTGCGCGAGGTCGTCGACCAGGCCCGCAAGGACGGCTACACCTCGACGATCATGGGTCGCCGCCGCTACCTGCCGGACCTGCTCAGCGACAACCGCCAGCGCCGCGAGATGGCCGAGCGCATGGCGCTCAACGCCCCGATCCAGGGCAGCGCGGCCGACATCATCAAGGTCGCCATGCTCGGCGTGCACTCCGCGATCTCCTCAGAAGGGCTGCGCTCGCGGACCCTGCTGCAGGTGCACGACGAACTGATCATCGAGGTCGCCGACGGCGAGCGGGACGTGGTGGAGAAGCTGGTCCGCGAGCAGATGGGCTCGGCGTACCCGCTGGACGTGCCGCTGGAGGTCTCGGTGGGCTTCGGCCGGTCGTGGGATTCCGCCGCGCACTGATCGAAGGTGATTTCGACTCGATCACGGAACGTTCATTTCGGGGTTGCCCGGCGGTCGGGGTGTTGTGCAATGGCGGACATCACCGCCGGTGGGCCCCGAGAGCGGGTGCCGAACACCGGTGCGGATAACCTGCGCTACACGCTCCGGCCGGGATCGGCTGCTGCGGCGTTGTGGCCGGCGGGGCGTCACCAGGGCGCGGTGCACCCCGAACGCGAACCGCGCCGACCCCGAGGAGGAGCATGATCAGCATCGACCGAGTCGACCACCTGGTCCTCACCGTCGCCGATGTGGACACGGCGGTCGAGTTCTACCGGAACGTCCTCGGCATGGAGCCGGTGGAGTTCCCCGGTGGGCGGCGAGCCGTGCGCTTCGGTCAGCAGACCATCAAGCTGCACGCGGCGTCCGAGCTGGTCGAACCGACCGCCACGCACCCGGTCCCGGGCTCGGCGAACCTGTGCTTCATCACCAGCCAGGCTCTGGCCGACGTGCAGGAGCACCTGCGAGGTAACGAGATCCGCATCGAGGAGGGCCCGGTCGGCCGCACCGGCTCCCAGGGCCCGATCACCTCGATGTACCTGCGCGATCCCGACGGCAACCTCATCGAGATCGCCCGCTACGACGACGAGTGACCGTCTCTACGCCGAACGCGAGAACGCCCCGGAGCTTCGCGGCTCCGGGGCGTTCGTCGTTCTGCTACAGGGACAGTTCCGGCTTGAGCCGGCTCGGCGTCCAGACCCGCTGGCGCCAGGCCGCGATCGTGGTGAGCAGCAGAGCCGCGACGAGGTAGCAGACCAGGACGGCCACCGCCTGCACGACCGAGCCTTCCGCGCCGCCGTAGATGAGGTGGCGCAAGCCGGTCACCACGTAGCCCAGCGGGAGCACCTGGTGCAGCGGGTGCAGCGGTTCGGGGATGGTCTGCCACGGGAACGTGCCGCCCGCCGTGACCAGCTGCAGGACCAGGATCACCAGCGCGATGAACTTGCCCTTCGGGCCGAAGGCCGCGTTCAGCGAGTGCACCACCGCGGTGAAGGCGAACGAGGTCAGGATCAGGAATCCGAGCGTCGACCAGGGGTGCGCCGGGTGCACGCCGATGGCGAACACGACCACGACGTGCAGCAGGACCGCCTGCACCAGCCCCACCAGCGCGGCGGGCAGCCAGCCGCCCAGCGCGACCCGCCACGGGGCGACACCGGCGGCGAGCGCGCGGTTGGACATCGGCCGCATCAGCAGGAACAGCACGAACCCGCCGACCCACAGGGCCAGCCCCATGAAGTAGGGCGCCAGCCCGGCGCCGTAGGTGTCGGCCTTGACCTGCGCCTGGGTGTCGACGGCGACCGGGTCGCCGATGGTGTCGGCGGTGGCCTGCCGGGTCTTGTCGTCCGGGTTGGGGATGTCGCCCGCGCCCTTGCCGAGCTCGCCGGCCAGCGTGTTCGAGCCGTCGGCGAGCTGGCCGGAGCCGTCGTGCAGCTGCTTGGCGCCGCCGACGAGCTGGTCGGCGCCGTCGGCGAGCCTGCTGGTGCCCGACAGCGCCTGCTGCTGGCCGTCGCGCAGCTGCACCGCGCCGTCGTCGACCTGCCCGGCGCCGCTGGTGAGCTGCTGGATTCCGCTGCTCAGCTGCGGGGTGGCGTTGGCCAGCGCGCGGTTGCCGTCGGCGACCTGGCGGGCGCCGTCGGAGAGCATGTTGATCTGCCCGACCTGCGTCTGCAGCTTGTCGTTGGCGTCGGTGGCCGGGCTGCCCAGCTGGTCCAGCCCGTCGACGATCCGCTGCACGGTGGCCTCGTCGACGCCGGCTTGGCGCAGCTGCGCGGCGGTTTTCGCCTTGGTCTGCTCAAGGTTGTCGACGACGCTCTGGGCGGCGTTGCCGACGACGTCGGCCTTCTGCGCGAGCTGCTCGTTGCCCTGGGCGACCTTCTCGGCGCCGTCGGCCAGTTTCGCGGTCTGCTCGGGCAGCTGGGCGGTGGAGGACTGCAGTGCCTGCAGGCCGGTGTGCAGCTGCCCGGTTCCGTCGGCGAGCCGGTCGGCTCCGGAGGCCAGCTGCTGCTGCCCGGACAGCAGCTGGTGCGCGCCGTCGGACAGCTGAGCGCCGCCCTGCTCGGCCTGGCCGAGCCCGTCGCGCAGCCGTCCGGCACCGTCGGCGAGCCGGCCCGCGCCGTTGGCGGCTTCGACGGTCTTGTCGTGGACCGTGGAGAAGCCCAGCAGGAACTGCTCGGCGGCGGTCGACCCGGCGTTGGCCGCCACGCCCTTGCGGACCTCGCCTGCCAGCTTGTCGGCGATGGTGCCCACGAGGTAGTTGTTCGCGTCGTTGGTGACCAGCTGCAGCTTGGCCTGCCGCGGTTCGAAGTCGGCGGGGGAGACCAGAGCACCGGAGAAGTCACGGGGGACCACGAGGGCGAAGGTGTAGTCGCCGTTGGCCACGCCCTCCTGGGCGTGCTTGAGGTCGGTGCGCGTCCAGGAGAAGGTGCCGGAGTCCAGCAGCTCGTCGTAGACGTCCTCGCCGGCTCGGAGCGGCTGGCCGTCGTCCTTCTGGGCGCCGGTGTCGTCGATGACGACCGCCGCGGGAACCGAGTCCAGCTTCCCGTAGGGGTCCCAGTTGGCGTAGATGTACATCGCGCCGTAGAGCAGCGGTACCAGGGTGACCGCGAGCAGCGCGAGCTTGGGCAGCTTGCCCGAGGTGAGTCGTCGCAATTCCGTTGCGGCGAGCCGGAAAGTAGTCATCACGGACCTTCAGGTATCAACCGGCCGAAGTGGACGTCTGGTTCTCGTCCGCGCCGATGCGGACGGCGGGCGCGCCGAGCTCGTCGGCGGAATGAGTGGAGCAGAGGACGACGACGGCCATGCCGGCCTCGGCGCGGGCGGTGGCCGCGGCGTACCAGTGCCGCGGGTCGTGGCCGTGCCGGTCGGGGCAGTCCAGCACCAGCGCGCGGGTGGTGCGGGACTCGCAGGCGAGGTCGATCAGCAGCGCGGTGCGCTGGTGCGCGGTGAGGTGCTCGAAGCGCACGTCGCCGGGCAGTTCGCGTTCGGCCAGCCAGTCGCGGACCCTGCGGCGGGTCGATCGGCGCTGGGCGAGCGAAAGCCCTTCGGCGACGACGCTTTTGACCTGAAGCGCGTCGTCGGGTTCGGTGATCTGCGGCGCGTCGACGACCGCGACGGCGCGCCGCAGCGCGTCGGTGCTCGCCGAGCCGTCCAGCCGGACGCTCCCGCTGCTGGGCTTGAGCCGTCCGGACAGGGCGAGCGCGAGCGCGGTCTTGCCCGTTCCGGCTTCGCCGGTGACCAGCAGTGTTTGCCCGTCGGTGACGCGCAGCGAAGTCGGGGCCAGCAGCGGCCCGTGCGCGCCGATGACTTCGACGCCGGTGGCGACGATTTCCACGCCTTCTCCTCGATCTTCGGAACCTGCCGCGCGAACCCTGGTCGGGGTCAGCGCAGCGCGGTGGCGGGGCGCATCTCCCACATCGTCCACAGTGGCCGGTACCCCTGCCGGGGCCAGAACACCGAGGAGAGCGGGTTGGGAGGGTTGTAGTACAGGAAGCTGCCTGCGGCTCCCCGGCGCACGAACTCGTTGTGCGCCACCGCCATCAGCTGTTGGCCGACGCCGGTCCCGCGCGCCTTCTCGTGCACGGACACGCAGTTGACGTACGCCCACGATCCGGGGCGCAGCCGGTAAGCCCGCGGGGGCTTGCCGGTGTCGATCCAGCCGCATTCCGCGACCGCGACGGGAGTGCCGTCCTGCTCCGCGAGCCACACCGGATCGTCGGAGTGCAGGCGCACTCGAGCGGCGGTCCGCTTCAGCTGCGCGGCATCGGAGCGGTACGTGGCGGTTCCGACGAGGGCGGCGTATTCGAGCTCGGCGAGCGTGAGCTCGACGACGGCGTCCAGGTCGGCCGGTCCGGCGCGACGCACTATTACGGTACCAGATAGTTCCGTATCTGCGACCGGGGTGGGTGATCGCACCGCGAGCACCGACAGCGGCAGGAACCCGTGATCCAGCAACGCCCTCGTGGCCTGCACGTCCCGGCTCGGCCAGACCACCATCGCCGACGAGTTCGGCCCGGGGTCCTCCCGCGCGCCCAGCCACGCGCGCCACGCGTCCAGCAGCGAGTCCATCCCGGTGCGCGGGTGCTCGCCGACGATCGGGAACAGCTCGAACGCCTCGCTCGCCTGCCACAGCCCGCGCGCCGAACCCTCCGCGTTCGTCGTGCGGGTCACCAGCCCGGCCACTGCGTGCCCGTCGGGGGTGCGCGCCGCGACCGGTTCCGCGTCCGAAGGCACGAACTGGTCCTGCGGCAGCTGCGGGTCGAGGGCGGCGAACCGCGCGAATTGGGCCATCATCAAATCCTGCGCGGTCCCCACCCCGGGCTCCTCACCTCTGCGGCCCGCGCATCGGCAGCGCAGGCGTGAACCTTGGTCGAACGACGTCCGTCACCCGATCACCCGGCTCCGCGGCCGCGCCGCTGGAGGGGTCCAGCCGTGCAGCCATCAATCGAGCGTGCAGACGAAGATCGCCGTACCGGGGAACAGCCTGCCGCGGAGCGGGCTCCACTGCCCCCAGATCTGAGTGTGCCCGCTCGGCCACTCCGGTTCGATCAGATCGGTCAACCGCATCCCGGCGCCCGCGAGCTCCCGCACGAAGTCGCCCAGCGTGCGGTGGTGCTCGACGTAGGTCGCGCGATCGTCGCCGTCGATCTCCAGGTAGGGGGTGCGGTCGAAGTAGGAGTTCGTGGCGGTCAGTCCGGTCGGTCCGGGATCGTCCGGGAACACCCACCGCATCGGATGCGTGACGGCGAACACCCAACTCCCGCCGGGTCGCACGACCCGGGCCACCTCGCGGAACGCCGCGCCCACGTCGGCCACGAACGGGATGCCGCCGAACGCGGAGCAGGCCAGGTCGAAGCTGCCGGTGGCGAAGGGCAGCTGATCGGCGCTCGCCTGGACCAGCGGAACCGGCGTGCCGCTGCGCCGGGAGGCGTCCCTCGCGTGCTGCAGCATCCCGCCCGAGATGTCCAGGCCGACCGCCTCGGCACCCTGCCGGACCAGCCAGCGCGCGCACGACGCCGCACCGCAGCCGACCTCCAGGACCTTCTTCCCGCGCACGTCGCCGAGCAGGCCGGCGTTCTCCTCGCGCAGGCCCTCAGGGCACCACACGAAGTCGTCATCGCCCAGGAAACCGCCGTGCTCGGCCTGGTAGTCGTCGGCGTCGGCGTCCCACCACAGCCGGTTCGCCGAACGCGACTCGGAGGCGTCCACGCCGCGCTTGCGCACACCGACCGTCCCCAGCAGCTGCTCCGCCGAGCTATGGTGGGAGCTGGCGTTTTCCGGCTCGTCGGGACTTGTCATGGATTCCCCCGGGACTGGTCGTCGTGGTTCGGACGTTAAGGGATTGTGTCTCGCGTCCGAAGCCCGTCTGCCGTCCAGGGGTACCGCGGTTTGCCCGGCGATCGAGAAAGCGCGTACGATACCGCCCGCGCCGTGGGTCTTTTTCTCATCGGCTTCCGCGCCCCGGTTCGCACCGGGTGGCGAAGGTCGATCGGCAAAGCGGAATCCGCAGGTCCGGCTACTGGTCGGGCTTGACGGAACCGGCCACGACGCGGAACAAACGTAGAACCAACGACCAGCCTATCCGTACCGGAGCAACCCACCTGATGTCCACCGACACCACCACCGTCCCGACTGCAGCCGCCACCAAGCCGCAGGTCGCAGTGAACGACGTCGGGACGGAGGAGGACTTCCTCGCCGCCGTCGACCAGACCATCAAGTACTTCAACGATGGGGACATTGTTGAGGGCACCATCGTCAAGGTCGACCGTGACGAGGTGCTGCTTGACATCGGCTACAAGACCGAGGGCGTCATCCCGTCCCGGGAACTGTCGATCAAGCACGACGTCGACCCCGCCGAGGTCGTCACCGTTGGTGACTTCGTCGAGGCCCTCGTTCTCCAGAAGGAGGACAAGGAAGGCCGACTGATCCTCTCCAAGAAGCGCGCCCAGTACGAGCGTGCCTGGGGCACCATCGAGGAGCTCAAGGAGAAGGACGAGCCCGTCAAGGGCACGGTCATCGAGGTCGTCAAGGGCGGCCTCATCCTCGACATCGGCCTGCGCGGCTTCCTGCCGGCCTCCCTCGTCGAGATGCGCCGCGTCCGCGACCTCCAGCCCTACGTCGGCCGCGAGCTCGAAGCCAAGATCATCGAGCTGGACAAGAACCGCAACAACGTGGTCCTGTCCCGTCGCGCCTGGCTGGAGCAGACCCAGTCCGAGGTCCGCAGCGAGTTCCTCAACCAGCTGCAGAAGGGCCAGGTCCGCAAGGGCGTCGTGTCCTCCATCGTCAACTTCGGTGCGTTCGTCGACCTCGGTGGAGTCGACGGTCTGGTGCACGTCTCCGAGCTGTCCTGGAAGCACATCGACCACCCGTCCGAGGTCGTCGAGGTCGGCCAGGAGGTCACGGTCGAGGTCCTGGACGTCGACATGGACCGCGAGCGCGTCTCCCTGTCGCTGAAGGCGACCCAGGAAGACCCGTGGCGTCAGTTCGCCCGCACCCACGCGATCGGCCAGATCGTGCCGGGCAAGGTCACCAAGCTGGTGCCGTTCGGTGCGTTCGTCCGCGTCGACGAGGGCATCGAGGGCCTGGTCCACATCTCCGAGCTGGCCGAGCGCCACGTGGAGATCCCGGAGCAGGTCGTCCAGGTCGGCGACGAGGTGATGATCAAGGTCATCGACATCGACCTCGAGCGTCGCCGGATCTCCCTGTCGCTGAAGCAGGCGAACGAGGGCTTCAGCCCCGACTCGGAGTTCGACCCGACCCAGTACGGCATGGCTGCCGAGTACGACAACGAAGGCAACTACATCTACCCCGAGGGCTTCGACCCGGAGACCGCGGAGTGGCAGGAAGGCTTCGACACGCAGCGCGAGGAGTGGGAGCGCCAGTACGCCGAGGCGCACACCCGCTTCGAGAAGCACATCGCGCAGATCACCAAGGCTCGCCAGGCCGACGCCGAGGCCGCGGCTGCCGCGGCCGTCGGTGGCGGCGAGGAGCAGCCGGCTCCGACCGGTGGCGGCAACTACTCCTCGGCCTCGTCGTCGAACGACGAGCAGCAGGACAGCGGCTCGCTCGCGAGCGACGCCCAGCTGGCCGCCCTGCGCGAGAAGCTCTCCGGTGGTGCGTGAGCACTCACGCCTGAAGGCTGAGGTCTGAAACGGCCCCGCATCCCTCGTGGATGCGGGGCCGCTTCGCGTCCGGGGCGGTCCTGGTCCGAGCCGTCCATGATCGATGTCCGTTCCGCCCGGTCGATTCGGACCGGAACTGCCCCCTCACAGACCGATGATCACCTGGCAGGATGTAGCGCATGTTGCGCGTGGGTTTGACCGGAGGCATCGGATCGGGCAAGTCGACGGTGGCTCGGCGGCTGGCCGAGCTCGGCGCGGTGGTGATCGACGCCGACCAGCTCTCGCGGGAAGCGGTCGAGCCCGGCAGCGCGGGGCTCGCCGAGCTGATCGAGCGGTTCGGCGAGGACGTCCTGGACTCCTCGGGCGCCCTGGACCGGCCCGCGCTGGCGGCCAAGGCGTTCGCCGACGAGCAGTCCCGGCTCGACCTGAACGCGATCGTCCACCCCAGGGTCGCCGAGCTCACCGCGAGCCGGATGGCCGAGGCTCCCGCTGATTCCGTGCTGGTGCACGACATCCCGCTGCTGGTGGAAGCCGGATACGCCCCCAACTACCACCTGGTGCTCATCGTCGACGCGGCCGAGGACGTCCGGGTGCAGCGGCTGATCGGCCGCGGGCTCGCCGAGCAGGACGCACGCGCGCGCATCGCCGCGCAGGCCACCGAACAGCAGCGCCGCGAGGTCGCCGACGTGTGGCTGGACAACGGCGGCGAGGTCGAGGACCTGCTCGC
The DNA here is from genome assembly GCF_054778355.1 of Saccharopolyspora tripterygii. Taxonomy (NCBI): domain Bacteria; kingdom Bacillati; phylum Actinomycetota; class Actinomycetes; order Pseudonocardiales; family Pseudonocardiaceae; genus Saccharopolyspora; species Saccharopolyspora tripterygii. The sequence continues at coordinate 207,597 of NZ_BAAGZP010000027.1, read as the reverse complement.
GCGCGTCGACGAGCTGTGGAAGGAACGCCTGGTGCCGTTCGAGCGGAACCTGAGGCTGCACCAGCGCGCCGAGTCCACCTCGCCGAAGCTCGTCGACCCGGATCCGGAATGGGCGGCTCAGGCCCGGCGGCTGATCGCCCGCGTGGAGCGAGCGGCAGGGCAGCGCGCGGTGCGCGTCGACCACGTCGGTTCCACGTCGGTGCCGATCCCGGCCAAGGACGTCATCGACCTCCAGCTCACCGTCCGCACCCTCGCCGACGCCGACGCCCTGGCGGAGCCGCTGGGCGAGGCCGGCTTCCCGGTCGTGCCCGCCAGCGACCACGACCACGCCCACGACTTCGCCCCGGAGCCCGAGCAGTGGGCAAAGCGCTTCCACGCCGCGGCGGATCCCGGACGGCAGGTGAACCTGCACGTCCGGGTCGAGGGCACCGCGGGCTGGCAGGTGGCGCTGCTGTTCCCGGACTGGCTCCGGGCGGACCCGCAGGCCCGCGAGGACTACCTCGCGACGAAGCGGCAGGTCGCCGAGGCCCACGCCGGCGACCACGACCACGAGGGCTACGCGGAGGCCAAGGAGCCCTGGTTCGCCGCGAACCTGCCGAGGGCCTTCACCTGGGCGGAGACGACCGGCTGGACCCCCTGAGCCACCCGCCTCCGAGCGGGGTGGCGGGGGATCGGGACGTCACCAGGGGTCGAAGATGCCCCGGTAGGCGAGCCACTGGTTGATCGACCGGTGCAGGCTGACCTCGTCGAGCGTGCGGTGGACCGTCTGGAAGGCGTAGTCGGCCTCGCTCTGCCGGATCGTGCCGGTGGCCACGGCCGAGGCGAACTCGGCCGCCCTGGTGATGCGCGGGCGGCCCTGGTCCGGGATCTCCAGCCCGAGCAGCAGGTTCGTGGTGGCCCAGGACCGGGTGTCGTGGCTGATGGTGACCGCGGTGAGCGTGCTCGGGCTCGGCCGGGAGTGCCGGTTGCGCGGCCGGAACTTCGTCAGCCGCAGACCCAGGTCGGCCAGCAACCAGGTGATCTCGACGTCGTGCTCCGGGGCTTGCGGAGTCGGGCACTCCACGGCCAGCCCCCACCGCTCGACGTGGCAGACCTCCAGCCGGTGCACGTGGCCGGACGGATATCTGCGCTGCGAGCTGAAGAGGTCAATGACTTCCATCAGTTCGGGGGAAATCGCAGCGCTCACAGAATCAGAGAGTAGCGGCGAAAACCGGCAACGTGATCATCAGTACGCGCTTTTAACATAACTTTTCGGCAATGGTCGCTCGACGCGGGCGCGGGGTGCGGAAGCCCTGCCGATGATCACTCCGATGGCGGTAGCGAACGCGGCTCGGGCACGGGACCTTGGGTGGGTTGTCCGTCCCACGACAGCTCGATGTCGTTGTCGTGCAACCACTTCGGCAGGTCGTAGCCGCAGCGGCTGATGCCCTCCATGGCCGCGCCCGCTCGCCGCATCGCGCGTTCGGCGGTCTCCGGGTCGAGCAGTCCGGACTGCACCGCGAGCACGAATTCATCCACGTCGAGCAGTTCCAGTCCGCGGCCCTGGCGCACTTCCAGATCCAGGTAGTGGTCGACGGTCCGCCATTCGGCGTCACCCGATTCGACGTCCACGAGATCGAGGTAGAAATCGATGTCGCGTTCGTGGCCGGGCCGCCAGTACCAGCGCGTCACGCGCAGGCCGAGCGCGGGCAGCAGCCACGATTCGAGGGCGGCGAGGCTGGGGTGGCCGGGCAGCGGCCTGGCCAGGTACAGCCCGAAGGGCTCGCGGTGGAAGCGGCTCACGGTGCGCGCGTGGCCCTTGGGGTCGGTGTTGGTGCCCGCCGCGAGGTCGAACACCTCGGTCTTCGGCGGATGCACGGGCAGTCCCAGACGCTCGGCGATCTCCCGCTGAGTAGTCACACGCACACTCTAAGCGCTCGCACGAGACGGGCGCGACGTTCGAAGCCCGCCGCGCCCGCTATCTCTCTGCCACTGTTCGCAGGTCACCTCCCATCGGTCGGGGCCGGTGACGTAAACCATTGTCCGCCCTAATCCGCTCAGAAGCACCCCGTGACGCAACATGATGTCGGTGGGTGCTCGTACGCTGGTCCCGTGGCTTTTGCGACTGAGCGAACCCCGGAAGAGGACGACGCCGACTCCGTGCGGGCGCACTCCGAGTTCCGGCCGGTCGGCGACATCCCCCGGTCCGACGGCCGGTTCCGCATGGTCAGCGATTACGAGCCCGCCGGTGACCAGCCCCAGGCGATCGAGGACCTGGAGCGGCGGATCAACTCCGGCGAGAAGGACGTGGTCCTGCTCGGCGCCACCGGTACCGGCAAGTCGGCCACCACCGCGTGGCTGGTCGAGCGGATCCAGCGGCCGACGCTGGTGCTGGAGCCGAACAAGACCCTGGCCGCCCAGATGGCCAACGAGCTGCGCGGGTTCTTCCCGGACAACGCCGTGGAGTACTTCGTCAGCTACTACGACTACTACCAGCCCGAGGCCTACGTCCCGCAGACCGACACCTACATCGAGAAGGACTCCTCGATCAACGAGGACGTCGAGCGGCTGCGCCACTCCGCCACCTCGAACCTGCTCTCCCGCCGCGACTGCGTGGTGGTCTCGTCGGTCTCCTGCATCTACGGCCTGGGCACGCCGCAGTCGTACCTGGACCGCGCGATCCCGCTGGAGGTCGGCGGCGAGATCGATCGCGACGTGTTCCTGCGCGCGCTGGTCGACGTGCAGTACAGCCGCAACGACATCGCCTTCGCCCGCGGCACCTTCCGGGTGCGCGGCGACACCGTCGAGATCATCCCCGCGTACGAGGAGCTGGCCGTGCGGGTCGAGTTCTTCGGCGACGAGATCGACCGGCTGCACTACCTGCACCCGCTCACCGGCGAGATCGTCCGCGAGGTGAAGGACCTGCGGATCTTCCCGGCGACCCACTACGTCGCGGGCCCGGAGCGGATGGACAAGGCGATCCGCGCCATCGAGGGCGAGCTGGAAGAGCAGCTGGAGCGCATGGAGAAGCAGAACAAGCTGCTGGAGGCCCAGCGGCTGCGGATGCGCACCCAGTACGACATCGAGATGATGCGCCAGGTCGGGTTCTGCTCGGGCATCGAGAACTACTCGCGGCACATCGACGGCCGCGAGGCGGGTTCGGCACCGGCGACCTTGATCGACTACTTCCCGGACGACTTCCTGCTGGTCATCGACGAGTCGCACCAGACCGTCCCGCAGATCGGCGGGATGTACGAGGGCGACGCGTCCCGGAAGCGGACGCTGGTCGAGCACGGCTTCCGCCTGCCCAGCGCACTGGACAACCGGCCGCTGACCTTCGAGGAGTTCTCCGACCGCATCGGCCAGAGCGTCTACCTCTCGGCCACCCCCGGCCCGTACGAGATGGCGCAGGCGGGCGGCGAGTTCGTCGAGCAGGTCATCCGCCCGACGGGCCTGATCGACCCGGAGGTCGTGGTCAAGCCCACCGAGGGCCAGATCGACGACCTGGTGCACGAGATCCGCGAGCGCGCCGACCGCGACGAGCGCGTACTGGTGACCACGCTGACCAAGAAGATGGCCGAGGACCTCACCGACTACCTGCTGGAGCTGGGCATCCGGGTGCGCTACCTGCACTCCGAGGTGGACACCCTGCGGCGGGTGGAGCTGCTGCGGCAGCTGCGGCTCGGCGAGTACGACGTGCTGGTCGGCATCAACCTGCTGCGCGAGGGTCTGGACCTCCCGGAGGTCTCGCTGGTGTCCATCCTGGATGCCGACAAGGAGGGATTCCTGCGCTCCGGGACGTCTTTGGTGCAGACCATCGGTCGTGCGGCGCGCAACGTGTCCGGTCAGGTGCACATGTACGCCGACCGCGTCACCGACTCCATGCAGCACGCGATCGATGAGACCAACCGGCGTCGGGCAAAGCAGACCGCCTACAACGAGGAGCGCGGCCTCGATCCGCAGCCGCTGCGCAAGAAGATCGCCGACATCCTCGACCGCGTCTACAGCGAGGCGGAGGACACCGAGGAATCGGTGGCCGTGGGCGGTTCCGGCCGCAACACCTCGCGCGGCAAGAAGCCCTCCGGCGAGGCCGTGGCCAGCGCCGGCCTGCTGGAGGACCGCGACATCTCGGCGATGCCGCGCGCCGAGATGGCCGACCTGGTGCAGCAGCTCAACGACCAGATGATGAACGCCGCGCGGGAGTTGCAGTTCGAGCTGGCGGCCCGGTTGCGCGACGAGATCGCCGACCTGAAGAAGGAGATCCGGGGGATGGACGCCGCGGGCATCGAGTGAGCCGTGCGCGGTAGGTGATCAAGCTCTCGCCCACCGCGCACGGTTCTCCGCCGGGTCGTCGAGAAGCGGAAGCGCATCCTCGATTACTGGCGAGTTGTGGTCATGACCTCGCACTATTCCCGTTCTGGTCCACAGTGGATTCTCCTTTGCGGAAACCGCTCGCGAGTGGGGTCGATTTACTCACAGAATTCTCAGACTCCGTCCACCAGCAGCGATTACTTTCCGTTGTTCAGCTCACTGAGAAGGGGGTACCCCGCATTGGTGAGGTGAGGTAATTTCGCTCTCCTGCTGTGTTCACGTGGATGCTGCTGGTAGTGCGAGGAAACGGAGTTTTCGAGATGGATCCCGGTCGGTCGCCCAGGCCTCGCTCCCTCCGAGGGCCTTCGCCGATCCGGCCCGAGATCCGGTCTGCACGGCGTGAACTCAGCAGAACTCGGCAACCTCGCCTCCCCACAGCTGACGGCGTGCCACCCCCCACTCGCCGGTAGAGCAACGTTGTCGTTGCCCTCCGGGCACCCCCACTGCCCGGGCCGGTTCCTGCGCACGTCTGAAGCCGGGGTCGCCTTTCACATCAGCGGAACGCACATGAGATGACGAACGCGGAAATCAACGCGTGCCGAATTGCCGGCGCGGCCGGGTTCGTCGGATCGAACGCGCCCGCAGAACCACCCCCTCTTCGCGAACTGTCCCCCTCGCGAGTGCCTTTCCAGGAAGGACCTGTCGGAAATGGAGTCGACCGAAAGCGGTTCCCCGAACCCCGGCGCGGCGTCGGAGATGCTCGATTTCCTGCGCAGATACAGCAGGGAGCAACTCGACTCCCGGCGCATGGACGAACGTCGGGGCTTCCACCTGTCCCTGATCCCCGACCTCGCCCAGGCGGGCCTGTTGGGCCTGCAAATCCCCCAGCGCTACCAAGGCCAGGAGCTCTCGCACTCCGACACCGTCAGAGTCTGGCGGCAGTCCGGTGCGATCGACTGCAACCTGCTGATCCTGCTCGCCGTGCACAACACCCTCGGAGTCCCGCCGATCCTGGAGTTCGCCTCGGAGGACGTGCGCTCGGCGGTGCTGCCGGAACTCGCGCACGGCCGCAGGCTGGTGACCAGCGCGATCAGCGAGCAGGGCATGGGCTCGCACGTGCGGGCGGTCTCCGCCGATGCGACCAAGCGGCCGGACGGCTCCTACGTGCTCAACGGTGGCAAGCAGTGGATCTCGATGGGCGCCGACGCCCACTACGTCAACGTCTTCGCGCGTCTGACCGATGAGAACGGGCAGGACGCCGGGATCACCGGATTCCTGGTCGACGCCTCCTCACCCGGGTTCGTGCGCGGACCGGAGGTCATCACGCTCGGACTCAAGGCCGTGCCGCAGAACAGCCTCAGCCTGGAGAACCTGCACGTCCCTGCCGAGCGCCTGCTCGGCGAGGAGGGCGAGGGCCTGGTCGCCGCCAAGACCGCGTTCACGCAGGGCAGGCTCATGCTGGCCGCAGGCTCGCTCGGCGCCGCGATGCGGGCGCTGGAGCTGACGCAGCGCTTCGCCCGGCGCCGCGAGGTGGCCACCGGCAACCTCGCCGAGAACGGCCGGATCCAGCAGATCATCGCCGAATCGGTGGCCGCGATCCAGGCCGTGGAGCTGCTGGTCGAGCACATCGCCGAGCGGCTGGACACCGGCCGCGAGGTGCCCGAGCCGTTCTACTTCGCCGCGAAGATCCTGGGCTGCGAGCTGATGTGGCAGGTCGTCGACCGCTGCGTGCAGCTGCTGGGCGCTCGCGGGTTCGTCGACACCAACGTCGTCGGGCAGTTCTACCGGGACTACCGGCTGTTCCGGATCTTCGAGGGCACCACCGAGGCGATCACCGTCTACTTGGGTTCGATGATCCTCAAGCACCCGCAGCAGTTCTTCTCGGTCTTCGACGACTTCGAGGTGGGCCACAAGCTCGGCGACTACCTCTCCCGAATCGACAAGCTCACGACCACCACGACCACCAGCCGTCAGCAGCGCCACATCCTGGCCAACCAGATCGGCGAGCTGGCCTGCTGGGCGATCGTGGCGGTGCTCGCCGCGGACGGGCGCAACCGCTCCTCGATGTTCGCCCACACGGCGTCCTGGAGCGAGCAGCAGCTGCTCGGCAAGCTGCAGGTCGCGGAGGACAGCAGGCCGTTCGTGGATCTGCCCACCGTGGACGAGCTCGCGCGCTACATCGGCGATTTCGAGGAGTCCATCGGCAACGTCGAGCAGCGCAGGCCCGGCATCCAGCACGACCTGGACCTGCTCCTGCGACGCGGCTGACCGGAGGCGGACAGCAGAAGGGCGGGACCGCCGTGCCGGTCCCGCCCTCGTGCTCTCCGGTGGTCTTCAGCCGGCCTGCAGGTCGCGTTCCCGCCGGTGCACCAGCTCGACGCCCTCGCCGGCCAGCGCCTTGATGGCGTTGAGGCCGTCGCGGCCCCACGGGCGCACCTCGCTGTCGATGACGCAGACCGTGCCCAGCGCCATACCGGTGCGGTCGATCAGCGGGGCTCCCAGGTAGGAGCGGACGTTCATCTTGTCCACGACGTCGTTCCCCGCGAAGCGCGGGTAGTCGCAGACGTCTTCGAGGACCAGCGCCATCCGACGGGCGATGACGTGCGGGCAGTAGCCCGTCTCCATCGGTGCGGAGCGCGGGTCGACGTCGGACTTGGGCTCCTCCATCCCCGTGGCCTTGGTGAACAGGCCACCCAGGTACTGGTGGGTGTCGGTGATGAAGTTGACCATCGCGTTGGGCACGCCGAGGGTTTGGGCGACCCGCTGCGCGAAGGCGTCGAACTCCGGATCGGCGGCGTCGCCCAGACCGAGCTGGCGCAGCCGCGCGGCGCGCTCGTGCGCGTGCGAGTCGACGGGACTGAGGTGCCGGTGTCCGGCAGCATCGAAAGTCGTCACGAGAGGCTCCGATTTCGGTGGGGGATTCGAGCGGGGTTACAGGGCGCGGGTCACCATCACGTGCTCGATGAGCTGAACCAGCACCGAGGCAGCGGAACGGCGATCGCGCGCGTCGCAGAGCACGACCGGGATGTGGGGTTTGATGTCCAGTGCTTGCCGTACCTCCTCGGGTTGGTAGCGGAAGCTGTTCTCGAACTGGTTGACCGCCACGAGGAAGTCGATGCCGCGACGTTCGAAGAACTCCACGGCCGCGAAGCAGTCCTCCAACCGGCGCGTGTCGGCCAGGACGACCGCGCCCAGGGCGCCGTCGACCAGGTCGTCCCACATGAACCAGAAGCGGTCCTGCCCTGGAGTGCCGAATAGGAACAGGACGATGTTCTGCGGGTTGAACGTGATTCGACCGAAGTCCATCGCCACGGTGGTCGTGGTCTTGTCTCCCACACCGGTCAGGTCATCGTGCCCGACGCTGGCGACGGTGAGCGTCTCCTCCGTGGTCAGCGGCTCGATCTCGCTGACCGAATGGATGAACGTGGTCTTCCCGACTCCGAACCCACCCGCTATGAGGAACTTGAACGAGGTCGGGAATGGCTCAGAGCTGTTGGAGCCCATTCAGCAAAGCCTCCAGTTGATCGCGCTTCGGCACGTCGGCGGGTGCGTGGGTGGTGAGCGCTCCCCAGTCGATGAGGTCGGAGAGCAGCACTTTGGTGACTACGGCAGGTTGCCGCAGGTGAGCGGCCACCTCGGCGACCGAGGTGGCGTGCCGGCACAGGTTCAGCATCTTGGCGTGGACGGGTTCGATCCGGTCCGGCGAGAACCGCCCGGTCGAGCGCACCAGTGACTGCAGGGACAGCGGCTCGCTGGGCTCCGTCCGTCCGTTGGTCAGCGAGTACGGGCGCAGCAGCGGGCCGGCTTCGTTGTCCAGCCAAGGTTTGTCCGCGGGTCCGGGCATGCTCACCTGCCCATCTCACCGGCGCTCCGCGCGGCGGTGGGCTGCCGCATGGGGGTAGTCAGGTGGTTCGGGACTCGCTTGACGAGCTGGGCGATCTCGTAGCCGAGCACGGCCGCGTCGGCTTCCGGGGTGGCCAGCACGACGAGCACGGCTCCGCTACCGGCGGCGGAGACGAACACGACGAGGTCGTTGAACTCGACCACGACCTGTCGGACGCCGCCGCCGTTCATGCCGAACCGGCGACCGCCGTTGCGGGCCAGCGAGCACTGCGCGGCGGCCCACGCGGCGAGGGCGTCGGCCTCGTCGTTGTCCAGGCCTCTGTAGTACCGCTTGATTCCGTCCGTGGAGGCGAGCAGGGCACAGCGGGTGTGCGGGACTCGTCGGAGCAGGTCGGCGAGTAGCCAACTCAGGTCGGACGACGAGCCCGCTGCGTCATTGGCCATTGTGGAAAACGTCTCCTGACTCTTCTCACTGCGCAGGGCAGATCTTGTGCGGGGGAGGGGGTGTGGCGGTGCGGGTCAGCCCTGGCCCGGTCTGTCGTCCGACGCGCCGCCTTCGACACCCGAGCGGAAGGACGCGTACAGGCTCGGGCTGGGCCCGCCCTGCGGCTTCTCCTCGGGTTCGGGTGCGGAGGACCCTTCCGCGAGCTGCGGAACCAGGTAGCTGCGGGTGCGGTCGCGCCTGGGGAGCGCGGGCCGTTGCGCGTTGTCGGCGTTGTGGGGGCCGGACGTGGTGATGGGCGGAGCTTCCGGCACAGCGCCGGAGTGGCGGCCGTAGGGGTTCTGCGGCTGCCGGGTGGGGAGCTCCTCGCGGACCGCGGGCTGCGGCCCGGTCGCGTAGGCCGGCTGCTGGCCGGTGTGGCGACCGTTGTTGAACGTCTGCGGGGCGGGAATCATCGACGTGGCCGAACCGTGGCCGTTGGTCTGCGGTTCGAAGGTCGACAGCACGCTGCTGGAGCTCTGCGCGGCGGAGTCGTCGGGTTCGACGTCGGTCTCGCCCAGCAGGTTGTTGGGGATGACCACGTGCGCGTCGGTGCCGCCGTACATGTTGTTCTCCAGCTCGACGCCGATGTGGTGGCGGTGAGCCAGCTGCGCCACCACGTAGAGGCCGATGCGGCCGTCGCGCAGCTGGGCGTCGCGGTCGACCTCGTCGGGGTTGTTGAGCAGCCCGTTGAGCGTGATCCGGTTGCGCTGGTCGATGCCCAGTCCGCGGTCGCGGATGTCGATGGCCAGGCCCGCGGTGACGATCTGGCTGTTGATGCTGACCTGCGTGTCGGGCTCGGAGAAGGCGGTGGCGTTCTCCACCAGCTCGGCGATGAGGTGGATGACGTCGGCGACGGCGTGCCCGTGCAGCGTGCCCTCGACCGGCGGGATCACCTTGACGCGGGCGTAGTGCTCGACCTCGGCGACCGCGGAGCGCAGCACGGTGTACATCGCGACCGGCTTGCTCCACTGCCGCCGCGGCATCGAACCACCGAGCACCGCGAGCGATTCGGCCTGCCTGCGCACACCGGTGACCAGGTGGTCCACCGCGAACAGGCCCTTGAGCAGGTCCGGGTCCTCGACCTGCTGCTCCAGCTCGTCGAGCCGCTGGATGGCTCGGTGGGCCAGCGACTGCACGCGCCGCGCGAGGTTGGCGAAGACCGCGACGCCCGGGTCGACGCTGCTCTGCGCGGGTTGCTCGCTCTGCATGCGCACCAGCGCGAACTCCACGGCCATCTGGGCCTGCCGGAGTTCGTGGGCGAGCTGCTCGTAGGGGCTGCCGGTGACGGGCTCGCCGGTGGGCCACTTGGGCGCGGGCTGCTGACCGGCCTGGATCTGCTCGACCAGGTGGGGGAGTTCGCGGGTGCCCTGGGCGACGGTGCCGCGCAGCGACTCGATCCACTGGTGGGAGTTGCGCAGCGACTCCTGCAACCGGGCCTGGGGCTCGTTGCCGGATTCGTGGATCCGTGCGTCGACCTCGTCGGCCAGCGCGTTCGTGCGCAGGTATCCGCCGACGACGACGGCGATGCTGGCGAGGATGCCGACGGCCAGCACGGTGTAGCGCAGTTCAGGTGGCGGGACGAAGACCAGGGCGACCGCCGTGGCGATCCCGATCAGCGCCGTCACTGCCAGGGACACCACGACCAGCCGCTGGAGCTTCGCCCGAAGATCGTTGTGGGGAGGTGCTTCGGGGGCTCGGTCGGTTCGGATCGCGGGTAAGGGGCTTTCAGACATCAGCGTCCTTGGTACGGGGGTTTCGGTGACGGGCACCGCAGTGCCGAGAAGTCGGGGGCGTCACCGGGGACAACTGGTGCTCCACTAATGATCAAAAGTATCACTCGGCGTGATGATAGTGCGCTCGGCCGCTGAATTGGACCTTTCCGCCCAACGATGCCTCCATTGAGCGGATGGACGAGCCATCCGGCGGTCTGCGAGAAGGCCGCCCACCTCGGAAATCGAGGCGGACGGCCGGTTCTCGTCCGTTGCGTCAAATTTTCGTTGAAACTGGGAGGATTGGAGTGCAAGTACCCGATCGGGTCACATTTCGGTAGAGGTTCTAGGCGAACGCGCTCAGGCCGGTGATCGACTTGCCGACGATGAGGGTGTTCATCTCGCGGGAGCCCTCGAAGGAGTAGACCGCTTCGGCGTCGGCGAAGAACTTCGCGACCTCGTGATCTAGAACGATTCCGTTGCCGCCGAACAACTCCCGGGCCCAGGACACGACCTCGCGCATCTTGGTGGTGGTGAAGGCCTTGGCCAGCGCCGCCTGCTCGGCGCTTCCGGAACCCTGCGCCACCAGCTGGTTGAGCCGCACCACGACGCCGAACATGGCGGTGATGTTGCCCAGCATCTTGACCAGCAGGTCCTGGATCATCTGGAAGCCGCCGATCGGCTTGCCGAACTGCTCGCGGTTGACCGCGTACTCGCGGGCCAGCTCGTAGGCGCGCACCGCCACGCCCAGCGCCTGCCAAGCGACGCCGCCGCGGGTCATGGCCAGCACCTTCGCGGTGTCGCGGAAGCTGTTGACCTGCTGCAACCGGTTCGCTTCCGGAACGCGGACGTCGGTGAGCGCGATGTCGGCGTTCTGCACGGCCCGCAGCGCGATCTTGCCCTCGATCTTGCTGGTGGCGAAGCCCGGCCTGCCCTTCTCCACCACGAATCCCTTGACGTTGCCGTCGGCCTCGTCCTTGGCCCACACCACGACGAGGTCGGCGAACGTGCCGTTGCCGATCCAGCGCTTGGCTCCGTTGAGCACCCACTCGTCGCCCTCCTTGCGGGCGGTGGTGCGCATGCCGCCGGCGACGTCGGACCCGCCCTCGGGCTCGGTCAGCGCGAACGCGCCGATCCGCTCCATCTCCACCATGTCCGGGATCCAGCGGTCGCGCTGCCGCTGGTCGCCGCCGTGGTAGATGCTGCCCATCGCCAATCCGGTGTGGACGCCGGAGAACACGGCCATGGAGGGGTCGATCCGGTTGAGCTCCAGGCTCAGGAACCCGGTGAACAGCGGGCTCCGCTGCTTTCCGTCGCCGTGCTCGGTGAACTGGTAGCCCGCCAGCCGCAGCTCGGCGAACTTCTCGACGACCTCGAACGGGAACTCCGAGGTGTCCCACGCGTGGTTGGTCAGCGGTTTGACCTCTCGTTCCAGGTACTCGCGGATTTCGGCCAGCTCGGCGCGCTCGGACTCGCCGAGCAGGTCGTAGAAGCCGAAGAAATCGGGGTTGGTGATCGCGGGCTTGGGCATCTTCTTCTTCCTCGTCAGACTGTTCCGTCCGCGCCTGTTTCGATTCCGAACAGGGCGGCGTTGATCGCGTTGTGCTTGCGGTCGCGGGTGCGGGCGCGGTCGCGGTAGGCATCGGGCCCGGAGCCGTAGGCGGCCTCGGTCTGCTCGACGAGCGAGGTGGTGGTGGCCTCGTCGAGCTCCGGGCGGCCCAGATCGGCCCAGCGCTCGGCCATGCCGACGCCGAGGTGCGCCATCATGTGGCGGATCCCGCCCGGTCCGCCTCCCAGGTGGAAGCTCTCGAACGGGCCGATGGTCGCGTAGCGGCCGCCCAGCGACGCCTTCATCACCGCGTCGAGCTCGGCCGCGGACACGACGCCCTGCCGCACCAGCGACACCGACTCGCGCATGACCGCGCTCTGCAGCCGGTTGGCGACGAAGCCGGGAACCTCCTTGTGCACCCGCACCGGTGTCTTGCCCAGGTCTCGGTAGAACCCGATCGCCCGCTGCACGACGTCCTCGTCGGTCGCGCCGGGAACGATCTCCACCAGCGGCACCACCTGCGGCGGGTTGAACGGGTGGGCGATCAGCAGCCGCGCGGCCACCTCCTCGGGCAGCTCGGCGGCGATCGCGGAGGCCACGATCCCGGAGCTGGAGGAGGCCAGCACCGCGCCGGACGGGGCGTGCCGGGCGACCTCGGCGAACAGCTGCTGCTTGAACTCCAGCCGTTCCGGGCCGTTCTCCTGCACCAGCTGCGCGTTCTCCACCGCCTCGGCCAGGTCGCCGGTGGCGCTGATGCGTTCGCGCAGCGACGCGACCTGCGCGCCGGGCATGCTCTCGGCGAGCATCGGCAGCGCGTCGTCGATGGCCTCGTCGAGGTCCTCGCGTGGATCGGTGACCCGCACCTCCAGCCCGGCGTGCGCGAACAGCGCGGTCCACGCCAGCCCGATGGTCCCGGCGCCGACCACCGCGACGTTCGTCCACTCGGTTCTCATGCCTGAACCCCTTCCTCCGCCAGGTAGTCGTGGACCGGGGCGACTCCGGACAACGTGAGATCGGTGATGACGTGGCTGGCCGAGACGACCTCGCGGACGGGGAGGTCGGCCAGCGGTGCCAGCGCGTGCTCGAACAGCTGCAACCGCGCGGGACCGGTGAAGGCCTGCTTGACGGTGATGTCGGTGATGCGGGTGCGCACCAGCTCGGCGATCCGCGGCCGGTGGTCGTAGCCGGGGACGAGCTTGAGCATGTAGGTCGGCACCGTGATCTCGGCCTCGGCGGCGGCAAGATCCATCGGGAACCACTGGTAGCCCATCGTGGCCGTGGCGACCCGTTCCGAGCCGTAGTCCAACGTCCCCACCAGCGCGGACTCGTCGACCTTCAGCGCGGGGTGGCCCATCACCTTCGGGTAGGCGCTGGCCTCGCGGCCCGCGACGGTGGCGGGGAAGTTGTTCAGGTACATCGCGTGCAGGTACTCGCCGCGCTCCTCGCCGAATCGGACCGGAATCGCTTGCCCCGCCTCGACGTACGGGCCGAACGAGGTGACCTGGCCCATGTTCATGATCTCGAAGCGCACCAGCGGTTCGTCGAACTCCAGCGGTTCGGGGACCACTGCGCGCAACGCCTCCGGATCGGTCCGGTAGACGACGTTGAGGTACTCGCGGTCGGTGAAGCGCGCGACGGCCGGTGCGTAGGCCGGTGCGTTCAGCGGTGTCGCCAGGTGCTGCAGGATTCGTTCGCGATTCATCGTCCCGTCCACTTCGGTGCGCGCTTCTCGGTGAAGGCCCGGACGCCCTCGGCGAAGTCGGCGGACTCGTGGAGCCCGCGGATCTCGCCGCGCTGCGCGGAGAAGGCCTCCGGTTCGGGCAGCCGGTCGGCGTGCCGCACGACCTGCTTGACCGCGGCCAGCGCCAGCGGCGCGTTGGCGCTGAGCTCGGCCGCCAGCTCCAGCGCGGCGTCGAGCGCGCCGCCCTCGGAGGTGACCTGGTTGACCAGGCCCAGCTCCGCCGCGCGGCCGGCGTCGATGGTGCGGCCGGTCAGCAGCAGTTCCATCGCGAGGTGGTGCGGGATGCGCTGGGGCAGGCGGATCGCGCCGCCGCCACCGGCGATCAGCCCGCGCTTGACCTCCGGCAGCGCGAACCGCGCACCGGCCGAGGCGACGATCAGGTCGCAGGCCAGCGCCAGCTCGAACCCGCCGCCCATCGCGAAGCCCTCGACCGCGGCGACCAGGGGCTTGGCGTTGTCGAACTCGGTGAGGCCGGCGAAGCCCCGGCCGTCGACGCTGGGCGATTCCCCGCGCGCGGCGGCCTTGAGGTCCATCCCCGCGCTGAAGGTGCCCGCGGAGCCGGTCAGCACTCCCACCCGCAGCTGCGGGTCGGCGTCGAGCTCGTCGACGGCCGCGGCGATGCCGTGGGCGACGTCTGCGTCGACCGCGTTGCGGGCCTGCGGCCGGTTGAGGGTGATCACCAGGACGTCACCGCGGTTCTCGGTCAGCACGGTGGTGTTCGGAGTGCTCATGCCGCCTTCCCCTCGGTGTCGTCGTCGAGCTCGGCCATGACCGCGTCGGTGTCCTGGCCCGGGATCGGCGGGTGCAGGCGGATCGTGGCCGGGGTGGCGGAGAACTGCATCGGGACGCCCACCTGGCGGTAGCTGCCCTCGGTGGGGTGCTCGGCCAGGTCGAGGAGATGGCCTTGCTGGACGTAGGGATCGTCGGCGGCCTCGTCGAGCCGCAGCACCGGGCCGACCGGGATGCTGCACTCGGTGCACACCTGGATCCAGTCGGCGGTGGTCAGGTTCGGCGTTACCGATTCCATGAGCTCGACCAGCGCCGTGCCGTGCTCCCTGGCGTCGACGTAGTCACCCGACAGGCGCGGATCGTCGGCCAGATCGGGACGTCCAGCGGCGGTGAACAGGTCGCGGAAGTTCTTCGGCGAGTACGGCATGATCATCGCGTAGCCGTCCGCCGTAGGGCGGGCGCGGTGGCCGGTGTTCATCGACAGCGGGAAGCCGGTGTCGGTCTTCGGCGGCTCGTAGATCCGGCCTTGCAGGTGCTCGACCAGGTTGAACGCCAGCATCGTGTCGGTCATCGGCACCTCGACCAGCTGTCCCCGCCCGGTCGCGCGCTGGTGGACCAGGGCCGCCAGCGCCGAGTAGGCGATGGTCAGCGCGGCGACCTTGTCCCCGAAGATGCTCGGGAGCACGACGGGTTCGCCGATGTCACCCGCGCGCTGGGCGAGGTCGAGCAGCCCGGACGCGGCCTGCACGGTCTCGTCGTAGGCGGCGAGCTCGGCGCGGTCGGAATCGGGGCGAAACCCCTGGGCGTGGGCGTAGATCAGGTGCGGGTTGTCGTCGGCGAGGCTCTCGTAGTCCATGCCCAGGCGGCGCAGCGCGTTGATCCGCATGTTGGTGATCACGATGTCGGCGCTGCCGATGAGGTCCCTCGCGCGCTGGGCGTCGCCGGAGTCCTTGAGGTCGAGCGCGACGCTGCGCTTGTTGCGGTTGACGTTCATCGCCAGCGGTGTCATGCCGGGCGTGCGGTGCACGTTGCCGAGGCGGACGGTGTCCTTCGGCGATTCGATCTTGATCACGTCTGCACCGAGATCGCCGAGGATCTGGGCCGCGTACGGGCCCATGACCACGGTCGCCATGTCGATGACGCGCACACCGGCCAGCGGGCCGGAGGCGTTGTCAGCGGGGGTTGCCATCACCACTCCTAGTGCGTCGGGAAATAACCCCGAAACGACTTATTTGCTTCGCTAACTACGTTAGGTCCGCAATGGAGAGGTGTTCAATTGATCAGTGGAACCGTATCGCGAACAATGGCGTGACCGCAGTGGTCACGCCGCGCGAACGGACAATGATTCTTGCGCGTGCTCGATGAGTGAGCGCAGCTCAGGCTGCTCCCGAGTGCGATCCTGGCGCCAGATCAGGCCGGTCGCGAGACTGGGGGAGAAGTCGTCGACGGGAAGCACAATGATGTTCTCGTCACGCAATTTCTGCATTCCGCTCTGCGGGTCCAGCATGGAAATCGCGAATGCCCCACCGTTAACGATGATCTCCGCAGTGCTGCCGTAATCACCCGTGTCCAACGTCATGCGGTGGTGGATCCCGGCCGCGGAGAGCCGTGCCTCGATCTCGTCCCAGTAGTCCGGCAGCATCCGCGACGCGGGACGCACGTAGGTCAACCCGGCCAGCTCGTGCAGCGACACCGACTCGCGGGCCCCGAAGTCCGCGGCGGGCAGCACTGCGCCCAGTGGCTCGCTCATCAGCTCGAACACCTCGATGCCCTCGGCGTGCACCGGCAGGTGCACGATGGCCATCGCCAGCTCGCCGCGCTGGACCCCGAGCAGCAGCTCACGGCTCCCGCCGGGCCACCGCTTCAGCTCGCACTCCTCGGCGCAGCGGCGGGTGAAGCCGGTCAAGCGCTCCCGCAAGGACGAGTGCAGACCCGGTGGCACGCCGAGGTGCACCACCGGGCGGGCCCGCCCGGTGGCCTCGCGCAGCCGCCACGGCACGTCGTCGAACCGGCTCAGCGCGTCGTGGGCGATCGGCAGCAGGGCGGTGCCCGACCCGGTCAGCCGCACGTGGTGCGAGTCGCGCTCGAACAGGACCGTCCCCAGCTCGCGCTCCAGGTCCCGGATCCGCTGGCTCAGCGGGGAGGTGGCCATGTGCAGCGACCGCGCGGCGCCCGAGAAGCTCAGCTTCTCCGCCACGGCCACGAAGTACCGCAGATGAAAGATCTCCATCGCCCACCAACAGTACGCCCACACCACCGAACCACCAGGTCAGGCGCCAGGGCATCACCGGCGGGTGGTCAGCTGGTGATGTCCTTGCGGTTGAAGCGCCAGATGGCGAGCGTGATGAACACCGCCGCGTAGGAGAGGGCGGAGAAGGAACCCGTGATCATCGAGGAGAGGTCGATGTCCTCGCTGAGCAGGTCCGAGTAGGCCGTGGAGAAGTGCGTGGGCAGGTAGTTGCGGAGATCGCCCAGCGCGGAGATCTGATCGATGATCTCCGACAGGATCGAGATGAGGACCGCTCCGCCCACCGCGCCCAGCGGTGCGTCGGTGTTGACGCTGAGGAACAGCGCGAGACCCGCGATCCAGCTGAGGTGGATCACCACGTAGGCGGTCGCGGCGGCGAGGCTGAGGATCCCGCGCGGGAACGTCAGGGCCTCGCCGGTGGGGCTGACCAGATCACCGGTGCCGAACCAGAAGACGCCCACCGCCAGCGCGACGCCGACCAGCAGGACCACGCCGAGCACCGACAGCACGGCCGCGACCTTCGCCTTCTGCCGCAGCAGCCGCGTCCGCGGGACCGGTGCGGCGAGCAGGTACTTCAGGCTCGACCAGGACGCTTCGCTGGCCACGGTGTCGCCGAAGAACAGCGCCACCACCACGACCAGCAGGAACCCGGTGGAGGCGAACAGGGTGAACACCGCGAAGTTCAGCCCGCTGGCGGTGGCCATGTCGGCGAAGCTGCGCCCGCCGCGCGCGTCGTCCTCGCCGAGCTCGAAGGCGGCGAGCAGCAGCAGCGGCAGCAGGACCAGGAACGCCAAGGTCAGCCGGGTGCGCACCCGGCGCAGCTGCCGCGCGAGCTCCACCCGCATCGGCAGCGTGCGCTTGGCCGAATAGCCCTCGGCGGCGCCGTCGGCCTGCGGCACGCCGAGCCGCGGGGCGCGCACCAGCGCCGTCTCCGGCTCCGGCACGGCCACCTCGGTGGACGTGGTCGTTTCGTCGTCGCTCACCGCTGATCCTCTCCGACGAGCTGCAGGAAGGCGTCCTCCAGGCGGCGCCGCGGACCGACCTGGTGCACCGAAACACCGGACGCGACCAGCACGTTCACCGCCACCGCCGCCTTGTGCCCCGCGAGGTCGGCGTGCACCAGGTCGTCCTCGATCTCGACCAGGCCCAGCCCCTCGATGGTCCGCAGCGATTCGGCCGCCAGCTCAGGGTCGTCGACGCGGAAGGTCGCCTCCCCGTTGACGGCCATGATCTCGGCGACGCTGCCTTCGGCGACGAGCTTGCCCGACTGCATGACCACGACGTGCGTGCAGGTCTGCTCGACCTCGGCGAGCAGGTGGCTGGAGACCAGCACGGCCCGGCCGGTGGCGGCGTAGCGGCGCAGGATCTCGCGCATCTGGTGGATCTGCGGCGGGTCGAGACCGTTGGTCGGCTCGTCGAGCAGCAGCAGTTCCGGCAGTCCGAGCATGGCCTGCGCGATCGCCAGCCGCTGCTTCATGCCCTGGCTGTAGGTGCGGACCTTGCGCTTGGCCGAGTTCTCCAGGCCGGCGATCTGCAGCACCTCGTCCAGGTGCGCCCGCAGCATCGGACGGCCGGTCGCCGCCCAGTAGTGCCGCAGGTTGTCCACTCCGGACAGGTGGGGCAGGAAGCCCGGTGCCTCCACCAGCGCGCCCACCCGGGACAGGACCGGAGCACCGGCGTGCAGCCGGTGCCCGAAGATCCGGACCTCGCCGCGGGTCGGTCGTAGCAGGCCCAGGAGCATCCGCAGCGTCGTGGTCTTGCCCGCGCCGTTGGGGCCCAGCAGGCCGACGATCTGGCCGCGCTCGACCTGGATGGTGAGGTCGTCGACCGCCGCCTTCTTGCCCGGGTACGACTTGGTCAGTCCGGAGATCACCAGCGGCGTCTCGGCCTGGCGCGCGTCCGGGGTGTCGTGGAACTTGCGCCGGACCGCCGAGAGGGCCCACAGCAGCAGCGCCACCGCGAAGACCAGTCCGATGCCCACCAGAGGACCGACCGGGACCGATCCGGCGCTGGAGGAGGTCGCGCGCACCGACGGGATCGACACGGCACCGTCGCCCGCCAGGGCCACCAGGTGCACTGATGGTTCCCTCGGCAACGCGTAGGCCTGATCGGTGGTGGCCACCGCTAGCTCGATGCGGTGGCCGGTCTCCACCGGGTGCACGACACCGGGCAGCGCCACGTCGAACTCGACGGGCCTGCCGTCCGGGGGCACGCCCGCGATGTGCATCGGTGACACGGCGTTGCCCAGCAGCTGGCGCTGCCCGTCCGGGCCGACGTCGTAGAGCTTGGCGAACAGCACGGCATCGGCGGGCTGCGGCTGTCCGGGGACGGCGGCGATCGCCAGGCGGGTGCGCGGCGTGCCGGAGATCAGCGTCTGCTCCTGCAACGGCTGCGTGCGGAACACCGCGACCTGCCCGGGCAGGTCCCGCGCCAGCGACTGGCCGAGGCTGCCCGCCGCGTCGAGGACCTGGCCGGCGCCGGGGAGCGAAGTGGTGGCGGCCGGTGACCCGCCCGGTGGGTTGACCACTGGCGTGACCGGGCCCTCCAGCGGGAGCGAGTAGCGCGGCGTCCGCGAATCGCGCAGACCCGGGTACGCCGGGGCGGTCATCGTGCGCACCGGGATGTCGCCGTCGCGCTGCGGACGTCCTGCGATGTCGAACTGGAAGCCCGTGCCGGGATCGGGAACCGGTGCCACGCCGCCGAGGTGGAAGGCGAAGAAGTCGGCGATGCGCCCGCGCACCTCCGGGCCGGGAGGGCTGCCGTCGTGCCCGCCGGCGAACCAGATCGTCTTGACCGAGCCGCCCGCCGCGGTGATCTGCCGCGCGTTGGCGTCCGCCTGGTCCAGGCCGAACAGGGTGTCGCGCTCGCCCTGCACCAGCAGAGTCGGCTGGGTGACCCGCGAGTTGGTGGACTTGGGCGAGGATTTCGCCAGCAGGTCCAGGGTCGGCTGGCTCGCACGGCCGCGCTGCGCGACCTCGGAGTAGGCCGCGCACACCGCGGGCACGAAGTTCCCGCAGGTCAGCGACGCCCCCGGGGTGGGTCGCGGCGCGCCGCCCGCGGAGAACAGGAGCCCGGTCCACGCCTGCTTGAACACGCCGTCGGGGTTGAACGAGCCGCCCGCGGGGGTGGACCCGTCGATGCGCGTCTGGCTGGCGTTGTTGGGCAGCAGCGCCTGCCCGAGATCGTTGTAGGTCATCACCGGGGACACGGCGTCGACCCGCGGATCGGTGCCGGCGAGCATCAGCGCCAGCGCGCCGCCGTAGGAGCCGCCGGTGACGCCGACGCGCGGATCGCCGTCGCGGTCGCGCAGCACCTCGGGCTGGCGGGCCATCCAGTCCAGCAGCTGCCGGGCGTCGGTGACCTCGTAATCAGGGGAGTTCAGCGCGATCTGCCCGGTGCTGCGGCCGAATCCGCGCGCCGAGTAGGTCAGCACGGTGAAACCGCGTCCGACCAGCTCCCGGGCCTGTTCGGCGGTGTCGTCCTTGCTGCCGCCGAAGCCGTGCGCGAGCAGGATCGCGGGAGCGGGGGTGTCGACGGGGGAGTAGAGCGTGGCGTCGATCTGCACGCGTTCGGTTCTCCCGGGGCCGTCGAGCACGTCGACCATGGCCTCTCGGGGCTGCGGGGGCTGGGCCGCCGGTTGCAGCGGTTGCACCTGGCCGGACCACAGGAAGGCACCCAGCACCACTAGGAGAACGCATGGCACGGCGAGCAGGGCCAAGCCGGTGCGGCGACGAGGGGAGGCGGACACGCCATCGACAGTAGGTGAACTGAGCGGCACCGGTTTCATCCAGACGCGGGGGGAATGCAAGACGCTATGAACCAGAGACCAAAGCGCAATCGGACACCTCATCGTGCCCGTTGTTCGTGTGGTCTCCGTCGCATCCCCGCGTGCGGTGCCCGAGTGATCGGGACGAGAAGATCGTATCGATCAACGGTGTGAACGCAACGCCTCCAGATCGCCCAGCGCGAGCGAGCCGCATTGCCCCGTTCGGCGGTGCCGCATAGGTTCGACCGGTGACTTGCAGTGCGAGTGGTCACCCCGCCTGGTGCGGAGACCCCGGCATACGTGACAATCTTGGCAAGTGGTGGAGGGGAGTATTCCTTCGCGACGGTGTCGTCATCACGGAACTTGCCTGGTCAAGCCCGGTGCCGTCGGCCGATACAACAGATCGGTGGAAGAGACCTCCGGTCCCGGACGTGTTCGCCCTGAACCGGAGGTGATTGATGGGTGCCGACCTGATGTTGCGCGCTGCACCTGCGCAGCAAGCCGCAGTCGACACGATGCACGTGCACTGGTGGGTGTGGGCAGCCACGCTCGGCGGACTCGCCCTGCTGTTGCTGCTGGACCTGGTGATCGTCGATCGCAAGCCGCACGAGGTGACCACCGCTGAAGCGGCGAAGTGGGTCATCTTCTACATCGGCTGCGCGATCGTGTTCGGCATTGGTGTGTGGATCTTCGGTGATCAGCACTTCGCCATCGAGTACTTCACCGGTTACATCACCGAGTACTCCCTGAGCGTGGACAACCTGTTCATCTTCATGGTGATCATGTCCAGCTTCGCCGTTCCGTCGATCCACCAGCACCGGGTGCTGCTGATCGGCATCCTGCTCGCGCTGGTGATGCGCGGCATCTTCATCGCCGTCGGCGCGGCTCTGATCGCCGAGTTCGTGTGGGTGTTCTTCATCTTCGGCGCCTTCCTCATCTGGACCGCGTTCAGCATGGTCCGCAAGAAGGACGAGGACGAGGAGTACAAGGAGAACGCGGTCGTCCGCTGGGTTCGCAAGGTGTTCCCGGTGACCGACGACTACCACGACGCCAAGCAGACCGTGAAGATCGACGGCAAGCGGTACCTGACGCCGATGTTCGTGGTCATCGTGGCCATCGGCAGTGCCGACCTGCTCTTCGCGGTCGACTCGATCCCGGCGATCTTCGGCATCACGCAGGACCCGTTCCTGGTGTTCACCGCCAACGCGTTCGCGCTGATGGGCCTGCGGCAGCTGTACTTCCTGCTCGGTGGCCTGGTGGACAAGCTGGTCTACCTGTCGATCGGGCTCGCGGTCATCCTCGGCTTCATCGGCCTGAAGCTGATCCTGCACGCCTTCCACGAGTACCACCTGGTGCCGGAGTGGGCGGAGATCAACAACTGGATGTCGCTGGGCTTCATCGTGCTGACGCTGGCCATCACGACCTGGGCCAGCCTCGCGAAGTCCAAGCGGGACTCCTCGGCGGCCGAGGCCAGCCAGGGCTGAGACCCCGCAGCACAGGAAAAATCCCCTCCGGACCAGGTCCGGAGGGGATTTTTCCTGTCCGCTCTCAGTCCAGGAGGGTGTAGCTGAGTTCCTGGCACACGCGCCCGAGCGGGACGTCCAGGCCGGGGTGGCTCAGCGGCAGCAGGACGTCGGGGTCGTCGGGCAGCGCTGTGTCCGCAGGCGGGTCCCAGAGGCACACCGACGGTTTTCCCGAGTCCATGGCCGACCGGTACCAGAGCCCGTCGAGCTCCGGGTAGGACGCGCGGATCGCCCGGGCCCACGCCTGGGTGCGGGATTTCGGCCCGCTGCTGATCGCCTGAGAAGCGCCCGCCCTGGTGGGCCAGAGGCCGGTGAGGTCCAGCAGCCGCAGCGTCCGGCGCGGGTGGAACAGCACCAGGTGCGGACTGCGCGTGCGACGGTCCACTGTGGAGGTCGCCTGGTACACCTCGGCGATGCAGGTCTGCACCGACAGCGAGAAGTACAGGACGCCGTGCTCGCGGGTGATCGTCGGGCCGCCCTGCGAGTTGGGCAGGTGCGGGTCGAACCGCGCGTGCGGCAGGGGACCCGCGTAGCGGAAGCTGTTCCACTGCTGCGGATGGTTGCCGCCGGAGGTGAACACGCGCGCGAGCCTGGTGCTCGACGGCACCGCGATCACGTCCTCCGTACGGCGGAGGATCGCCTGCAGCGCTGCAGGAGCGGGCGGCTGAGGAAGCCGTGCCAATGGTGGTCCCGGTGGTGGTCGCGATGGGGCTGGTCAGGCGGGGGTGCCGATGGCTGCGGCGAGCTCGGCGACTCGTTGTGGTTCACCGCCGGCCAGCAGCCACTCTCGCGGACTCACGGGTCTGTCGTGGATCTCCAGTTCTTCCTGGGGCGTGGTCATGAAGTTGGCCAGCACGAGCGCGGGCTGGTCGGCGGGCATCCACATGAGCACGACGTCCAGTCCGGGCAGCGCGTCGGCATCGCTGAACTGCCACGCGGGCAGCCGCCAGCCGCCGCGGTCCTTCCAGCCGATCAAGCGGCGTTCGCCGATGCGGTGGCGGATCCGGCTCGTGTCGACCCCGATGCGCGCGGCGGCCTGGCCGACCGACAGCGCGGTGTCGCGCAGCACGGTCTGCTCGGCGACGGTGCGGGCGCGCGGGTCGACCTCGGACTCGCCCAGCGGCGAGAGGTCCAGCCCGGTGGCGGCCAGCGCGGCGCGCTCCGCCTCGGTGAAGTGCGCGGCTGGGTCGACCTGCGGCGAGGTGAGCTTCTTGGCAGCGTCCTCGACGAGGTTGAGGAACTCGTTGGCCGTGACCTTCAAACCGGCCCGGGCCAACACGGTCTCCAGCGCGGCTGACATATGCCGAGGATACCGCAGAGCGCACGAAATGCGTGCGCGATCGTGCGCGGACCCACCCGAAGTCACGTGCGGTGCTGACGATGTTGCGGATGGTGACGATGTGGTTGGTCCGACCGGCTTCTTGCCGTTGCGGCGTCCGAGTGCGTGATCACCCGGCGGGAGGGCTCGGGCGACTGCGGATCGTCGGCGAATCGCCTCTTGACGGGAGCGCCGATCGATCGTTGACTTAGACGTACCGACTGGTCGGTCTCACAGTGGAGGTGGCGCGTTGGGCAGCGTGTACGACGAACGGCCGTGGCTGAAGCTCTACGACGGCGATCTGCCCGCCGAGATCGAGCCCGAGCACGCCACGATGCTCGACCTGCTCGCCGACACCGTCCGGGACCACCCCGACGACGTCGCGCTCACCTACTTCGACGGGCGGCTGACCTTCACCGAGCTCGACGACCTCAGCGACGGGCTGGCCTGCCACCTGATCGATCGCGGCGTCGCCGGTGGTGACCGGATCGCGGTCTACCTGCAGAACGTGCCGCAGTTCGCCATCGCCGTGCTCGCCGGGTGGAAGGTGGGCGCCATCGTCGTCCCGCTCAATCCCATGTACCGGACGCACGAGCTCACCAAGATCCTCGGCGACGCCGCGCCGACCGCCGTGATCTCCTCCGAGCGGGGCTGGCACGACGTGGTCAGCGGCGTCGCGACCGCGCTGGGCATCGACATCGCCGTCACCACCAGCGAACTCGACCTCCAGACCCGCGACGACCAGCGGCTGTTCGCCAGGACTGAGCGCAGGCCCGCGGCCGGGTGCGCCGACCTGCTGGCCGCGGCCCGCGCCCACGCCGGGCAGCGCCCGCCCGCGGTCTCCCCGTCCGCATCGGACATCGCGCTGCTGGTCTACACCTCGGGCACCAGCGGCGTCCCCAAGGGCGCCACCAACACCCACGGCAACGTCGTGTTCAACGCCGAGGGCACGGCCCTGCGGCTCGACGAGGAGACCCCCGGCGGGATCTTCGCGCTCGCGCCGCTGTTCCACATCACCGGCCTGGTCGTGCAGTTCGCCGCCGCGCTGGCCGCCGCCAGGCAGCTGGACCTGGCCTACCGCTTCGAGCCCGGAGTCGTGCTCGACGCCCTCGCCGAGCACGGGGCCGCGTTCATGGTCGGTCCGTCCACGGCGTACATGGCGCTGATGAACCACCCCGAGGTCTCCGCCGAGCACTTCGCGTCGCTGAAGATGGTCCACTCGGGAGGAGCGCCGCTGCCCTCGGCGGTGGTCGAGGCGTTCCGGAAGCGCTTCGGCCTCTACATCCGCAACGGGTACGGGCTCACCGAGACCACCGCGACCGCGACCTCCGTGCCGCTGGGTCTGGAAGCCCCGGTCGACGCCGCCTCGGGCACGCTCGCGGTCGGGATCCCCACCTACAACGCGGTGCTGCGGGTGATCGACGAGGACGGGTCGGACCTGCCGGTCGGCGACGTCGGTGAGATCGTCATCGAGGGGCCGATGGTGGTCCCGGCCTACTGGAACAAGCCGGAGGAGACCGCGGCCGGCATCCAGGACGGCAGGCTGCGCACCGGCGACGTCGGGTTCATGGACGAGCACGGCTGGTTCTACGTGGTGGACCGGAAGAAGGACATGATCAACGCCTCCGGCTTCAAGGTGTGGCCGCGCGAGATCGAGGACGTCCTCTACGGACACCCCGCGGTGCGCGAAGCCGCCGTCGTCGGCGTTCCCGACGACTACCGCGGCGAGACCGTCAAGGCGTTCATCAGCCTCGCCCACGGCAGCACCGTCACCGGCGAGGAGCTCGTCGAGCACTGCAAGCGGCAGCTGGCCGCCTACAAGTACCCGCGGAGCGTCGAGATCATCGACGAACTCCCGAAGACCGCAACCGGGAAGATCCTGCGCCGACAACTGCGCGACACGACGCCAGCGGGCGAGTGACACGGAAGGAAGAACCATTGAGCAAGCGTTTCGACGGGCGAGTGGCGATCGTGACCGGTGCAAGCCGGGGAATCGGGCTGGCCATCGCCGAGCGGCTGGTCGCCGAGGGCGCCAAGGTCACCATCACGGCGCGCAAGCCGGAGCCGCTGGCCGAGGCCGTCGCGGGCCTCGGCGAGGGCAACGCGCTGGGCATCGCGGGCAAGGCCGACGACCTGGAGCACCAGGCCGAGGCCGTCGCCAAGACCGTTGAGGCATTCGGCCGGGTCGACCTGCTGGTCAACAACACCGGGATCAACCCCGCCTACGGCCCGATGATCGACCTCGACCACGCCGTCGCGGAGAAGACCTTCCAGGTCAACGTGCTCGCCGCGCTGTCGTGGACCCAGCAGGTGTTCCGAGCCGGGATGGCCGAGCACGGCGGCTCGGTGCTCAACGTGTCCTCGGTGGCCGGTCTCAACCCCGCGCCCGGCATCGGCTTCTACGGCGCGACCAAGGCGATGCTGGCGCACATGACCCAGGAGCTGGCCGTGGAGCTCGCCCCGAAGGTGCGGGTCAACGCGATCGCCCCGGCCGTGGTCAAGACGAAGTTCGCCACCGCCCTCTACGCCGACAACGAGGCCGAGGTCGCCAGCGGATACCCGTTGGGGCGCCTGGGAATTCCCTCGGACATCTCCGGTGCGGCCGCGTTCCTGCTCTCCGAGGAGGCGTCCTGGGTCACCGGGCAGATCCTGGTGCTCGACGGCGGAGCGACGCTGAAGGGCGGGATGTGAGGTGGACCTGTCCGATTCGGTCGTGGTGATCACCGGTGCCGGGAACGGCATCGGCGCCGCCATGGCGCACAAGTTCGCCGCGCTCGGCGCGAAACCGGTTCTCGGGGACCTCGATTCGGACGCGGTCGCCGCGGTCGCGGCCGAGGTCGGCGGTATCGCCGTGCCCGGCGACGCGGCGAGCGAGCAGGGCGTGGCGGATCTGGTCTCCGCGGCGATGGCCGAGCACGGCCGGATCGACGTGTTCTGCGCCAACGCCGGAATCGGGCGCAACGGCGGACCGGAGGCCGACGAGGACGCCTGGGCGGCCTCCTGGGAGGTCAACGTGATGTCCCACGTGCGGGCGGCGCGGGCGGTGCTGCCGCACTGGCTGGAGCGCGGGAAGGGCCACTTCCTGGGTACCGCGTCGGCCGCCGGGCTGCTCACCATGCTCGGGTCCGCGCCGTACTCGGTGACCAAGCACGCCGCCGTCGCCTTCGCCGAGTACCTCAGCATCACCTACGCCGACAAGGGCATCACCGCGCAGGCGCTGTGCCCGCAGGGCGTGCGCACCCAGCTGCTGGAGGCGACCGGCGAGACCGGGCGGATCCTGATGGGCGCCACCGCCATCGAGGCCGTCGACGTCGCCGAGCTCGTGGCGGAGAAACTGGGCGGTGAGGAGTTCCTGATCCTGCCGCACCCGGAGGTCGCCGACTACTACGCGTTGCGCGCGGCCCAGCCGGAGCGGTGGCAGGCGGGCATGCGCAAGCTGCAGCGCAAGGTCGGGTAGCGGCCCGTCTACGCTTGCAGGAGGGCATCGACAAGGGGAGGAACGATGGCGCGCTCGGCCAACGCACGCACGTCCCACGCTGCGGAGGCGGGAACCGAACCGGTACCGCAGCGATTGCTGGCCGTGGCCACCCGGTTGTTCGCGGAGCAGGGCTTCGAAGCGACCTCGGTGCAGCAGATCGTCGATGCCGCGGGCGTCACCAAGGGCGCGATGTACCACTACTTCGGCTCCAAGGACGACCTGCTCTACGAGATCTACGCCCGGGTGCTGCGCGACCAGCAGGCGCGGTTGGACATCGCGGCCGACAGCGACTCCCCGGTCCGGGCGCGGCTGCACTCGGCGGCCTCGGACGTCGTGGCGACCACGGCGGCCAACCTGGAGGACACCATCATCTTCTTCAGGTCGATGCACCTGCTGCACGCCGACAAGCAGGCCGAGGTGCGCGCCGAGCGCCGCCGCTACCACGAGCGGGTGCGCGGTCTGATCGAGGAAGGCCAGGCCACCGGGGTGTTCCGCACCGACAAGTCGGCGGACCTGGTGGTGGACTACTTCTTCGGTGCCGTGCACCACCTCGGCACCTGGTTCCGCGAAGACGGCAAGCTCACCGGCAAGGAGGTGGGCGAGCAGTTCGCCGACCTCCTCCTCGACTCCCTCCGCCCCTAACCCCCGCATTTCCCGCCCCACCTCGCGTCCTGCCCTCCCGCGCTGGAGGTCCTGGGTTCGGGTCTCCCGAAGCGCGGCATTTCCCAGTTTTAGTCCTAACTGAGCGGACATTTCGGGCACGAAAGCCCCTCGGTTATGACTAAAACTGGGGTGCTGCTGCGACCGTCTCGGCGGGGGCTTGAGTTGAGGTGGGGTTTCATTCGGTTTTCGGGTCTTGTGCTGTGAGCCCCCGGGCGTGTTGGCTGCCGCAGTGGTCCTGCGAGGCTGCTGGAGGCGACGATGACCGAGACCGAAGCGGCGCGCTCACCGCGCCTCGACCGCGCGCTCAACCTGATCGAGCGGATCGGCAACAAGCTCCCCGAACCGTTCATCCTGTTCGGACTGCTGTTCCTGCTGGTCGCCGTCGTGTCGACGGCGATATCGGCGTTCGGCGTCACGGTCACCATCCCCGGTTCCGAGAAGGCGACGCCGATCCGCGGCGCCTTCACCGGCGAGGGCTTGGAGTTCCTGTTCACGAAGATGGCGGAGAACTTCATCGGGTTCCCGCCGCTGGAGACCGTCGTCACGATCATGCTCGCGGTCGGCCTGGCCGAGCGCACCGGTATGCTCACCGCGCTGATCAGGGCGTCCTTCGGCAACGCGCGACGTTCGGTGCTGCCCTACGCGGTCGGTCTGGTCGGCGTGAGCGCGAGCGTCATGGCCGACTCCTCGATGATCATCGTCCCGCCGCTGGCGGCGCTCGTGTTCAAGGCGGCGGGCCGTCACCCGGTCGCCGGCCTGCTGGGCGGGTTCGCCGCGACCGGCGCCGGGTATTCGACGTCCGTGGTGGTGACCAGCCTGGACGCGCTGTTCTCCGGGGTCAGCAACAAGGTCGCCGAGACCCTGCCGAACCCGGGCACCCTGGTCACCCCGGTGTCGAACTACTACTTCAACGCCGTTTCGGCGATCCTGCTGGGACTGCTCGCGGGTCTGCTCATCGACCGGCTCATCGAGCCTCGCCTGGTCCGCACCGGCGTTCCGCGGGAGGCCGCCGACGGCGAGCAGGACGAAGACCTGCGGGTCGAGCTGGGAACCCCCGAGCGGCGGGGCCTGCTGTGGGCCGGGGCGGCATTCCTGGTCGCCACCGCGCTGGTGCTGCTGCTGGTGCTCTGGCCGAACTCGCCGCTCGCCAATTCCGACGGCGGGTTCCTGCCGGATTCGCCGCTGCTGGACTCGGTGACGACGCTGATCTTCTTCGGGTTCGCCGTCCCGGCCATCGCCTACGGCGCGAAGGCCGGTTCCGTCACGCGCGCCGCCGACGTGCCGAGGCTGATGGCGCTGGCGCTGCGCGACCTGTCCGGGTTCCTGGTCCTGGCGTTCATGCTCGGCCAGTTCATCGCCCTGTTCAACTGGACGAACCTCGGTTCGCTGGTGGCGGTTTCGGGAGCGGAGGCGCTGCAGGGCCTGCACCTGGACGGTTATCCGGCCTTCCTCGGGTTCATGCTGCTGGCCTCGGTGCTGAACCTGTTCATCATCTCCGGATCGAGCCTGTGGACGCTGATGGCCTCGGTGTTCGTGCCGATGTTCGCGCTGCTGGGATTCGAGCCGGGCTTCGCCCAGGCGGCGTTCCGGGTCGGCGATTCGGCCACGCAGATCATGACGCCGCTGAACCCGTACATGATCATCATCCTGAGCTACCTGCGCCGCTACGAGCCGAGCGCGGGGATCGGCACCCTGGTCGCCCGCATGGTGCCCTTCGTGGTCCCGTTCTGGCTGCTGTGGGCGCTGGTCATGACCGTCTTCTACTTCGCCGACCTCCCGCTGGGGCCGGGCATGGGCATCCACATCGGACCCTGACGAACCCGGGGTGGGGGAAGTTTTCATGAAAACTTCCCCCCACCCCGGGGTGAACGTGGTGATCTGCGGTGGGATGGGGTGGGGAGGTTTTCATGAAAACTTCCCCCACCCGACCACCTCGACGAGTGGTGCTAGAGCAGGACGCGGGAGAGGAACTCCGCCACGCAGGCCGGCTTGTCGGCTCCCTCGATCTCGACCGTGGCCTTGACCGCGAGCTGGAGACCGCCCTCGATCTCGGTGACGTCGATCAGCTCCGTCGTGGAGCGCACCCGCGCGCCGACCGGGACGGGGGAGGGGAAGCGGACCTTGTTGAGCCCGTAGTTGATGCCCATCCTGACGTTGTCGACGCGGAAGGTCTCCGAGTTCAGCTTCGGCAGCAGGCTCAGCGTGAGGAAGCCGTGCGCGATCGGCGTGCCGAACGGTCCCTGCTGGGCCTTCTCGACGTCGACGTGGATCCACTGGTGGTCGTGGGTCGCGTCGGCGAACGTGTTGACCTGCTCCTGGGTGATGGTCAGCCACTCGCTGGTGCCCAGCTTCTCGCCCTTGGCGGCGAGGATCTCGTCCTTGCTGGCGAAAACCTTCATGCGCTTCCTCCTGGAAGGTCGACGAGTTCGGCGATCCGGGCGCGGTGCGCTTCGGCGATGCCGAAGGTGAGCTGGGAACTCTTGGCACGGCCCAGGTACAGGTGCGCGGGGTGCTCCCAGGTCATGCCGATGCCACCGTGCAGCTGCAGGTGCTCCTCGGCCGCGCGGACCACCAGGTCCGAGACGTAGGCCTGTGCCATCGCCACCGCCAGTTCGGTCTCGGTGCCGGCGGCCAGGGCGTCGGAGGCGTTGCGGGACACCGCGCGCGCCATGCTGATCTTGGTCCACAGGTCGGCCAGCCGGTGCTTGACGGCCTGGAACGACCCGATCTGCCTGCCGAACTGGTAGCGGGTCTTGCCGTACTCGACGGTGGTGTCCAGGCAGTGCTGCGCGAGGCCGACCTGTTCGGCCGCCAGCGTTCCCGCCGCCGTGACCAGCGCCTGCCTCAGGACGCGCTCCGCATCGGCGCCGGAGGCGATGCGCACGCCTGCGGTGCCGTCCAGGACGAGCGTGCCGAAGCGGCGGGTCAGGTCCAGCGGCGTGGCCGGCGTGATCGTCGCGGCGGAGGCGTCCACCAGGTACAGCGCCGAACCGTCGGAGTCGACCGCCGGAACCACGACGTGGTCGGCCACTTCGAGGTCGACCACGGCCGACACGGTGCCGGTCAGCGTCGAGTCGGCGGCCTTCACCGACCGCGGGAACTGTGCGTGCGGCACGGTGGTCAGACCGACCGCGACCGTGCCCACCTTCGAACCGTCCACCAGCTGCGGCAGCACATCCCGCTCCGCGCAGCCCACCAGCGTCGTGGTGGCCAGCACCGCGCCGAGGAAGGGGACGGGTGCGACCGCGCGGCCGATCTCCTCGGCCACCACCGCCAGCTCCCGGGCCGTGGCACCGGCGCCGCCGAGCTCCTCGGGCACCAGCAGTCCCGCCAGGCCCATCTCACCGGCCAGCGACCGCCACAGGTCCAGGTCGTAGGGCTCGTCGCTCTCGACGCGGGCCAGGACAGCCGTCCAGTCGCAGCGGTCTCGCAGGATCCGGCGCACTCCTGAGCGCAGGTCCTCCTCGACCTCGGTGTAGAGCAGGTCCGTCATCGCGGCAGCTCCTTCCACGGCTTGTCCTTGTCGGTGCGGATCTCCGGAGGCAGTCCCAGGACCCGCTCCGCGATGACGTTGCGCAGGATCTCGGAGGTGCCGCCCTCGATCGTGTTGCCCTTCGCGCGCAGGTAGCGGAAACCGGGCCCGCGCTTGGTGAAGTCGGTGAACTCGGGCTGGCGGAACGTCCAGTCGTCGTAGGCCAGACCTTCCTCGCCCAGCAGCTCCAGCTGGTAGCCGGTGAGCCGCTGGTTGAGCTCGGCGAAGGCCGACTTGATCGCCGAACCCTCCGGACCCGGCTCCCCGACGGCCATCTGCTGGCGGAGCCGGATGCTGGCCAGCCGCACGGCCTCGGCCTCCACCCAGAGCTCCAGCAGCCGGTCGTGCAACCCCGGCGTGCGCTTCTCGGGGTGTTCCCGCCACTGCTCGGCGGCAGCGCCGATCAGACCGCTCTCGCGAGGTGGCGTGCGACCGCCGATGGCGACGCGCTCGTTCATCAGCGTGCCCAGCGCCACCGACCAGCCCTGGCCGACGTCGCCGAGCCGCTGCGAGTCGGGGATGCGCACGCCGGAGAGGAAGACCTCGTTGAACTCGGCCTCGCCGGTGATCTGCCGCAGCGGGCGGACTTCCACGCCCGGCGCGGTCATGTCGCAGATGAAGTAGGTCAGGCCCTTGTGCTTGGGCTGGTCGGGATCCGACCGGGTCACCAGGATCGCCCAGCGCGCCTCGTGCGCCAGCGACGTCCACACCTTCTGGCCGTCGACGGCCCAGTCATCGCCGTCGCGAACGGCCTTGGTCGACAGCGCTGCGAGGTCCGAGCCGGCGCCCGGCTCGCTGAACAGCTGGCACCAGATCTCCTCGCCGGTCCACAGCGGGCGCAGGTAGCGCGCGTGCTGCTCGGCGTTGCCGAACCGCAGGATCGTCGGGGCGGCCATGCCCAGCCCGATGACGTTCATGTGCGGGGAGTTGTCCGGCGCGCCCGCCTCGGCGAACGCGGCGTCGACGTTGGCCTGCAACTCGCGGGCCGCGCCCAGACCGCCCAGGCCCTCCGGGAAGTGCACCCAGGCCAGCCCGGCGTCGAACCGGGCGCGCAGGAACTCCAGCCGGTCCGTGGTCTCCGGCGAGTGCGCTGCCAGGAACTCCTGCACCCGGCCGCGCAGCTCGGTGGCGTCCACTCCGGTCACGCCTTCGGTCCGCCGGCCACGTAGATGACCTGGCCGGAGACGAAGCCGGAGCGCTCGTCGGCGAAGAAGGACACCGTGTTGGCGATGTCCTCGGGCGCACCGGCGCGCCCGACCGGGATCTGCGAGATCGCGGCGGTGGTGAAGTCCTCGAAGGAGACCCCGACGCGCTCGGCGGTCGCCTTGGTCATGTCGGTGGCGATGAAGCCCGGCGCGATCGCGTTCGCGGTGATGCCGAACTTGCCCAGCTCGATGGACAGCGTCTTGGTCAGGCCCTGCAGCCCGGCCTTGGCCGTGGAGTAGTTGGCCTGACCGCGGTTGCCCAGCGCCGAGGTCGACGAGAGGTTCACGATCCGGCCCCACTTGGCCTCGACCATGTGCTTCTGCACGGCTCGGGCCATCAGGAACGAGCCTCGCAGGTGCACGCTCATCACGATGTCCCAGTCGTCCTCGGACATCTTGAACAGCATGTTGTCGCGCAGCACGCCGGCGTTGTTCACCAGCACCGTCGGCGAGCCCAGCTCGGAGGCGATCCGGTCGACGGCGGTCTGCACCTTCTCGGCGTCGGCGACGTCGCAGCCCACGGCCAGCGCCTTGCCCCCGCCGGACTCGATCGCCGCAACGGTGTCGGCGCACTGCTTCTCGTCGAGGTCGATGACGCCGACGGCGAACCCGTCCTCGGCAAGCCTCTTCGCGGTGGCGGCACCGATCCCGCGAGCGGCACCGGTGACGATCGCGACACGACTCTCAACCATGGACAACTCCTCGTTGCTCTGTGCGGTTCACATTGCCCCGGCCCGCGCGGAGCTCTCCGGGTGTCCGCGGGTTCGGGGTTCGTTGGGGTAACGGGGGAGAGGGGTGGTGGGTTACTTCTTGTACTTGCGGAGCTCGCGGCGGGCCAGGGAGCGGCGGTGCACCTCATCGGGGCCGTCGACCAGGTGCAGCGTGCGGGCGTGAGCGTAGAGCGCCGCCAGCGGGAACGCCTGCGAGACGCCGCCACCGCCGTGGGCCTGGATGGCGCGGTCGATGACCCAGGTGGTCATCTCCGGGACCGCGACCTTGATCGACTGGATCTCGGTGTGCGCGCCCTGGTTGCCGACCGTGTCCATCAGCCACGCGGTCTTGAGCACCAGCAGCCGGGCCAGCTCGATCTTCACCCGGGACTCGGCGATCCAGTGCTGCACCACGCCCTGGTCGGCCAGCGGCTTGCCGAACGCGACCCGCTCGGAGGTGCGCCGGCACATCAGCTCCAGCGCCCGCTCGGCCATGCCGATGGCGCGCATGCAGTGGTGGATGCGGCCGGGGCCGAGCCGCGCCTGGGCGATCGCGAATCCCTCGCCCTCGCCGGAGATGACGTTGTCCACCGGCACCCGCACGTCGTTGAACACGATCTCGGCGTGACCGCCGTGGTCGGCGTCGTCGTAGCCGAAGACGTTCATGCTGCGCTGGATCTCGACGCCCGGGGTGTCCTTGGGCACGAGCACCTGGCTCTGCTGGCGGTGCCGCTCGGCCTCCGGGTCGGTCTTGCCCATCACGATCAGGATCTTGCACCGCGGGCTCATCGCTCCGGAGGAGAACCACTTCCGGCCGTTGATGACGTAGTGGTCGCCGTCGCGGGTGATGCGGGTGCCGATGTTGGTCGCGTCGGAGGAGGCGACGTCGGGCTCGGTCATGCAGAACGCCGACCGGATCTCACCGTCCAGGAGCGGCTGCAGCCACTGCTTCTGCTGCGCTTCGGTGCCGAACTGCGCGAGCACCTCCATGTTCCCGGTGTCCGGCGCCGCGCAGTTGGTGGCTTCCGGCGCCAGGTGGCCGGAGCGGCCCATGATCTCGGCGAGCGGTGCGTACTGCAGGTTGGTCAGCCCCGCGCCGTGGTCTCCGGGAAGGAAGAGGTTCCACAGACCGCGCTTTCGCGCTTCGGCCTTGAGCTCCTCCATGACCGGGGGGTGCGCGGCCCAGCGGTCGGAGGCTTCGCCCAGCTGCTCGGCGAAGACCGGCTCGGCGGGGTAGATGTGCGAGTCCATGAACTCCAGCAGCTGACCGCGCAGCTCCTCGGTCCGTGCGTCGAACGCGAAATCCATCTCTCATGCCTCCTTGAGGGTCGCCAGGCCCTGCGCGACGAGCGGAGCGACCAGGCCGCCGACGTGCTCGAAGCCCTCGCCGACGGTCTGGTCGTGGATGTAGCGGTAGTGGATCCCTTCCAGGATCACCGCGATCTTGAAGTAGCCGAACGCCAGGTACCAGTTCACATCGGACAGATCGAGCTCGCTGCGCTCGGCGTAGCGGGTGAACAGCTGCTCGGCGCTGGGGAACCCGTACTCCGGGCCGATTCCCTTGGCGATCGGGTTGTTCTCCAGGCCGCTGAAGCCCTCCCAGTAGACAGCCAGCAGGCCGAGGTCGGTGAGCGGGTCGCCGATGGTGGCCATCTCCCAGTCGAGCACGGCCTTGATCTGCTGGTCGT
This sequence comes from Saccharopolyspora tripterygii, assembly GCF_054778355.1. Taxonomy (NCBI): domain Bacteria; kingdom Bacillati; phylum Actinomycetota; class Actinomycetes; order Pseudonocardiales; family Pseudonocardiaceae; genus Saccharopolyspora; species Saccharopolyspora tripterygii. The sequence goes on along the minus strand of NZ_BAAGZP010000027.1, from coordinate 173,121 downwards.
CGCCGACGATGACGTTGTCGAGCCGGTAGTCGCCGTGCACGATGCCCACCCGGCCGGTGGTCGGGACCTGGTCGGCGAGCCGCTGGGAGAGCTCGTCGATGCCGTCGACCTCGCGGCTGTGGGAGGCCTTGAGCTGCTTGGTCCACCGGCGGACCTGGCGTTCCAGGAAGCCCTCCGGGCGGCCGAACTCGGCCAGCCCCACCGAGGCCGGGTCGATCGAGTGCAGGTCGGCGAGCACGTCCATGAGCTGGTACGACAGGTCCTCGCGCTGCTGCGTGCTCAGCCGGTTGGTCTGCTCGGGCGCGCGGAAGACGGTGCCCGGCACGTACTCCATCACGTAGAAGGGGGCGCCGAGCACGGAGTCGTCCTGGCACAGCACGTCGGTGCGCGGCACCGGGACCCGCGTTCCGGCGAGGGCGGTGAGCATCCGGTGCTCGCGGCTCATGTCGTGCGCGGTCGCCAGCACGTGGCCCAGCGGTGGGCGTCGCACGACCCACTGCCCGGTGCCGTCGCTGACGAGGTAGGTCAGGTTCGAGCGACCGCCCTGCACCAGCTCGCCGGTGAGCTCGCCGGTCACCAGACCGGGTGTCTCGACGTCGAGGTACGCCCGCAGCCGGTGCAGGTCGAGGCCGGGCAGCTCGTCGGGCTCTGGTGCGTTCACCTGATCTCCTCGTCCAGTGGTGCGGATCCGGCGGGCAGCAGCGCGGCCAGCCGGGTTCGGGTCTCCGCCGGGCCGGTGTGCAGCACGGCGTGCATGCCCAGGTGGCGGGCGGCGTCGACGTTGGGAGCGCCGTCGTCGACGAAGGCGGTCTGCTCGGCGGGCAGGCCGAGCTCGTCCAGGCTCATCCGGTAGATGCGCGGGTCGGGCTTGCGCAGCCCGACCCGGCCGGACAGGACGGTGGACTCGAAGAGTCCCGTCAGCTGCTCCCACGGGTAGGCGTCGATGTTCCCCCAGCTGTTGGACAGCAGTGCGGTGCGGATCCCGCGTTCCCGCAGGTCGCGCACGAGGGTCAGCATGGCCGGTTCGGGACGCATCCGCGCGAAGAGCCGTCCGAGCAGGTCGTCGGGGGAGACGGGCTGATCGTCGAGGGTGTGCAGCCGGTCGGCCATCGCCTTGTTGAAGCCATCGGCGTCGAGCTCACCGGTTTCCAGCAGGTGCACGGGCGTGCCTGCGGGCGCGTCGCGGGAGAGCCACTCCTTGAGCGCGGCGGAGAACAGCTCCGGCCGGATCCGCTCTTCGGTCAGCCAGGCGTTGATCGAGTCGCGCGTGGGTGTGGTCAGCACGCCTCCGTAGTCGAAGACGACCGCGCGCACGGTCGGGGTGGCAGCACTGGAACCCATGAACAGGACCGTACCGACTAGACGGTATGTCGCGCTAGCCCCAGTTCGCGGACCCCGTCGCGCCTGCGCTGCGGGGTGATGTGCGCGAGCGCGGATGGAGGCGGGCGATCACCCCGCGTCCACGATCCGACGGTTCTCCTCCGCGTCGCGGGTCCACCTGGGTGGCCGGTGTTCATCGGGATGGCGGTTGCGCAGGCCCCTCCCGCGCGATCCGCTCACGCTGCGTCAAAGGTGGTAACTTCGGCAAAATCATCCTCGTTGACCAGCGTTTTACTCGTCGGTAGGTTACGAATTCACCGCGCGGACAGCACTTTTCGACTTCCATCGAGTGTGCAGGAGAGGCCAATGAAGTCCGTCCTCAGTGGAAAGCGCGCCGCCATCGCGGCCGCCTTCGCCGCCACCGCAGCCCTCACCATGACTCCCCAGGCCATGGCTGCTCCCTTCGAGGTCAACTTCGACTGCCAGGGTGATGCGCCGACGGGCGCCCAGCAGTTCACCCTCGCGCAGAGCACCGATGTCTCGGCGCCCGAGACCGTCGCTCCCGGAGCGGCTTTCGACGTCGTCGTCGACCCGGCCGTGAACACCATCCCGGGCGAGGTCAACGGCAACACCGTCAAGGAGGTCGCCGGGTTCGACCTGAGACTCCCGATTCCGGCGAACTCCACCTACGTCTCGGCCGACCTGGCCGGCGGCTCGAACCTCGGCCCGAACCCGCCGACCATCAACGTCGAGAACGGTGTCGCCACCGTGCACCTCGACGGTCCGATCGCCGGTGGCAGCGAGTTCGAGCTCCCCACCATCACCGTGCACCTCACCGCGGGCGAGTCCGGCACGATCGAGACCAAGCTCGCGGGGACCAGCTACGAAGACCCGGGCCTGACCTTCACCGCGGTCGTGTCCTCGATCATCGGTGACGTCGACGTCCCGTCGGCGTGCTTCCCCAACCCGAACCCCACGCTGACCACCACCACGATCGGCTGACGCAGGAGCTTTCCACGGCGGGGGCGCATCGCGTCCCCGCCGCTCACCTGCGCGTGATCAGGTGGGCGGCGATCCCGGCGACCAGGCCCCAGAAGACCGAGGCGATCCCGAACGCCGTGATGCCGGACGCGGTGACCAGGAAGGCGATCAGCGCGCCGGTCCGGCTGTCGGTGTCGGCGGTGGCCTTGGCCAGCGAGCTGCCGATCGTGTCGAGCAGGCCGATCCCGGCGAGAGCGGCGATCAGCGCCCCGGGGAACGCCGCGATGAGGCTCGCCAGCGTCGCGCCGAAGATCCCGATGACCAGGTACAGCGCGCCCGAGGTGATCGCCGCCTTGTAGCGCTGGGCGGGTTCCTCGTGGGCTTCGGGGCCCATGGCCAGGGCGGCCGTGATCGCCGCGAGGTTGATGCCGAAGCAGCCCAGCGGTGCCAGCAGCACGTTCATCGCGCCGGTCCAGGACAGCACCGGTGAGATGGGCGTGGTGTAGCCGTGGGCCCGCAGCGTCACGACACCGGGCAGGTTCTGCGAGGTCGTGGTGATCACGAACAGCGGGATCGCGATGCCCACCACCGAGTGCACCGAGAAGTCCGGCCACGTCCACACCGGCGTCGCCGTGGCCAGGTCGATGTCGCCCGCCCGCAGGGTGCCTGCGAAGCCGGTCCCGGGCAGGCCGATGATCAGGCTGATCAGCACCGCGTAGCGCGGCAGGAAGCGCTTGCCCAGCAGGTAGCCGGCCAGCATCGCCGCCACCAGCGCGAACTCCTCCCGCATCGTGGTGAACAGGTCGATGCCGAATCGCAGCAGGACGCCGCCGAGCAGTGCTGCGGCGATCGCGGGCGGGATCAGGTTCACCGCCCTCTCGAACAGCCCGGTCACGCCCACCAGCAGCGACAGCAGCGCGGCCAGCAGGAACGCGCCGATCGCCTCCGGCATGGTCAGGCCGTGGCCGCTCGCCGCGAGCAGCGCCGCGCCCGGTGTCGACCAGGCGAGCACGATCGGCGCGCGGGTCCGCAGCGACAGCGCGATGGAGGTGACGCCGATGCCCAGGCCGAGTGCGAGGATCCAGGAGGAGATCTCGGCGGGTGCGGCTCCCAGCGTTCGGGCGGCTTCGAAGACGATGGCGGCCGAGCTCACCACCCCGACGAGGGTGGTGATGGCCCCGGCGACCAAGGTGGAGACCGGTGCGGCGGGTAACCGCTGACGCAACTGCACGAGCCCATCCGTTCTGTATATGGAACGATGGGAATGCTAGGAGGTGCCCGTGGAACCGGTCAAGCTCGTCGGGGAGAACCTGCGCGCGGCCCGCACCCGGCGCGGGCTGTCGCTGTCGGAGGTGGCCAGGCAGGCGGGCATCGGCAAGGGCACGCTGTCCGAGCTCGAATCGGGGAACCGGAACCCCACCCTGGAAACCCTCTACGCGCTGGCCACGGTGCTCGGCCTGCCGCTCGGACGGCTCCTGGCGGCCGAACCCGAGGAGCGAGCCGAGGAGCCCCTCCACGTCCACCGCGCCGCCGGGCCGGAGATCTCCGGCCGCGCGGCCGACGTCGAGCTGCTGGACAGCGTCGACGACGGCCGGACCCGCCTGGAGATCTACCGCCTGCACATCCGCGCGGGCACGAGCCACACCTCTCCGGCCCACCACCCCAGGGTCATCGAGCAGCTGCACGTCCACACCGGAACCCTCATCACCGGACCGGAATCGGACCCGCGGAGGCTGGAGCCGGGCGACTACATCCGCTTCGACGCCACGGTCCCGCACGTCTACGAAGCCCCGGACGGAGCCACCACGGCCACCCTCGTCATGCGCTACCCGACCTGAACTTCCCGCAAGCGCACACCGGGCAGGGAATGAACGGGGTTTCGAACTTCGAGCACCCCCACGTGGTCGGGGTGGAGCGCCTGGGGTGGGGAAGTTTTCATGAAAACTTCCCCACCCCAGGCACTCCACCCCACCACAGAAAGGTGAAAGTCCCTCCGGGACGGGGGACCGGAGGGACTTCCCGGGGGTGAGCACCTGGCCGTTTCGGGGCGGTTCAGGGGCCCGGCGCGGGTGTCCTCGCGGCTGCGAGGACACCCGCCTCGTGACTGCTCAGGCGTTGTCCTGCTTGAGCATGTCGGAGCACTTCTCGCCGATGGCCATGGTGGTGATGTTGGGGTTCACCGCCACCAGGAACGGCATCACCGAGGCGTCGGCGACGCGCAGGCCCTCGACGCCCTTGACGCGCAGGCGCGGGTCGAGCGGCTTCGAAACATCCTCGGCCGCACCCATCTTCACCGACCCCGCGGGGTGGTAGACGGTGTTGTGGGTGCGCTTGATGTAGTCGGCGATCTCGTCGTCGGTCTGCACGTCCTCGCCGGGGAAGAGCTCCTCGCCGGCCCACTCCTGCATCGCCGACTGCGCGACGATCTTGCGGGCCAGCTTGATGCCCTCGGTCATGACGCGGATGTCGTGACCGTCCGGGTCGGTGAAGTAGCGCGGGTCGACCTTGGCCTTGTCCCGGAAGTCCCTGCTGCGCAACCGGACCGTGCCGGTGGAGCGCGCGCGGGTGACGTTCGGGGTCAGGCAGAAGGCGTTCTCCGACGACGGGTAGCCCTGCCGCACGGTGTGCATGTCGAACGGCACGGAACCGTAGTGGAACATCAGGTCCGGCCGGTCCAGGTCCTCTTCGGTCCGGGTGAAGATGCCGATCTCCCACCACTGGGTGGAGTCCTCCACCATCGGCTTCTTGGCTTCCCAGCTGATCACGCCCTCGGGGTGGTCCTCCAGGGTGGAACCGACGCCGGGGGAGTCGACCAGCACGTCGATGCCGAACTCGCGCAGGTGCTCGGCCGGCCCGATGCCGGAGAGCATCAGCAGCTTCGGCGTGTCGATCGCACCGGTGGACAGCACGACCTCCTTGCGAGCGGAGATCGTCTTGGAGTGGATCAGGTCGTCGCTGAGGTACTCCACTCCGGTGGCGCGCGTGCCGTCGAAGGTGACCTTCTTGGCCCAGGCGTTGGTGCGGATCTCCAGGTTCGGCCGGTCCATGATCGGGTGCAGGTAGGACACCGACGACGAGGACCGGGTGCCGTCCTGCTTGGCGTTGATCTGGAACCAGTTGGCGCCGTGGGTGACCGTCGTGCCGGAGTTGAACTCGGTGGTCGGAATGCCCTGCTGCTCGCAGGCTTCCAGCAGCGCGACACCTGTCGGGTCCTTCGGCGGGACCGAGCGGATGGTCACCGGGCCGCCGCGGCCGTGGTGCTCGCCCGGTCCGTCGTTGGTCTCCAGCCGCTTGTACAGCGGGAACATGTCCGCCGAGCTCCAGCCGGGCAGGCCCATCGACTCCCACTCGTCGAGATCCTCGGCCGGTGCCCAGAACGCGATGCAGGAGTTGTGCGAGGAACAGCCTCCCAGCACCCGGGCGCGGGCGTGCCGCATGAACGAGTTGCCGTTCTCCTGCGGCTCGATGAGGTAGTCCCAGTCGTACCCGGACTCCAGCAGCGCCATCCACTTCTTGAGTTCGAGGACGTTGCTGTCGCCGACGTCGGACGGTCCCGCTTCCAGGAGGCACACGGTCGTGCCGGGGTCCTCCGACAGCCGGGCCGCCACAGCCGCACCCGCGCTACCGCCACCCACCACGACGTAGTCGAACTGATCGGTCATGGTCATTCCTTTCAGAACTCAGACGAGGGAGGTGTTCTCGTCGCCTTCGGCATCCTTCTCGGACACGGCGTGGTCGGCGAGCACGCCGACCTTGTGCCGCTGGACGAACCAGTAGTAGGCGAATCCGCCCACCGCGGCGATGCCGACGAACAGCACCGAGCTGTACTGCAGGTACCAGTGGAACGGCGGTTCGGCGTTGTAGACGTCCTTGCGCGGCCACGCGAGGTTGGTCGACATGCCCAGGCCCCACAGCACGGCCAGGACGTTGATCGGCAGGCCCCACTTGCCGAGGCTGAAGCGACCCTCCTCCTTGACCGGCTTCCACTTGCCGCGCAGTCGCGCGACCAGCATCGGGATCGTCACCAGCAGGTAGGAGATGTAGATCAGGATGATGGCCAGCGAGGTGATCGCGGTGAAGATCTGCGGCTGGCCGATGTTGACCAGCAGCAGCACGATCGCGACCACGCCGATGAACACCGCGGGGGCGACCGGGGTCTGGAACCGGGGGCTCACCCGGGCCAGCAGCTTGCCGGCGGGCAGCGCGTTGTCGCGGGCCATCGCGAACATGATGCGGATCGCGGCGGTGTGCACGGCCAGCACGCAGACGGTGATCGCCACGAAGATCGCGAGCAGGAAGAGCCTGCCGACGAACGGGCCGAGGGCATCGCTGAGCACGAACTGCAGGCCGGACTCCGCCAGCTCCGGGGCGTTGAAGTCGCGGGTGGCCATCATGCCGAACAGCAGGATGAGACCGCCGAGGACGAACGAGGCGATCAGCGCCCGCAGGATCGCCCGAGGTGCGTTCTTGTGCGGGTCGATCGATTCCTCACCCAGCGAGGCGGCGGTGTCGAAGCCGTACATCACGTAGGAGGAGGCGATGCCTGCGACGAGGAAGGCGCTGAGATAGCTGCCGCCGTAGGCGGATTCGGTGCCGTTGGTGTCGAGGACGATCGTCGGCGGGTTCACGATGACCAGCGCCAGGGCGATGATCAGCAGAACCGCGGCGGCCAGCTCGATGAACACACCGGTGGAGTTGATCTGCGCCATGAGCTTCACGCCGTAGGCGTTGACCAGCGTCGTGAACAGGATCAGCACCAGCGCCAGCAGGACCGCGTTGACCGCGGAGTCCGTGGCGTCGGCGCCATCACCGATGATCTGGAAACCGGCCCAGATCTGCGGCAGCGTGTTCTGGTACGCCAGCGCCGTCGCCGAGATCGACACGATCGAGGCCAGCAGCATCATCCAGCCGGCCAGCCAGCCGACGTGGGGACCGCCGAGCTTCTTCGCCCAGTTGTAGACGGACCCGGCGATCGGGTAGCGGGACGCCAGCTCGGCGAAGCTCAACGCCACCAGCAACTGCCCGAGGAACACGATCGGCCAGGACCACACGTAGGCGGGTCCGCCGAAACCGATCCCGAAGTAGGACAGTTGGAAGGTGCCGGTGAGCACCGAGATGTAGCTGATGCCCGCGGCGAAGGTGTGGAAACTGCCCAGGCTTCTCTTCAGTTTGTTGGTGTAGCCGAACTCGTTGAGCCCGGCGTCGTGACTGGTGGGCGCGCTCATGCCCCGAACTCCTTCCCCGGCCGACCGCACCCGCCGGGGACGGCAGACGGGGCGAACCGGGTTGGTTTGTTTGCGTAGCGCGAAATCCCGCTTCCCACAAGCTGTTTGCGGGAGGTGCGGTGGCGCGTCCGGCCACCGCACCGGCACAAGATTCCTTCCTTACTTCGAGGAGAACCAGTTCTGCGGACCGGGCCGCAGGTTCTGGTAGACGTGCTTGGCCTCCTGGTACTCGCCGAGTCCGCCCCGGCCGAGTTCGCGTCCGATGCCGGACTGCTTGAAGCCACCCCACTCGGCTTGCGGCAGGTAGGGGTGGAAGTCGTTGATCCACACGGTTCCGTGGCGCAGCCGGTTGGCGACCCGCTGGGCCTTGGCCGGGTCACAGGTGAACACCGCGCCGGCCAGGCCGTAGTGCGTGTCGTTGGCGATGCGCACCGCGTCGTCCTCGTCGGTGAAGCGCTCGACTGTCAGCACGGGACCGAAGGACTCCTCGTTCACCGCGTAGGTCCGTTGCTGCACCTCGTCGAGAACGGTGGGCAGGTAGTAGTGCCCGTCCGCGTAGCCCTCGCCCTCGGGGCGCTTGCCGCCGGTGCGCAGGACGGCGCCCTCGGCGACGGACTTGGCGACGTAGTCGTCGACCTTCTCCAGGTGCGCGGCGGAGATGAGCGGGCCGGTCTCGGCGTCGTCGTCGAACGGGCCGCCGATGCGGATCTGCTCGGCGCGGCGGACGATCTCGTCGACCAGCGCGTCGTGGAGCTCGTCCTGCACGATCAGGCGGGCGCCCGCGGAGCAGACCTGCCCGGAGTGCAGGAAGATCGCGGTCAGCGCGAAGTCCACGGCGGTGTCGAAGTCGGCGTCGGCGAAGACCACGTTGGGGTTCTTGCCGCCCAGTTCGAGCGCGACCTTCTTGACTGTCGGCGCGGCCATCGCCGAGATCTTCCGGCCGGTGTGCAGTCCACCGGTGAACGAGATCAGGTCTACGTCGGGGTGTTCGGCCAGCACCGAGCCGACCTCGGCTCCGGCGCCCAGCACCAGGTTCCCGACGCCCGCGGGCAGTCCGGCTTCCTCCAGCACGCGCATCAGCAGGATCGCGGTCGAGGGGGTCAGCTCGCTGGGCTTGAGGATGAAGGTGTCGCCGGCGGCGATGGCCGGCGCGACCTTCCAGGCCACCTGCAGCAGCGGGAAGTTCCAGGGCGTGATCATGCCGCAGACGCCGACCGGCTCGTACTGCACGCGGCTGATCGCGTCCGGGGTGCCGGTGTCGATGAGGCTGCCCGCGTCGGTCCCGGCCATCTTGCCGAAGTAGCGGAAGCAGGCGGCGATGTCGTCCATGTCGTACTCGCTCTCCACCAGGCGCTTGCCGGTGTCGAGCGATTCGGCTCGGGCGAACTCGTCCTTGTCGCGGACGAGGAGGTCGGCGACGCGCAGCAGCAGGTCGCCCCGGTCCCAGGCCGAGCTGGTGGACCAGGAACCCTCGTCGAAGACCCGGCGAGCGGCGGCGATGGCCTGCTCGGCCTCGGTCCGGCCGCCTTCGGAGACGGTGGCGACCAGCCGTCCGTCGGCGGGGCAGTGGATCTGCCGGGTGCGGCCGTCGGCGGCCGGGACCCATGTGCCGTCGATGTACAGCGTGGGCCCCGAATTGTCTGCTTGCGGCATGACTTTCCCCGTTTGTCGCTCGTGTGTCCGCTTTGGCGGCCATCATGAACACGCCTCGCGAGAGGCGGCTGGTTCACAATGCGGCGGACGCCGATTCGTCGCCACACGAAATCCGCACCTGGTGATGCGGAGCAATTCGCCGAATGGTGCGCGTCGTCCGCACTATTCGGTCCGCGAATTCACCTCCTGGTGGCCCATTCGGTGGCGATCTGGCGCGTTTTCTTCCGCATTCCGCGCGACGCATTTCCTGCCGCGCGGAAACGATTGGCCGCGGTGCCGGGAGAGGACCCTAGCACCAGGCGTGTACATCTGTACATCATCGGGTGTCGAGGATCTGCCGAAGTCCTGGAAAAATGCGCGATGAACTGGCCAAACGCGGTGCCGGTGACGTGGACCGCATCGGGATCGGGGCGGACGTGGCAAGCTGGATCTCCCGGACGCGGGCCGATCACCGCACGGCCGAACCGCTCGCCACCCGGATGCCGGAACTCGCTCACGCGCTGTGACAGGGGAGGAACACCGAGCGCATGTCGACCACCCAGCCCGCGCCGCCCGCTCGACGCAAGGACCCCGATCGCCGCGAGCGCATCGCCCGCGCCGCGATCGAGGTGGTGGCCGACCGCGGCGTCGAGAAGCTCACGCACCGCAGCGTGGCGGCTGCCGCGGGTGTCCCGCTCGGGTCCACCACCTACTACTTCGCCACCCTCGATGACCTGCTCGCCAGCGCTCTGCGCCAGGCCGCCGAGGACGACGTCGAGCACATGCGCCGGTGGGCGGCCGAGCTGGAATCCGGCCAGGACCTCGCCGAGGCGCTGACCGACCTGGTCCTGCACTACCTCGGGCCGGCTCGCGCGCAGACCGCGGTCGAGCACCAGCTCTACATCGCCGCGCTGCACAAGCCGGCGTTGCGGCAGGTGAGCCAGGAGTGGGACACCTGGCTGGCCGAGCTGTTCGCCTCCTACACCGACGAGTCGACCGGCCGCGCCCTGTCGGTGCTGTTCTGCGGTTGGCAGCTGCAGGGGATCGTCCGGGAATCGGTGCCGAGCCGAGACGAAATCGAGATGACTTTTCGGCGGATGCTGCAACCGGGTGCGAAAACCTGATTCCAACAGGCATTTCAGGGTCGGTGTCCGGATGGTCAACATCGGATGTCCGTTGGATTGCACTGGAATCAGGGCAGTTGATCTCAATGCGCTCGGCGAGGAAGATGTAGGCATAGCGATCCGTGTGGCACCGGTGTCGGTGATGTCGTCGTAGTCGTCGGTTTTCGGCTCGGCGAGACGCATCACCGGATGAATCTCCGGTGCGAGCGCGGACTTGCCGCGTCGGGGCGTGGCTCGCTCCCAGCACAATTGATCAACTCAGGTGGGGTGAGACCGTGGGGCACATCGAAGACCGCGAACTGGTACCGCTGAAGGCCGATTTCGACACCGTTTGGTACGGATACCGCCGTTCGCAGGTGAAGTTCTACATCCAGCAGACCGAAGCTGAGCTGCGGCTGGTCACCGAGGACAGGGACTCGGCGTTGAGCCAGGTCAACGAACTGTCCACGCAGCTCGACCAGGCGCGCGCGCAGGTCGAGGAGCTCAAGGCGGAGCTCGACGCGCAGGCGCAGGAGCCCATCTCGACCGAAGCCCTGTCCGACCGGATGCGCCGCATGGTCCGGCTCGCCCAGGACGAGGCCAAGGAGATCGTGGCCAGCGCTCAGGCGGCGTCCGAGCACGAGTGGGCCCGTTCCGAGCAGGCCGCCGCCGAGCTGCGCAACCGCTACGAGAAGCTCGTCGCCGAGGCCGACGAGTGGCGTCGCCAGTCCGAGCAGCAGCGCAACGAGATGATCGCCCGCACCCGCTCCGAGGTCCAGGACATGGCCAGGGAGGCCGAGCGGCAGCGCAGGCAGCTCGACAACGAGGCCGAGGACCGCCGCGTCCAGGTCGAGCACGACTTCGAGGTCTCCATGTCCGCCCGTCGCGAGGAGGCCATGCGCATCCTCGCCGAGCGGGAGCAGGCCAGCCGCGACGAGGCGCAGCGCCGGGTCCGCGAGGCCACGGCCGAGGGAGAGCGCCGCGTGCTGCGCGCCGACGAGTACTCGGCGACGATGCACCGGACCAGGCAGCAGCTCGCCGAGCAGGTGCGTGCCGCGCAGCAGATCCTCGGCAACGCAGAGCCGTTCCTGGTGGCCACCGAGACCGGTTCGGACACCGAGGGTTCGGACGCCTACGTGGCCGATACCGTCCACAATGGAGAATCGGACGTCGAGGTGCCCAAGCAGCGGGACGAGGAGCCGCTGCCGCAGGAGGCCGAGGCGACCGTCTGACGAGTTCCAGCAGCACCCGGGTCACGCACGCGCGCCCCGGGTGGAGGAGGGGTGAGGGAAGTTTTCATGAAAACTTCCCCCACCTACACGACAGTCCCCGGCCGCTCGCCGCGCGTTCGGCGGGCGGCCCACTGCTGCGCGCGGCGGACGGTGTCGAGAACTCGCCGCGCGCTTCCCGGTGGTTCGCTCGGGTGGCTAGATTGCTCCGATCGTTGTGCTCACCGGGAGGTCGGATGAACTGGCGCGGATGGGGAACCACCGCTGTGACCTGCGCGATGGTGCTGGTCGGGATGCCCGCCGGCGCGGCTCCGGCGGATTCCGTCGCGCAGCGGCTGGACGACGTGCCCGGCCTGACGGTGGTGGGCGAGCGGCCCACCGAACCGGGCTTCCGGTTGTTCGACCTGACCTTCACCCAGCCGGCCGACCACCGGCACCCGGACGCGGGCTCCTTCCAGCAGCGGCTCACCCTGCTGCACCGCGACCTCGCTCGGCCCTCGGTCCTCTACACCACCGGTTACGAGCTGCCCGCCAGCGCCAACCGGACCGAGCCGACGCAGTTGGTCGATGGCAACCAGATCAACCTGGAGCACCGCTTCTTCACGCCGTCGCGCCCGGAACCGGCCGACTGGAACGATCTCGACATCTGGCAGGCCGCCACCGATGAGCACGAGGTGATCTCGGCGCTGCGCGGTGTCTACGAGAAGCAGTGGATCACCACCGGTGCGAGCAAGGGCGGCATGACAGCGGTGTACCACCGCCACTTCTACCCGGACGACGTGGACGGAACCGTTGCGTACGTCGCACCGAACGATGTGGACAACGATCGTGACGCCTACGACCGGTTCCTCTCTTCAGTCGGTACCGATCAAGCCTGCCGGGAGTCCCTGACCGCCCTGCAGCGCGAGGCGCTGATCCGGAGACCGGAGATGATCGCCCGGTTCCAGGCGTTCGCCGACGCGCAGGGGATGACCTTCGACCGGATCATCGGCGACATCGATCGCGGGCTGGAACTGGTCGTGCTCGACGCGCCGTGGAGCTTCTGGCAGTACCGCGGCCAGCAGGACTGCGGGCAGGTCCCCGCGCCGACGGCGAGCACCGACGAGATCTACCGGTTCCTGGACGAGACGGTCGAGTTCGCCTTCTACACCGATCAGGGCATGGAGCCCTACGCGCCGTACTACTACCAGGCGGGAACCCAGCTGGGCTGGCCCGGCGTCTCCGACGAGCCGCTGGCGGACCTGCTGCACCACCGCGACCTCAGCCAGCCGCGCAACCTGGTCCCGCGCGAGATCCCGATGGAGTTCGAGCCGGGCGTCATGCGCGAGGTCGACACCTGGGTGCGCAGTCAGGGCTCGCAGCTGATGTTCGTCAACGGGCAGAACGACCCGTGGAGCGCGGAGCCCTTCGAGCCGGGCCGCCACGACTCGCACGGCTACCTGGTCCCGGGCGCCAACCACGGCGCCAAGATCGCCGGGTTGCCTGCCGATGAGCGCAGCGAGGCCGAAGCCACGGTCCGCCGCTGGGCGGGCGTCGACGTCCCGGCGCTGCGCAGCACGCGGATCGACCACCAGCCGCTGGAGCGTCACCCGCGTTGACGCGCGGCCTGCCGGTCGTAGAGGCGCAGCAGGAAGTCGTGGGCCGGGCGTTCGACCACCTTGGTCAGCGCCCATCCCACGGCGGTGCCGGTGACCAGCATCGCCGCGGTTTGCAGCAGCGGCGGCACGCCGCTGGTGTCCAGGTAGTGCAGCAGGATGTAGCCGATGGTCTGGTGGCTGAGGAACACGCCGTAGGAGATCCCGGCGAACCAGGTCACTGCCCGGGCGAGTTGCGGCGGGAGCTTCCAGTCCGGACCGCAGGCGACCAGGGTCAGCACCAGCAGCCCGAGGCAGACGCCTGCGGTGGAGCCCCAGTCGCAGTCCAGCACGCCCTCCGGGGTGCGGATGAAGTTGTGCATGACCTGGGCGAACATGCAGCTCGCCAGCAGCAGCGCGAAGTGCGTCCGCGAGAGGCGCCGGGTGGCGACCATCCAGATCGCCACCCCGGCGACGAACAGGTGCCAGCGGTGCGCGCCGAAACCGTCCACGAGCATCCGGTAGGTCTCGGGCGCTCCGGAGATGCGCAGGTGCCACTGCGCGAGCGGCAGCAGCACGGCCGCCCACAGCACCCACGGGAGCTTGGTGCCGTGGCCCCACCTGGTCGAGTAGAGCGCCGCGGCGAAGGAGAAGCCCATCAGCTGCAGCGGGACCGTCCAATGTGAACCGTCGAGGAAGGCGTAGTCCAACGGCTTCCAGTTCCACAGCATCAGCAGGTGGTCGGCCAGGTCCCGGCCGCTGGGCTCCACCCAGCTGGGTGGCCGCAGGAACCGGAGGACGAGCCAGATCACCAGCACCGCGCCGACGAACGGCGGGACGAGCCGGGCCATCCTCTTCCACCAGTACCGCCACACGCTGCCGCGTCCGATGGTGGCCGCCGCGAAGTACGCGGAGATCACCAGCAGCATGCTCGCGCCGACCTGGTACGGGAAGACGAGTCCTCGCGGGGAGAGCTCCGGGTGCGTCACGCGGCTCATGTGGGTCGCGTGGTAGAGCATCACCAGGACCACGCAGCCGGTGCGCACGATGTCCCAGCTGACCTTCCGGTTGCTCCGGGCTGAGACGCGGCCGGCGCGCGTGGAGGTCAGTTCGTGCACGCTCGCTACCTCGACTGTCGGTATGTCCGGAATCTGTGCTGGTAGAAGAGGGGGGATTCTGGGCGAACAGTCTAGACGCGTGCGCTGTTCGGCTGAGGCGGGGGCGCCGGTGACCTGCGCGCCAGCAGTGCGAAGCTCAGCGGCTCCGGCGTGCGCAGCTCGACGTCGTCGGGTTCGGGGCGCCAGTCCGCGACGGGCACCGCTCCGGGTTCCAGCGGTTCGAGGCCGTCGAGGTAGGAGAGCACGGTCTCGCGATCGCGGCTGGCCGCCTGCGGGCAGCCGTGCAGCTTCGTGCGCAGGGCCTGCGCGGGTGCCGGGGCGAACTCGTCGGTGAACTGCGACAGCGCCAGGAACGAGCCGGGGGACAGGGCGCCCGTGTAGTGCCGGATGACCTCCTCGGGCCGGTGGTGAGCGCCGAACATGTGCAGCACGCCGAACATCAGGACGGCCACCGGCTGTTCGAAGTCCAGCAGCCGCCGCGTCTCCTCGGCGCTGAGGACCGATTCCGGATCGCGGACGTCGGCGTGGACCATCGCGGCCGACTCGGTGCCGCCGAGCAGCAACTGGCCCTGCGTGGCGGCGATCTGCTCGTTGTCGACGTAGACCACGCGCGCGGCGGGATCCACCTCGGCGGCGATCTCGTGCGGGCTGCCCGCGCTGGGGATGCCCGAGCCCAGGTCGAGGAACTGCCGGACCCCCTGATCCAGGCAGGTGCGGATCATGCGCCGCAGGCAGTTGCGGGCGGCCAGCGCCTCCAACCGGACGTAGGGGGCCAGCGCGAGGATGCGCCGGGCCAGGGCGCGATCGGCCGCGAAGTTGCTGCCGCCGCCGAGCATGTAGTCGTGCACACGAGCGTCGCTCGGACGGTCCAGGTCGAGCGTCCTGGTGATCATCGGTCGGTCCGCCAATGTGTCTGCGAGTGACTTTCCTGATGCGTAGCGTAGTGATCAGCGCCCGTCCTGATCAGGTGAAAAATCCGCAGCGCAGTGACGCAGCGTCACCTCGTTGGAGTAGCCCGGAAGATCTGCGAAGCGCCCGGCCACTCCTGGGAGAGCCGCGAAAATGCGTTTCCGCAATTGTGAAAAATCCGAAAAAACTGCGGGCCCAACCGGCGGATCCGGGTCCGGATGAAGATCGAATGGCAAGTCGGTTGGCGCAGTGAGGCGAGTATCACCCAAAAGAGAGTCATCGGCTGTATGCTCTCCGTTACTATCTGCGTCGCGTACCAGTGCGCCCAAAGGCAGCCCCGACCCCCGCATCCGGCGATGAGGAACCGTTGATGTCGACCGACAGCCACGTGCAGCCGCGAGGAGAGTTCCCTTACCGGTTCCCGGCGGTCGTCGGGTTCGCGGTCACCTTCGTCCTCTCGGGCGTGATCCTGCTCTGGGCCGTGCTCCAGACCCCTTCGGCCGGATCGCCGATCACCGTCGTCGGCGGCCTGCTCGTCCTCGCGCTCTCGACGGCCGTGGCCGGACTCGTGCGCGGCGTGCAGATGACCCGGCACTACCGGGTGGCCACCGCCGGCATGAACGGCGACATGGTGCGGCTGGCCGAGGACGTCCTGCCCGAGATGGCCCGGGAACTGCGCGCCGGAGCGACCCCCGACGAAGCCGTCAAGGCGCGCAAGAACGACTTCAGCGTGCCGCACCGGCGCGTGATCAAGGCGATGTCCAAGGAGCTGGCCGCGAGCGAGAAGGTGCGCGCGGCCGCGCTGTCCACCTGTTCCAGCGCAGCGGGCCGCGTGCAGGCGCTGGCCACCGGCATGCTCGCCGACCTTCGCGAGATGGAGGGCAGGCACGAGTCCGAGGACGTCCTCGCCGACCTGCTCAAGCTCGACCACAGCACCGCGCAGGCCGGTCGGCTCGCCGACAGCATCGCCGTGCTCACCGGAGCCCGCAGCGGCAGGCGCTGGACCAAGCCGATCGTCATGGAGAGCGTGCTGCGCGGATCGATGGGCCGGATCAGCTCCTACCAGCGGATCCGCTTGCACTCCACCAGCACCGTCGCGGTCGTGGGCTACGCGGCCGAGGGCGTGATGCACGCGCTGGCCGAGATCATGGACAACGCCACCAAGTTCTCCCCGCCCACCGAGGAAGTGCACGTCTACGTCGAGGAGGTGCACAGCGGCGTCGTGGTCACCGTCGAGGACAGCGGCCTGGCGATGAGCGATGCCGCGCTGGCGCACGCCGAGCAGGCGGTGTCCGAGACCCCGCTGGACCTCGCCGAGATCTCCGGCAGCCGGCTCGGGCTCGCCGTGGTCGGCTGCCTGGCCCGCAAGCACGAGCTGTCGGTGTCCTTCCGCGCATCGGCGCGCGGCGGGACCGGAGTGGTCGTGATGATCCCGCAGAAGCTGATCACCCAGCCGCGCTCGGAACCCGAACGTCCCGCGGAGGAGGAGCCCGAGCAGGCGAAGCCGACGCTGGACTCCCGAATCGGCACCGAGAGCGAATCCACCGATCCCGGCGAACTCCCCAAGCGCCGCCGGGGACGAACCCTCACCGCAGTCCGCTCGGCGCCCGCCCCACGGCAGACCGAGGACAAGCGGCCGGACGCGGGATCGCGCTTCGGCGCGTTCTCCAAGTCCCGCCGTGACGAATCGTCCACATCGGACGATGAACCCCGATGACGCCCCCGATTCCCCCGATTGGAGGTGTGGGACACGGGTTGCCCCGCTCGTCGTCCCGCAACCGCGATGACCATCGACACCCGCGAACTCGACTGGATGCTTGAGAACCTGCTGCAGACCACCCCCGGCAGCAGACATGCGCTCGTCCTGTCCAAGGACGGCTTGAAGCTCTGCCACACGGCAGGTCTCGGCGCCGATCAGGCCGATCAGCTCTCGGCCATCGCCTCCGGGATCCAGAGCCTCTCCTACGGCGCGTCGGTGGAATTCGGCGACGGCACCGGGGGAGTCCGGCAGTCCATGACCGAGTTCTACGGCGGTGTCCTGTGCATCGTCGAGGCCGGGTTCGGAGCGCACCTGGCGGTGCTGGCCTCCGACGAGGCCGACGTCGGGATCGTCGGCCACAACATGAACCAGCTCGTCGAGCAGATCGGCGAGCACCTGCGGAGTCCCAGCCGGGTCGAGGTGTCATGACCAGGCGGCTGCTCGACGAGGAGAACCCGGACCGGCTCTACATCGTCACCGGCGGCCGCACCCGCCCCGCCGACGAGGGTTTCGACCCGGTGACCCTGGTCGTCGCCGAGGGCGAACCGACCCCGGGGATGCAATCCGAGCACGCCACCATCCTGCGCCTGGGGCGCCGACCGATCTCGGTGGTCGAGCTCTCCGCCGAGCTGCGGCTCCCGGTGAGCGTGGTGCGCATCCTGCTGGGTGATCTCCAGGCGATGGGCAAGATCACCGCCCGGCACCCCACCAGCCGTCGCGACCCGTCGGAGATCCCGACGCCCGACTTCCTCAAGCAGGTGCTCGTTGGACTTCGCAACATCTGACCGGACCCCGTTGCGGCACACCGCCTCCGACGGTTTGAAGATCGTCATCATCGGCGGGTTCGCGGTCGGCAAGACGACCATGGTCCGCTCGGTCAGCGAGATCCGGCCGTTGAACACCGAGGAGACCATGACCACCGCCGGCATCGGCGTGGACTCCACCGCGGGCGTGGGCGGCAAGACCACGACCACGGTGGCCTTCGACTTCGGCAGGCTCACGCTCAACGAGCGGATGGTGCTCTACCTGTTCGGGGCGCCGGGGCAGGAGCGGTTCTGGTTCATCTGGGACCAGCTGTTCAGCGGCTGCCTCGGCGCGATCGTGCTGGTGGACTCCCGCCGCATCGAGGACTGCTGGTACGCCATCGACCGGTTGGAGGAGCAGGGAACGCCGTTCGTGGTGGCGCGCAACGTCTTCGGTGTCCCCGGGCACGACTTGCGGCAGGTGCGCGAGGCGCTGGACCTGCCCGAGGAGGTGCCGATGATCGACTGCGACGCCCGGGAGCGCGAGGGCAGCAAGGAGGTCCTCGTGCGGCTGGTCGAGCACCTGCACGAGATGTCGCTGGCCCGGAGCCGGTGATGGACCCGCACGTGGGTGCGACCCCGTTCTTCGGCGCGCGGTTCCACCGCGACCCGGCTGCGGTGTACCGCCGGCTGCGCCACGAGCACGGCTCGGTGGCGCCGATCCAGCTCGAGGGCGGCGTGCCCGCCTGGTGCGTGCTCGGATATCGCGAAGTGCACTACGTGGTGGGCAATCCCGAGACCTTCAGCCGCGATCCGAGGCGCTGGAACCGGTGGAACCGCGTCCCGGAGAACTGGTCGCTGCGCGCCTACGTCGAACCCCGGCCGTCCGCGCTGCTGGCCGACCTCGCCGAGCACCGCACCCGCGGGAAGGGCGTGCACGAGGCTCTGGCCACTGTGGACGCCTTCGAGCTGGCGTCCGAGGTCGAACGCATCTGCGACACCCTGATCGACCGCTTCGCCGGGCGCGGTTTCGCCGACCTGGTCGTGGAGTACACCCACCAGATCCCGTTGCTGGCGATGGCCAAGATCTACGGGATCCCCGACGACGAAGCCCCGATGCTCACCCACGACGTCGCGCTGTCCGGGCAGGAGGGCGAGGAGGCGGTGCGGGCCCACGAGCGCACCGTCGGGCGGATGCTGCGCCTGGTCCGCGAGCGCCGCGCGAGGCCGTCCGGCGACCTGGTGTCGTACCTGGTGAAGCATCCGATCGGCTTCTCCGAGGACGAGATCGCCGCCGACCTGTTCATCACGCTGGGCAAGGCGCATCTGACCACATCGGACTGGATGGGCAACGCGCTGCGGCTGATGCTCACCGAACCCCGCTTCGCGATGGACCTGGCGGGCGGGCGCAGCAGCGTCGGCCACGCGCTCAACGAGGTCCTCTGGGAGGACACCCCGACCCAGAACCACGTGGGCCGGTGGGCGACGCAGGACATCCAGCTCGGCGGAAAGCCCATCAGGCAAGGGGATCTGCTGGTGCTCGGGCTGGCGGCGGCCAACGCCGATCCGCAGGTCCGGCCGCACGGCCATGAGGGCGCGATCGGCAACCACGCGCACCTGTCCTTCAGCCACGGGGAGTACGGCTGCCCCTACGCGGCGCAGGAGATCGCCCGGACCATCACGACCACGGGGATCGAGATCCTCCTCGACCGGCTCCCGGACACCGAGCTGGGGGTCCACCCGGACGACCTCACCTGGCGACCCTCGGTCCTCATGCGGGGCCTCACCTCCCTCCCGGTCACCTTCTCGGCCCACTGACCCCGTCCTGAAGAACCAGGGGAGGGGCGGCGCCGGAGGTCAGAGCCAGCGGTAGCGGCGTTCCGGGCGGCCGGTCCCCCCGTAGCGGAGGCGGACCTCGGCCCGGCCGGTCTCGACGAAGTGCTCCAGGTACTTGCGGGCGCTGACCCGGGACAGCTCGGTCGCGTCGGCGCACTCCGTGGCCGACAGATCACCTCCGTCCGCGGACTGGTCGCGGAGGATTTCCTCGACGATGCGGGAGGTTTCGGGTGACAGACCCTTGGGCGGTGTGACGTCGCGGGCCCGCGTGCCGAAGAGGCGGTCGACGTCCTGCTGCGCCGCCGGCGAGTCGCCGGGCAGCTCGGCGAGCGCGCGGTGGACCGAGCGGAAGTTCTCCAGCCGCTCCCGCAACGCCTCGTAGCTGAACGGCTTGATCAGGTAGTGCAGCGCCCCGCCGTGGATCGCGCCGCGCACGGTGTCGAGATCGCGGGCCGCGGTGATCACGATGACGTCGGGATCGGCGGAAGGACGTCCGCGCAGCTGGCGCAGCACGGACATGCCGTCGATGTCGGGCAGGTAGATGTCCAGCAGCACCAGGTCGGGCCGCAGCTCGTCAACGGCGACCACCGCGTCGGCCCCGGTGTGCGCGACGCCGACGACCTCGAAGCCCTCGACCCGCGAGACGTAGCCGCTGTGGACCTTGGCGACCATGAAGTCGTCGTCGACCACCAGAACTCTGATCATGCTCCCTCCCACGGCAAGCGCGCGGTGAACACCGCGCCGTCGGCGTTGTGCACCTCGACCGACCCGCCGCGCCCGCGGCAGATCTGCCTGGTCAGCGCGAGTCCCAGCCCGCGTTCGCCGCCGCGGGCGGCCTTGGTGGTGAAGCCGTGCCGGAACACCTCCTCGACGATCTCCGGAGCCACGCCGGGACCGGAATCGCGCACCACGACGGTGATCTCGTCGCTCTGCCGCAGCTCCACCTCGATCCACGCGTCCTTCGTGGACTCCAGCGCGTCGAGCGCGTTGTCGATGAGGTTGCCCAGCACGGTCACCACGTCGGCGGAGAGCTGTTCGTCGATCTCGCCGAGGAAACCGCCCTCGTCCAGCCGCAACCCCACGCCCCGCTCGGCGGCGAGGCTCGCCTTGGCGATCAGCAGCGCGGCGGTGGCGGGATCGCGCACGCGCGAGGTGACCTCGGTGTGCCACTGCTCGCTGTGATGGCTGATGCGCTGCACGTAGCGCTGCAGCTCGTCGTACTCGCCGAGCTCCACCAGCCCGGAGATGGTGTGCAGCCGGTTGGAGAACTCGTGGGTCTGGGCGCGCAGCGTGTCGGTGGTGTCGCGGTGCACCGCCAGCTCGCGCTGCAGGTCGACGAGCTCGGTGCGGTCGCGCATGGTCACCACCGCGCCGACCGAGGAGATCGGCATCCGGTTGAGCACCACGACCCGCCCTCGCCTCAGCACGATCTGGTCGACGCCGTCGGAGCGCCCGGTGAGCACGTCCCGGGCGCGATCCCCGAGCGCCAGGGCGTCGATGTCGCGGCCGAGGCAGTCCTGCGGGAGCGCCAGCAACCGCAGCGCCTGGTCGTTGACCAGCGTGATCCGGTTCTGCTCGTCCACGCCGACGACCCCTTCGCGCACGCCGTGCAGGAGCGCTTCGCGGTGCTCGACGAGCCGGGTGATCTCCTGCGGTTCCAGGCCCAGCGTCTGCCGCTTGACCCGGCGAGCCAGCAGCACCGAACCCGCGATGCCCAGGAACGCGGCGAACGCCAGCAGCGCGAGCGGGTTCTCCGGCGCTTGGCGCAGCCCTTGCAGCAGGTCCGGCGTGTTGCGTCCGGCCGCGACGATCCCGATGATGCGCGCGTTGTTGGAGATGACCGGAACGTGGGCGACGAGCGTGTCCGTCCCGTCCGCCGAGACCTCGCCCACCCAGGCCGAACCGTCCCGCACGGTCGACGCGCCCAGCGGCAGCGGTTGCCCGCGCTGGCCGGGATCGGGCGAGGTCAGCACGATGCCGCGGGCGTCGGCGATGATCACCTGGTCGGCGCCGGAGAGGCTGCGCGCGCTCTCGGCGAGGATCGGCAGCGCGTCCCGCCGGTAGGGGTCTCCCAGGCTCGCCCGGACGGTCTCGGTCGCGGCCACGTCCTCGGCGACCGAGAGCATCTTGCGCCCCTCGCTCGCGCGGAACGCGGCGTCGCTCTGCGACACGGAGTAGACGGCGACGGTGCCGAGCAGCACGAGGATGATCAGCAGCTGCCAGCTCAGCAGCTGCCGCGACAAGCTCCCCTGCACACGCAGCACCGCGCACCTCCTAGCCGGGAACGGTAACCGCTCGCGGCCGCGCCGCCGCAAAGCACCTGCTCAAAACGGACAGCACCGCTCCCGGGCCGTCCGGGTTCCGCTGCTTGCGCGCGAATTCCGCGTTCTTCACCCGCCCGGGTTACACAAGTTTCGGAAGTGTCGTTACGTGATTAAGGGAGACACGGCGCCGTGCGGGCGTGCAGCATGAGCCAGCTCACGTTCCGACCACAATGGAGAGGCGGGATCGCCCGTGCGGCTACGCAGCGCGCTGGCTGTGATCGCAGCCGTGCTGCTGGTGCTCCTGGTGCCACCACTGATCAGCACCAGCGGTGACAGCAGCGCCGAAGCGCAAATCAGGGGACTGCGGATGCTCGTCCCCAACTCGCCCGGCGGCGGGTACGACATCACAGCCCGGACCGCGGTCAAGGCGATGGAGGACGCCGGGCTGCAGGACAACACCGAGGTGTTCAACCTCCCCGGCGCCGGCGGCACCGTCGGGCTGGGGCGCGTGGTCAACGAGCGCGGCAACGGCAAGCTCGCCATGTCGATGGGACTCGGCGTGGTCGGCAGCGTCTACACCAACCACTCCCCGGTGTCGTTGGGAGACACCACGCCGATCGCGAAGCTCGTCGAGGAGTCCAACGTGATCGTGGTCGGCAAGGACTCGCCCTACCGGAGCTTCGACCAGCTCATCAACGACTGGAAGGCCCACCCCGGTGAGGTCCCGGTCGGTGGCGGTTCGTCCCCGGGCGGGCCCGACCACCTGGCGCCGATGCTCATGGCCAAGGCCATCGGCCTGCAGCCCAAGCAGGTCAACTACGTGCCCTTCGACGGTGGCGGCGAGCTGCTCGCCTCGGTGCTCGGCGGCAAGGTCGCCTTCGGCGTCTCCGGCATCGGCGAGTACCGCGACCAGATCGAAGCCGGTGAATTGCGCGTGCTGGCGGTGACCGGCCCGCAGCGCCTGCCCGGTGTGGACGCGCCGACGCTGCTGGAGTCCGGTGTGGACGTCAACTTCACCAACTGGCGCGGCATCGTCGCTCCGCCGGGGATGAACGAACGCGACCGCGCCAAGCTGGTGTCGCTGTTCGAGCGTCTCAACGCGACCCCGGAGTGGAAGGAAGCGCTGCAGCGCAACGGCTGGACCGAGGCGTACCAGCCGGGACCGCAGTTCGGTGAGTTCCTGGCGCAGGAGAACGACCGGGTGGCCACGGTGCTCAAGGAGTTGGGGCTGGCATGACCGAAACCGCGACCACGACCCCGGAAACCTCCACGTCGCCGAAGCGGAACTGGCTGCGGGAGCACTCCGAGCTGGGCATCTGCGTGCTGCTGGCGCTGCTCGGCGTCCTGGTGCTCGCCGACGCCGCGTCGATCTCGGCCGACTTCACCCAGCGCGGCCCGGTCGGCCCGAAGACCGTGCCGTTCCTCATCGGTGGCCTGCTGCTGGTCGTCTCGGTGCTGCTGGCCCGCGATGTGCTGCGCGGCGGGCGGGGCGAGTCCGAGACCGGCGAGGACGTCGACCTGTCGGCGCCCAGCGACTGGCGGACCGTGCTGCTGCTGTCGGCGTCGTTCCTGGCGAACGCGGTGCTGATCAACGTCATCGGGTTCCCGCTGTCCGGGATGATCCTGTTCTGGGGCTGCGCCTACGCGCTGGGCAGCCGCAACGCCGTGCGGGATCCGCTGCTGGCGGCGGTGCTCTCGGTGGCGACGTACTTCGTGTTCAACAACCTGCTCGGTGTCCCCCTGCCCGGCG
This sequence comes from Saccharopolyspora tripterygii, assembly GCF_054778355.1. Classification (NCBI taxonomy): domain Bacteria; kingdom Bacillati; phylum Actinomycetota; class Actinomycetes; order Pseudonocardiales; family Pseudonocardiaceae; genus Saccharopolyspora; species Saccharopolyspora tripterygii. The sequence continues at coordinate 149,678 of NZ_BAAGZP010000027.1, read as the reverse complement.
GCCCGCTGATGGGGGTGCTGTAACAGATGGAATCGCTGAACCTTCTCCTCGACGGTTTCGCCACCGCGCTGACCCCGATGAACCTGGTGTGGGCGGCGCTCGGCGTGCTGCTGGGCACCGCCATCGGCGTGCTGCCCGGCATCGGACCGGCGATGGCGGTGGCGCTGCTGCTGCCCGTCACCTACGCGCTGGAACCGACGAGCGCGTTCATCATGTTCGCCGGCATCTACTTCGGCGGCATGTTCGGCGGGTCGACGACGTCGATCCTGCTGAACACGCCGGGGGAGAGCTTCTCGGTGATCGCCGCGCTGGAGGGAAACCCGATGGCCCGCAAGGGTCGTGGTGCTCAGGCGCTCGCGACGGCGGCGGTCGGGCACTTCATCGGCGCGATCGTCGGCCTGACCCTGCTGGTGCTGCTGGCCCCGACCGTGGCCTCGCTCGCGGTGGACATCGGTGCGCCCGACTACCTGGCGATCACGGTCCTGGCGTTCATCGCGATCACCTCGGTGCTCGGCAAGTCCCGGATCCGCGGATTCGCCTCGCTGCTCATCGGTTTGACGATCGGGATCATCGGCCTGGACGAGATGACCGGTCAGCAGCGGTTGACCTTCGGCATGCTGCACCTGGCGGACGGCATCGACGTCGTCATCGTCGCGGTGGGCCTTTTCGCGATCGGTGAGTCGCTGTGGGTCGCCGCGCACCTGCGGCGCAGCAACGCGGCACCGATCCCGGTCGGGCGCGCGCTGCTCGCCGGGTCCGACGTGCGGCGCACCTGGAAGCCGTGGCTGCGCGGCCCGTTCATCGGGTTCCCGTTCGGCGCGATTCCCGCTGGTGGCGCGGAGATCCCGACGTTCCTGTCCTATGTGGCCGAACGTCGGCTGTCCAAGCACCGCGAGGAGTTCGGCAAGGGCGCCATCGAGGGCGTCGCCGGGCCGGAGGCGGCGGCGAGCGCGTCCGCTGCGGGCACCATGGTGTCGATGCTGACGCTGGGTCTGCCGACCACGGCGGTGGCGGCGGTGATGCTTGCCGCGTTCCAGCAGTACGGCATTCAGCCCGGTCCGCTGCTGTTCGAGCGCGAGTCGGAACTGGTCTGGGCGCTGATCGCCAGCATGTTCATCGGTTCCGTGCTGCTGCTGGTGCTGAACCTGCCGCTGGCGCCGGTCTGGGCGAAGCTGCTGCAGATCCCGAGGCCGTACCTGTACGCGGGCATCCTGTTCTTCGCCAGCGTCGGTGCCTACGCGGTCGGCGGGGAGTCGCTGGACCTGGTGCTGCTGTTCGTGGTCGGGCTGATCGGCTTCGCGATGCGTCGGTACGGCCTGCCGGTCCTGCCCGCGATCATCGCGGTGATCCTCGGGCCGACCTCGGAGCAGCAGATGCGGCGGGCGCTGCAGATCAGCGATGGCAGTCTCAGCGGGCTGGTCAACACGCCGTTCGCGATCACGGTCTACTGCATCGTCGCGCTGATCCTCGTCTGGCCCTTGCTCGCTCGTCTCCTGCCCCGGCGCGAGGCGACCCCGGGAGAACCCCAGGAAGGGGAGCGGGTGGACGCCTGACCCCCGAGGCGTCTCCCTCCGGTGGCCCGGTCGAACTCCCCCGTCCGACCGGGCCACCTCGCAGTTTCCGCTGCTGACAGGCAACATCGCGCACTTCTGCCGCCGGCGGGGCATGACCTCGAATCCAATTTGGCCGGAAACCCGGAAAAAGTCTCGGCGAGGCGATCCGGGGTTTCCGACACGACCGGTGAATGTCCGCAGGGCACGGGGATCAGCGCGGGTTGCGCGGAGTTACTACACTGATCGAGGTGGTGGACTATCGGATCGACGACCTCGCTCGCACTGCGGGAACGACGGTGCGCAACGTGCGCGTCTACCAGGATCGCGACCTCCTGCCGCCACCTCGCAAGGAGGGCCGCACGGCGATCTACTCCGACGCGCACCTGACCCGGCTCAAGCTGATCATCAGCATGCTGGAGCGGGGATACGCATTCGCCCAGATCAAGGAGATGATCGGAGCCTGGGAATCCGGCCGCAGCCTCGGTGAAGTGCTCGGGCTGGAGGAGGTCGTCGCGGACCGGACCTGGGCCATGGAGAAGCCGCGCTCGGTGACCCTCGGCGAGTTGCGCAAGAACTTCGGTTCGCAGATCACCCCGAGTGCGGTCAAGCGCGTCATCGACCTGGGGATCCTGGAGCGTCGCGGGCGCGGATTCGTCACCACGAGCCCCCTGCTCTACGACGCGGCCGTGGAGATGGTCTCCCTCGGCATTCCGCTCGGCGAGACGCTGACGATCGCCGAGGACATGCTCGGCAAGGTCGACGAGCTCGGCGACGACCTCGCCGACCTGGTCAAGGAGCACGTCGTGACCCGCGTGATGACGGTCGAGGAAGCCGCGCCGTACTACGGCGACGTCATGGACCGGCTGCGCCCGCTGGTGTTCAACGCTCTGCAGGCGGCGGCAATCCGCTCCGCCGAACGGCTCATCCCGGCGGTGGTGGGGGAACGCATGGCCGACGCCATGGCTCAGACGCGCCTCCCCGAAGGGAGTCAGGAACCCTCCCCGGGCTGAACCTCCCCGAACTCCGCCCGCACGACCGCTTCGGTCCACTGTGGACCTAGGGAATCATGATCGGTTCAGTTCGGTGTCGTGGGCGGTCAGGGCCTCGCGTTCAGATGCCCATCCGGCTGGGGTGACGCCGTTTCAGCGGAGAGCGAGCTGCGAATCCCGTCGAAATCCTGGTTCTGGTCGTTGTCGCCGCCAGGAAGGGGCCCGCGGCCCGGATGCCATCATTATCCCGCAAGGACTGGCGACGGTCCGTGCGGACGCGGGTCCGGTCGCCATCCTCGATGAGCTGGAAGGCGCGAGAACATGACACCGAACCCGGCCGGGTGGCGAGCTTCGTCGCGGTCTCAGAACGTGAGTTCCCGCGTCGAGGTAGGCCCTTTGAGACCCGGTGTTGCCGTGCGGAATTCGAGGCACCAGGACGGCCGCTACCTCACGGCTTCCGCGGAGCAGTGGAGGTCGTTCCTCACCGCGGTCAAGACCGGGCGTTTCGACCGTTGACGTGCGAAGGGGCTCCTCCCGATCGAATCGGAGGAGCCCCTTCGGCGCGTTCTATCTCAGTTCTTGCCGAAACCCGCCCTGCGGAGGGCGTCGGCCATGGAACCGCTGGGAGCGTCGTTGCGCTGACGGCCACCGCCGCGGTTCTGCTTGCCGCCGCCGTTGCCCCCGCGCGGACCACCGCCGTTGCGGTTGCCGCCGCCGTTGCCGCCTCCGCCGCGCGGGCCGTTGCCCCGGCCGCCTCCGGCGCGGGAGCCCTGCTCGGCGCGCTCGGGCTTGCCGCCCTTGCCCGGCTCGTCGTCCAGCCGCAGCGTCAACGAGATCCGCTTGCGCGGGATGTCGACGTCGAGGACCTTCACGCGGACGATGTCACCGGACTTGACCACGTCGTGCGGGTCGTTGACGAAGTTCTTCGACATGGCCGAGACGTGCACCAGGCCGTCCTGGTGGACTCCGACGTCGACGAACGCGCCGAACGCGGCGACGTTGGTGACCACGCCCTCCAGGGTCATGCCCTGCTGGAGGTCGGCGATCTTCTCCACGCCCTCGGCGAACGTCGCGGTCTTGAACTCCGGACGCGGGTCGCGCCCCGGCTTGTCGAGCTCGGCGAGGATGTCGGTGACGGTCGGCAGACCGAACTGCTCGTCCACGAAGTCCTGCGGGCTCAACTGCCTCAGCAGCGTCGCGTTGCCGATCAGCGAACCGATCTCGCTGCTGGTGCTCGCCAGGATCCGGTGCACGACCGGGTAGGCCTCGGGGTGCACCGCGGAGGAGTCCAGCGGGTCGTCGCCGTCGGGAATCCGCAGGAAGCCCGCGCACTGCTCGAACGCCTTCGGGCCCAGTCGCGCCACGTCCTTGAGCGCCTTGCGGTCGCGGAACGGGCCGTTGCCGTCGCGGTGGCCCACGATGTTGGCCGCGAGCGTGTCGCTGATGCCCGAAACCCGGGTCAGCAGCGGCGCGGACGCGGTGTTGACGTCCACGCCGACCGCGTTCACGCAGTCCTCGACCACAGCGTCCAGCGAGCGCGACAGCTTCGACTCGGAGACGTCGTGCTGGTACTGGCCGACGCCGATGGACTTCGGATCGATCTTGACCAGCTCGGCCAGCGGGTCCTGCAGCCTGCGGGCGATCGAGACCGCGCCGCGCAGCGACACGTCCATGTCCGGCAGCTCGCGCGAGGCGTAGGCGGAGGCGGAGTAGACCGACGCACCGGCCTCGGACACCGAGACCTTGCTGAGCTTCAGCTCCGGGTGCTTGCTGATCAGCTCGCCGGCCAGCTTGTCGGTCTCCCGCGAGGCCGTGCCGTTTCCGATGGCGATCAGGTCCACGTCGTGCTGCTGGGCCAGCGCGGCCAGCTTGGCCAGCGCCTGGTCCCACTGCCGCTGCGGCTGGTGCGGGAAGATCGTGTCGGTGGTCACCACCTTGCCGGTGCCGTCGACGATCGCGACCTTGACACCGGTGCGGTAGCCCGGGTCGAGACCCATGGTGGCGCGGGAACCCGCGGGCGCGGCCAGCAGCAGGTCGCGGAGGTTCGCGGCGAACACCCGGACGGCCTCGTCCTCGGCGTGCTGGCGCATCCGCAGGCGCAGGTCGACGCTCAGCCGGGTCAGCACGCGGGTGCGCCACGCCCAGCGGACCACGTCCGAGAGCCACTTGTCGGCCGGGCGGCCCTGCGCGGAGATCCCGAACTGCTGGGCGATCCGCAGCTCGTAGGGCGTCGGGCCTTCCACCGGGGTGCCGTCGTCGGGCTCCAGCGAGAGCTCCAGCGCCTCCTCGTTCTCACCGCGGAACAGCGCGAGGATGCGGTGCGAGGGCAGGGCGGTGAACGCTTCGTCGAACTCGAAGTAGTCGGCGAACTTCGCGCCTTCCTCCTCCTTGCCCTCGCGGACCTTGGAGACGATCCGGCCGCGCGTCCAGACCTGTTCGCGCAGCTCACCGATCAGGTCGGCGTCCTCGGAGAAGCGCTCCACGAGGATCGAGCGGGCACCGTCCAGCGCGGCCTGGGTGTCGGCGACGCCCTTGTCGGCGTCCACGAAACCCTCTGCGGTGGTCTGCGGATCGTTGCTCGGATCCGAGAGCAGCTGGTCGGCAAGGGGTTCCAGACCGGCCTCGATGGCGATCTGGGCCTTGGTGCGCCGCTTGGGCTTGTAGGGGAGGTAGATGTCCTCCAGGCGCGCCTTCGAATCCGCGGCGTTGATCTGGGTTTCGAGCTCGTCGGTGAGCTTGTCCTGCGAGCGGATCGACTCCAGCACCGTGGCGCGCCGCTCTTCGAGCTCGCGCAGGTAGCGCAGCCGTTCTTCGAGCGTGCGCAGCTGGGCGTCGTCGAGCGCCCCGGTCACTTCCTTCCGGTAGCGCGCGATGAAGGGCACGGTCGACCCGCCGTCGAGCAACTCGACAGCAGAGGCCACCTGGCCTTCGCGGACCCCGAGCTCCTCGGCGATCTTCTGATGAACAGTCGTCACGTTTCCTGGTTCCGCCTTCTCTGCGATCTTCGCCAGATCCGATCGAGCATTGTGCCCGACGGGAGTCCAGCGCAACCGTGCCACTCGGCCCGGCGTGTCGGTTCGGCCGGGGTCGTTCGGGATCCGTTGGACGGTACCGATTTCGGGCGTCTGTGACCCTTGTCTCACGGAGATCGCGACTGTATACAGTTGTGGACAGTCCGTTCGACGGTGAACGAGGCGAACGATGCGGAACTCTCCGGCGACAGCGATCCCCTGGGCGGTGGCGGTGCTGCTCACCTGCGCTGTCGTGGCCACCGCACCGGCCGAGCAGAGGCAGGGCAGTCCCGTCGCCCAAGTGCTCGGCGACCGGCAGCCGAGGCTGATGGCACCGGCCGCGCCCGGCGGCGGGTGGGACCAGACCGCGCGCGAGATGCAGAACTCGCTGCAGGACGTCGTCGGGCGCACCGAGGTCTACAACGTCACCGGCGCGGGCGGGACGATCGGGCTCAGCCAGTTCGTCCGCCACCAGGGAGATCCGTCGCAGCTGCTGGTGACCGGACTGATCATGGTCGGCGCCGTCAAGGCCAACGACTCGCCGGTCTCGCTGGAGAACACCACACCTCTGATCCGGCTCACCACCGACGCCGAAGTCATCGCGGTGCCGCAGGACTCGCCGATCCGCTCGCTGGCGGACCTCACCGCCCGGATGCGCGAGGACCTCCGAGCGGTGTCCATCGCGGGTGGCTCGGCCGGTGGAGCCGAGCACATCCTGGCCGGCCTGCTCGCCCAAGCCACCGGTGCCGACCCCGCGCAGCTGTCCTACGTCGCGCACTCCGGCGGCGGCGAACTGCTCAGCACCGCGCTGTCCGGGCGGGCGACCATCGCGATCTCCGGTGTCTCCGAGCTCGAACCGCAGATCTCCTCCGGGCAGATGCGGGCGCTGGCGGTCTCCAGCGCGCAGCGGGCGCCCACGCTGCCGGACGTGCCGACGCTCGTGGAGAGCGGACTGGACGTGGAACTGGACAACTGGCGCGGAGTCGTCGCGCCGAAGGGCATCTCCGCGGAGCAGGAGCGGGCCTGGGAGCAGGCGCTGCTGGAGATGACCCGGTCGCCGGCATGGCGCAAGACGCTCGCCGAGCAGGGGTGGGGCGACGCGACCCTGGGCGGCCCCGAGTTCGAGACCTTCCTGCGCGGTGAGCAGGACCGGGTCGCCGACGTGCTCTCCAAGATCGGGTTGGGGTGATGGCCGTGCAGGACCGGCGGACCGCGTTCGCCACCGGCGCCTTCGGGGCCCTGATGCTGCTGGCGTCGGTGGTGCTGGTCGTCGACGCGATGGGATTGCCCGACCAGGGCTCGGCGATGGGGCCCGCGGTGATGCCGGTCGTCGTCGCGGTGCTCATGGCCGCGGTCGGCATCGGGCTGCTGGTGCGGTCCGGGATCGGGCTGTCCGGAGCCGAGCGGGAGGAAGTCTCCGGCGCCCGGTGGCGCGTGGTCGGCCTGGCGGCCGTGCTGCTGGCGTTCGCCGTGCTGCTGCCGGTGATCGGGTACGTGGTCGCGGCCACCGGTCTGTTCGTGGCCGCCGCGCTGCTGCTCGGAGCTCCCCGCCGCTGGGTCGTGCTGGCCTACGGGTGGGCGCTCGCGGCAGCGGTGTTCCTCGTCTTCGACCGGCTCATCGGGTTGAGCCTGCCCAGCGGACCTTGGGGTTTCTAGGTGGAACAGATCGGACTGCTGCTCGAGGGGTTCGGCAACGCGCTCACCCCCGGCCACCTGCTGTGGGCGCTGGTGGGCGTGACCATCGGCACGGCCGTGGGAGTGCTGCCGGGCATCGGGCCCGCGCTGACCGTCGCGCTGCTGCTGCCCATCACCTTCCGGCTCGAAGCCTCCAGCGCGCTCATCCTGTTCTCCGGCATCTACTACGGCGGGATGTACGGCGGGTCGACGACCTCGATCCTGCTCAACACGCCCGGTGAGAGCGCATCGATGGTCTCCGCGCTGGAGGGCAACAAGATGGCGCGGTCCGGACGCGCCGCGGCGGCGCTGGCCACCGCAGCGCTCGGCAGCTTCGTCGCCGGAACCATCGGGACGCTCGGCCTGACCTTCCTCGCGCCGGTGGTCGCCGGGTTCGCCACCAGCTTCGGGCCGCCCGAGTACGTGGCGCTGATGGCGGTGGCGTTCGTGACCGTCAGCGCGCTGCTCGGCCCGGACCTGCTCAAGGGGGTCGCGAGCCTGCTGGTCGGGGTGGCGATCGGCCTGGTGGGCATCGACTCGCAGACCGGTCAGCCCCGGCTGACGTTCGGGGTGGACTCGCTGCTGGACGGTGTCGACGTGGTCATCGTGGTGATCGCGCTGTTCGCGCTCAGCGAGTCCTTCGGGCACCTGCTCAGCGGGACCGGCGCCTCGACCGTGCAACCGCTGCGCGAGCGCGTCGTGCTGTCCCGCTCCGACCTGCGGCGGTCGTGGCCGGCGTGGCTGCGCGGGACCGCGCTGGGTTTCCCGATCGGCAGCCTGCCCGCGGGCGGCGCCGAGGTGCCGACGTTCCTGAGCTACAGCGTCGAGAAGAAGCTGACCAAGCATCCCGAGGAGTTCGGGCACGGCGCCATCGAAGGCGTGGCCGGGCCGGAGGCCGCCAACAACGCCGCGTCGGCGGGCGTGCTGGTGCCGCTGCTGACCATCGGGCTGCCGACCTCGGCGACGGCGGCGGTCATCCTCACGGCCTTCCAGTCCTACGGGCTGCAACCCGGACCGGAGCTCTTCGAGGAGTCCGGACCGCTGGTGTGGACGCTCATCGCCAGCCTCTACATCGGGAACCTGATGCTGCTGGTGCTCAACCTCCCGCTGGTGCGGATGTGGGCGGCGCTGCTGACGATCCCCGCCTACGGCATCTACGCCGGGGTGCTGGTGTTCGCGACGCTCGGCACCTACGCGGCCGGGGGGACGACGGTGGACCTGGTGGTGCTGTGCGTGCTGGGGCTGCTGGGGTTGTTGATGCGGCAGGCGGACATCCCCGTCGCCCCGGCGGTGGTCGGCCTGATCCTGGGGCCCATCGCCGAGCAGCAGCTCCGGCGCGCGCTGACCCTCTCCGAGGGCGACCTCTCGATCCTGCTGTCGGGTCCCATCACCCTCACCCTCTGGGCCGTGGCGGCCCTGGCCCTGCTGGTCGCCATCGCAGCCCCGCTCCGCCGCACCCTGACGGGCAGTAGTCGGTGACGGGCGGTGACCGCGTCGGGGGCAGTTTTGGTCCGAAGTGTCCCGGCAAAACGGACATTGATCATGGACGTGTCGGACCAAAACCGCCCCCGACCCAGGCCACACCCGGGAACGAGGCAGGCTGAGGTTCGTGCGGGGTGGTGACTGGGCGGAGCTCTGGTGTGGTTAGGATTCGTCCAGCTCTGGGGGCGACTCACGGCGAGTAGCCGAGTATGTGGGCAGTGATACCCGATGGGGTGAACCTAGGTAGTCGCCTAGGTATATACCTCGATGGCAGCACACTCTCCGTCGCGGAGTGTGGGGCTCGTGAAACCCGAGACCCCCGACCACAGCAGATCCCCCGAAAGCAACGACCACGTCTCGACCCCGAAGCACGAGGCGAACGAGCGCGGCTGGCAGGCCAAGGCGACCGGCGTCGACGACGCCCTGCGCACGGCAGTGGATCGCGTGCGGCCGGCGGCGCACCGCGTCGGCCAGTGGCTCGCGCCGCTGCTCCAGCGCCTGATGCAGTGGCTGTCGCCGCTGCTGCAGCGCGTGCAAGACGCCCCCGCCGTGCGGCGCCTCCGGGAGAGGGTCGCGCCGCACGTCCCCGAGTCCGTCAAGAACGCCCCCCGACTGCGCTCCATGCAGGTGGGAGCCGGCATCGCAGCCGTCGGCATCGTCGGCCTGATCATCGGCGGCCTCGCCGGCGGTGACGACCGCGACGTCGAGGAAGCCGCGATGGCCTCCCCGATGGAGCAGAAGAAGGCGGAGAACCCGCAGACCCGCGCGGAGACCACGTCCGACAACACGCAGGACGCCCCGCTGGGCCCGCCGGTCGAAGGCATCGACGTCTCCAACCACAACGGGAACATCGACTGGAAGAAGGTCGCAGGCGACAACAAGAAGTTCACCTTCGTGCTCGCCAGCGATGGCACCGACTTCGCCAACCCGAAGTACGCCGAGCAGTACCACGGCGCCAAGGACGCGGGCCTGATCGCAGGTGCCTACCACTTCGCGCGGCCGGACGACTCCGACGGTGCGACCCAGGCGAACCGCTTCCTGGACATCATGGACTACCAGAACGACGGCAAGACCTTGCCTCCGGTGCTCGACCTCGAGGTCGATCCCAACGGCGGTAGCTGCTACGACATGAGCGTCGACCAGATGCACCAGTGGACCAAGTCGTTCAACGACACGGTCAAGCAGCGCACCGGCAAGGACCCGATCATCTACGCGAACCCGTCCTTCTGGAAGCAGTGCATGGGCGGCACCGACACCTTCAGCAACCACAACCTGTGGCTGGCCGCCTACGAGGTCGACAGCCCGACGGTGCCCAAGGGCTTCCAGGACTGGGACTTCTGGCAGTACACCGACAAGGGCAACGTTGCCGGCATCGGCGGCAACACCGACATCAACCAGTACAAGGAAGGCCTCGAGCGCCTCAAGGAGCTCGCCAGCTGACCGCGTGCTGAATCCCGGAGAGCGGGTCGTCCATCGCATGGGCGGCCCGCTCTTTCGCGCGTGCGGGGGAAAGGTGGCCGCGGCCGGTTTGCGAACGCCCGAAGGGCGATATTCTCGTCAGCGGCGATCACCCGATCGGAGGGCGCGGCGGAATGTCACGGTGGGAGCAAGAGGTCACTCGAGCGAGGCAGCTGCTGCTCGACAGTGATCACGACGCCGCTGCGCAGGCGTTACGCACCGTGCTGGACGAAGGTGATTACGAAGCCGCCGCCCAAGCCGGGCTGATGCTCGGCGCGATCCTCACCGAGGACGACGACCTCGTCGCCGCTCGCGACGTCTACCAGCGCGTGATCGACTCCGGTCACCCCGTGCACGCCCAGGCCGCCGCCATCGCCCTCGGCCACCTGCTGCTCAACACCGGGGAACTGCCGACCGCCCAGGTGTTGCTCCGCTTCGCCACCGAAGGCGCCGAGCCTGATGACGCTGGCCGCGCCGATGTCCTGCTGGCGCAGGTGCTCCAGCAGCTCGGCGACATCGCCGGCGCGCGCGAAGCCCGGACCCGGGCGCTGTCCTGCGGTGATCCCGCCGTGGTCGAAGAAGCTCAGCACCTCAACCTGCCGCCCGAGCGCACCGAGGGAACCGAGTTCCTGCAGATCGCCTACCAGCGCGCGCTGGCGATGCTGGAGCAGGGGCGCGACCACGACGCCGAACCGCTGCTGCGCAAGCTCCTCGACAGCGGTCATCCGCACTACGGCTCGCTCGGCGCCGGCAAGCTCTACGCCCTGCACGTCGGCGAGACCGAGGTCACCAAGCAGCTGGCCGAGAAGATCATCGAGCTCGGCCATCCTGAGCACCTCGCGTGGGGTCACGTGCTGCTGGGCGGCGTGCTGGTGGCGCTGGATGATCCGGCCGGTGCCGCGCGCGCCTACGAGCGCGCCGCTCGGGACCCGCGTCCGAGCGTGCGGCTGCGGGCGCTGATCCAGCTGAGCCTCCAGCTGCGCCGGTTGGACCGCGTCGAGCAGGCGCGCGAGGCGCTGCAGCGGGTCATCGACAGCAGGCACCCGCGGTACGGCCTGGAAGCACTGGGCGTGCTGGCGGAGCTGCAGCGCGACACCGGTGAGGTCGAGGCCGCGATCGAGACCTTCGGCATGGTGGTGGCGTCCGGGCACCCGGACAAGGCGCCGCGCGCCGCCTACCACGTCGGCGTGCTGCGCTACGACCTCGGAGACGAGGACGCGGCCGCGGAGTCGTTCCGGCTCGCCGCGGACGCCGAGGACGCCCACGTCGCGCACGAGGCCGCTCTGGCTCTGTCCATGATGGACAGCGAGGAACCGGATCCGGGCGTGGAGGACACCGCGCAGCTGGTGATCCCGCCGATCGAACCGGAGCCCGCGTCCGAGCCCGACGAACCCCTGAGCCCCGCCGAGCTGGAGCGTCGCGCGAGGCAGGCCGCTGCGTCCGGCGACATCGTCGCCGCGCGCGAGTCGTACGAGGCGCTCATCGACGGCGCCCCCGAGAAGTCCGCTCGCGCGCAGGTCTCCCTCGCGATCGCCGAAGCCGCGCTGGGTGATCCGGGGCGCGCCCGGCACCTGCTGCGGCGGCTCGCCGTCAGCGATGCCGGAGCGGAGGCGCGGCACGCCGCGTTCGTCCACGCGCTGTTCGACGAGCCCGCGGCCCGCGACGTGCTTCCCGTGCTGCTGCGCGTCGAGCGCGATGACGAGTCCGAAGTGGACGCTCTGCTGTCCGCGACCGAACCGGCCGTGCGCGAGCTCGTCGAGGCCGCCCGCGCCGAACGCGACGGTGCGGCACCGCCGGAAGACCTCGCTCGGCTCTCCGAGTCACCGAACGCCCTGGTCGCCACCGCAGCTCGCTACGGGCTCGCCGAACACCTGCTGCTCGGCGACGAGCAGGAGCGCGCGCTCGGGCTGCTGCAACGCGTGGTCGACGAGGGGCACCCCGCGCTGCGACCGTGGACCGCCGGCAGGCTCGGCGATCTGCTCATGGAGCAGGGTGATCCGGACGGCACCATCGCCGCGTTCGAGGCCGCCCTGGCCACCGGGCACCCGGTGATCCTCGGCGACGTGTTCAGCAAGCTGTCGCTGATCTACCGGACGCTGGAACGCGATGACGCGTTGATCGACCTCTACCAGCGCACGGCCGTCAGCGGGCATCCCGAGTACGGGCCCCGCGCGGCGTTCCTGCTCGGTGAGCACCACGTCGACAACGACCGGCTGGACCAGGCGCTGGACATGTTCACCCGGGCCGCGGGGTCGTCGTCGACGGCGGCCTCGGAGTCGGTGTTCGCGATGCGCGCGCTGCGCCAGGAGCTGGAACCGGCGCGTGCCAGCTTCCTGCTGCTCGCGGACGAGGACGAACCGCACTACACCGCCAGCAGGCTGTGCCTCGACCTCGCGCAGCGGTACCTGCGCCGCGGGGTCCCGGAGTTCACCGACTGGGCGCTGCGCCTGGTCGCCGAGTCTGGTCACGCCGAACTGCGGCAGCGGGGCCTGCTGCTGCTCGGCGCGCTGCGCGAGGAGAACGGCGACGCCGATGGTGCGCTGGAGGTCTGGCAGCGGGCCGCCGAGGGCTCGGACCCGGAAGAAGCCGCCGTCGCGAAGAGCAGCATGGCCGAGTCGCTGCACCGCGACGGGCGAACCGAGCACGCGGCCGAACTGCTCGCCGAGGTAGCCGGCGCCGGAGTGGGCAGGTCCGAGGAGGCCGCCGCCCGGCTCGCCGAGATCCGGCCCGCCGCACCGGAACCGGAAACCCCTGAGGGGCAGGAGGAATCCGTCGAGGAGCGCGCGCATGGCCTGCTGCGCCGAGGCGATGCGGACGGCGCGCGTGCTCTCATGGCCGAGCACCACGGGTCCGCCCTGATCGGTGGCTTCTGGTGTGCGGTCCGGACCGATCTCGCCACCGCGGCCCGCGTCCTCGGCGAGGCCGACGAGGAGGAATCGCACGTCTGCTCCGAACTGGCGCTGGACCTGGGCCGGCGGTCGAGGTCAGCCGGTGATCCGGAGGCGCGGGCGTTCTTCCGCCTCGTCTCCGACCACGGTCACCGCTCCACGCGTCCGAAGGCGCACATAGCGCTGGGCAAGCTCGCCGACGAGCGAGGCGAGAACGCGATCGCGCTGAGCTGGTACCGCCGCGCGATCCGCACCGGCGAACCCGCGGCCGTGGCGCGCGCCGGCGTCCTCCTGGCGCAGCTGCTGGTCCGCGTGCACGACCTCAACGGCGCGATCGCCGTCGCCCGTCACGCCAGGGCGGAGGGCTGCGGGAGCGCAGCGGTGGAAGCCGGTGTGCTGCTGGGACACCTGCAGCACCGGGCCGGTGAGCCCGCCGCGGCCGAGCAGGCCTGGGACGAGGCCGAAAGCGCGGCCGAGTCCCCGGAGATCTTCGGCGCGGCGCTGCAGCGCCGCATCCGGGCGGTCGGCGAGACCGCGCCAGAATCAGCGGAAATGCTGTTGCGCGCGGCCGAATCCGACGACCCGTCCACCGCGGTGCACGCGCACTCGCTGCTCGCCGACCGCGCCGAGGAGCAGGCCGAGGCGATCCGCTGGCTGGAGCGCGCCGTGGCGGCGGGCGTGCCGGTGCAGTCGGACTCCGCCCGCAGCCGGCTCGGCGAGCTGCTGCTGGACGAGGGCGACAAGGGCGAGGCCGAACGCCATTTCGCGCGAGTGACCCATTGCGAGGTGCCGGAGGTCGCCGCTCGCGGTGAGTTCGGCATCGGGCTGATCCGCTACGAGGCGGGTGACCTGCCGGGCGCGGTGAACGCGTTCGTCAGGGCGGCCGGGCACGTGCCGGAGGCCGAGCTGGGGGAGGACGCGCTGAACAACGTGCGGGTCGTCCTCGACGAGCAGCGCGGCCACGGCGACCACCTGGAGGCCGCCGACACGCTGCGCAGGATGACGGCCGTGGTGCCGGAGTCGCACGTCGCGGAATGGGCGCAGGAAACCGGTTCCGCGCTGCTGGCGGACGACGACGCGGACTCCGCGCTGGTCTACTTGCGCTGCGCGGTGGAGATCGGGGCCCCGGACCCGGCCCCGGAGACCGTGCTGACGCTGGGCGAGGCGTTGCACCGGCGCGGCGATCTCGCTGGTGCCCGCCAGGCGTACGAGCGGGTGCTGGGTGCGGACGAGCGCCTGGCGGCGCAGGCGAACTTCCGGCTCAACGAGCTGCGCGCGGACGAAACCCCCGTCGGGAGCAGGGAAGCGCGCTGACCGGGGGTCATTTTCGAATCCGGCGGAGCCGCTGCCTCAGGTGCGGGACTCAACCCGCACCGCCTAGCGAACCGATCCTTCGAACAGCTTCTCAAGCCCGGATGAGCGTTTCGGGCAGGGCGAGGACCTGGTCGACGACGTCGATGACAGCACCGCTGGTGCGCCAGTAGGCTGCGTTGTCGTCGGTGCGGATCTCGCCGCGTCGTGGAACTCTCGCGGCGCGGACGTGGTCCTCGGCCAGCACTTCCACGATGTCGATGACATCCCCGTGGGGGCGCACGTAGATCAGCGCCTCCAGTTCGCCGGTGCCGTCGCGCACCGGTGGCATGAGTTGGAAGCCGCGCAGCACGAGCTGGCGCAACCACATGCTCGGGTCAGGTTGGCCGCCCACCTGTTCGGACGAGAGCATCTGCTTCCCCCAGATCTTTCGTCGCAGTTCATCTGCACGTGCACGCGATTCGCCAGACTTTAACACAGCGGAGAGCTACCGGTCGATCACGGAAAGTGATTGCATGGCCCGTTCGCAGGGCGAACGCGAGTCATTCGGTGCAACCAAACGCTTGCTTGTTTTCGAGGTCCTGCCGGGACTACTCTCAAGCTGGCCACTGGTGGCGACGAAAGGGACTCCTCATGGCGGAGGCTTACATCATCGACGCGGTTCGCACGCCGGTCGGTAAGCGCGGCGGCGGACTCAGCGGGATCCACCCGGCGGACCTGTCCGCCCACGTGCTGCAGAACCTGGTTGACCGCACCGGAATCGACCCGGCGGCGGTCGACGACGTGATCTGGGGCTGCGTCGACACCGTCGGCGCGCAGGCCGGGAACATCGGCCGCACCGGCTGGCTCGCGGCCGGTTACCCCGAGCACGTACCCGGCGTCACTGTCGACCGGCAGTGCGGCTCCTCGCAGCAGGCGGTGCACTTCGCCGGACAAGCCGTGATGTCCGGGGTCAACGACCTCGTCGTCGCAGGCGGCGTGCAGAACATGAGCGCCATCCCGATCGGCAGCTCCCTGCGCGGATCCGACCAGCTCGGGTTCCCGCGCGCTTACGGGCCCGACTGCGGATCGGAGGGCTGGGCCAAGCGCTACGGCGACGAGGTCGTCACCCAGTTCCGCGGCGCCGAGCTCATCGCCGAGCAGTGGGACCTCTCGCGCGAAGCCATGGAGGAATTCGCGCTGAACAGCCACCTCCGCGCCATCGCCGCCATCGACGGCGGGCACTTCGGCGGTGAGACCGCGCCGCTCGCCGGCGTCGAGCGCGACGAAGGACCGCGACGCGACACCGACAAGGACAAGCTCGCCGGGCTCAAAACCCTCACCGAAGGCGGACGTCTCACCGCGGGCGTCGCCAGCCAGATCTCCGACGGATCCGCAGCGATCCTGGTGGCCTCCGAGCAGGCCGTCCGGCAGCACGGGCTGACCCCGCGCGCCCGCATCCGGCACATGAGCGTGCGCGGTGACGACCCGGTGAAGATGCTGACCGCACCCATCCCGGCCACCAAGCACGCGCTGGAGAAGTCCGGGATCTCGGCCTCCGAGATCGACGTCGTCGAGATCAACGAAGCCTTCGCCAGCGTCGTCCTCGCCTGGCAGAAGGAGATCGACATCGATCCGGCCAAGGTGAACCCCAACGGCGGGGCCATCGCCCTCGGCCACCCGCTCGGCGCCACCGGGGCCAAGCTGATGACCACCATGCTCAACGAACTGGAGCGCACCGGCGGGCGCTACGGGCTGCAGACGATGTGCGAAGGAGGAGGCACAGCCAACGTGACGATCCTGGAACGTCTCTGAGTGGTCGTTTTGCGAGGCGGTGCGGGTAGGGGAACCTGAGCGGCTCCGTGGACTCCGCGCGCCGCTCCTGATGTATGCCAATACGCGGTGTCGCGGCGTGCTCGCCGCAGCGCCGCTCAGAACCCCCGGCGGTGCCGGTTGCATAGGTGGGGCACTGAGAAAGCACCTTCGGTGCTTGCCTGACGGTTCTCGGTTTCGGGTTCGTGGCTCGTGGTTCTTTGGTTGGCGGAGGAATTGTGGCTATTAACAGGGATTACATCGGGTTCGAGTTCTCCTCGGACGAGGCTTACGAGGTCACTCGGGGGAAGATCCGGGAGTTCGCCGATGCGGTCGGTGATCCGAACCCCGCGTACCGCGATCAGGTCGCGGCGCGGGCGCTCGGGCATCCGGACGTGATCGCACCGCCGACCTTCGGGATCGTGGCGACCGGTGCGGCGTCGGAGAAGAACCCCATCCTGCGACCGGATTTCGGGCTGAACTACCGGATGGTCGTGCACGGCGAGCAGAAGTTCAGCTACCGGCGGCCGATCCGGGCCGGTGACGTGCTCAGCACCCGGGGCCGGATCGTGGAGATCCGCGACGCCGGGCGCAACGAGCTGATCCGGATCGAGACCGACATCGTCGACGTCGACGGCGACCTGGTCGGAACCGCGGTCAACACCATCATCTCGCGCGGAACCGCAGAGGGAGGGCAGTGAACGTGGCTGCGAGCGTGGCATTCGATCAGGTCGAGGTGGGCACGGAGATCCCTGCGCAGCGCTATCCCATCCAGCGCTTGACGCTGGTGCGCTACTGCGGTGCTTCCGGCGACTTCAACACCATTCACTGGAACGAGCGGATCGCCAAGTCCGCCGGGCTCTCGGACGTCATCGCCCACGGCATGCTGACCATGGCCGAGGCCGCCCGGCTGGTCACCGACTGGGTCGGTGATCCCGGCGCCGTCGAGGAGTACGGCGTGCGCTTCGCCAAGCCCGTCGTCGTGCCCGACGACGACGCGGGAGTCGAGGTCGAGGTCGCCGGCCAGGTGACCGAGAAGCTGGACGGCAACCGCGCGGTGGTGGAGCTCTCGGCCACCTCCGGCGGCGAGGAAGTGCTGGCCAAGGCCCGAGCCGTGGTCCGCCTCCCCTGAACCGAGCGCACCCGAAGGCCCCGGGACGTCGTGTGGTGGGTGGGTGGGGTGGGGAAGTTTTCATGAAAACTTCCCCACCCCACCCACCAGGTGCATCAGGTTCCGGCGCCCCCGCACGGCCGCGCAGGGCAATCCCTCAACAGTTCTCAGCGCGTCAGCAGGGTGGCGCGGTGGGTGCTCGGGGTGCCGAAGAGCTGGGTCGCGGAGTGAGCGCGCTTGAGCTGGAGGTGCGCTTCGTGCTCCCAGGTGATCCCGATGCCACCGTGCAGCTGGACCCCTTCGGCGGCGATCGCGTAATGGGCCTCGGTGCAGGCCGACTTGGCCATGGCCGCCAGTTCGCTCGCCCTCTCGTCCTGAGTGGACACCGCCCAGGACGCGGCGTAGGACAGCGATCGCGCTGATTCCACCGCCACGTAGCAATCGGCCATCCGGTGCTTGAGCGCTTGGAACGAGCCGATCGGGCGGCCGAACTGGGTGCGCATCTTGGTGTACTCCACCGTCTCGTGCAGCCACCGCTGGGCCGCGCCCACCGATTCGGCCGCGACACCGGCAGCGGCGACGTCGAGGATGCGCTGCACCGGCGGACGTCCCAGCAGCCGCGCCGGGGTGCCTGCGAGGTGGACCTCGGCCATCCGGCGGGTCAGGTCCAGGGGAGTGGTGGCGACCGCGGTGGCCGATCCGGTTTCGAACAGCGCCGGCCGGCCTTCGCAGTCGGCCAGCACCAGGACGGTGTCGGCCTGCGCCCCGTCGAGGACGTCGACCTTGCGGCCGTCCAGCACCCAGCCCTCGCCGGAACGCCGCGCAGTGGTGGCGAAACCCGACTCCTGCCAACCGGAATCCGCCTCCGCCCAGGCCAGTGCGACGATCTCCTCGCCGGAGGCGATGCCGGGCAGCAGCCGACCGCACGCTTCGGGGTCGCCCGCGGCCAGCAGCGCCTCGGCGCCTAGCACGATGCTGCTCAGGAACGGGATGTCGGAGAGCCTGCGCCCGAGCTCCTCCACGACGATCAACGTCTCCAGCAGGCTAAAACCACCGCCGCCGTGCTCCTCCGGAATCCCCAGCGAATGGGCTCCGACCTGCTCGGCCAGCTGCTTCCAGACCTCCCGGTCGAACCCGTCCACCCGGACGTCGGGTTCACCGGCCGCAGGCCCGCCTCGGCGATCCAGCAACCGGCGCACCACCGCCCGGAGCTCCTCCTGCTCCTCGCTGAATGCGAACCGCACACCAACCTCCTTGCTCAGGCGAACATCCGTCCACGTCCGTTCGAAACTTCCCGACTCCAACCGAAGTCCGGTAGGCCGTCAGGTGGTTCCGATGGGGGTTTCCGGGTCGGTGGCGAGGGCGGCGGCGATGCGCCGCCGGTGCCACGCGGGCGTTCCCCACGACTGTCGCAGGGCCGCGGCCTTCGTGAGGTAGCGGTGCAGGTCGTGCTCGGCGGTGTAGCCGATGGCGCCGTGCACCTGCAGCGCGACCCGGGAGGCCAGGTGAGCGGCGTCCGCAGCCGCGATCTTGGCCGCCGAGGCGTCACGACCACCGTGCGGGGTTCCCGCCGACAGCGCCGCTCCCCGGATGAGCGGCCGGGCGAACTCCAGCTTCAGCAGCGCGTTGGCCAGGTGGTGCTTGACGGCCTGGAACTCGCCGACGGGCCGGCCGAACTGCTGCCGCTGCTTGACGTGCTCGGTGGCCAGGTCCAGCATCCGGTTGCCCAGCCCGAGCGCGTAGGCGGCGCACCCCAGCACGGCCAGGTCGAAGGCGCGGTCGGCATGAGCCCCGGCGATCTCGTCGCCCCCGCTCGACGTGACCTCGAACAGCCGCCGGGTGGCGTCGAAGGATTCCCGGCGCTGCAACGAGATCCCGGTCAGCAGGCGGGTTGACGTCGGTCCGACGGCGTAGACCTCGTCGGCGAGGTCGGCGTCGAGGGCGTAGGGGACGTGCCGCTCGACGACCGCGGTGCGCGGGGTGGCGTCGGCGGTGAGGTCCGGCAGCAGGGACGGCAGCAGCGCCAGCGATTCGATCACCGGTCCCGGCAGCGCGGCATAACCGCATTCCTGCAGGCAGAGGGTCAGTTCGATCGGTCCGAGGCCCAGGCCGCCGCGCTCCTCGGGCAGGGTCACGCCGGTGACCCCGAGGTCGGCGATGCGCTGCCACAGCTTGCGCCAGCCCTCGCCGTCGCCGTCGGCCCAGGCGCGGGCGATTTCCGGCACGTCGGCCGCGGCGAACATCGAGCGCAGGGTGTCGGCCATGTCCTGCTGTTCGGGTTCGAGCACGAACCTCATCGCGACCCCCTCGGCAGGCCGAGCACCCGCTCGGCGGCGATGTTGCGCTGGATCTCGTTGGTCCCCGCGTAGATGGGACCCGCCAGCGAGAACAGGTACCCCTCGACCCAGGAACCGGTCTCGGCCTCCGGACCCAGCAGGTCCCAGGCTGTTTCGTGCATCGAGGTGTCCAATTCGGACCAGAAGATCTTGTTCAGGCTCGCCTCGGCTCCCAGTCCGGCTCCGTCGAGGACCTTGGTCACGGTCTCGAACGTCGCCAGCCGGTAGGCCTGCGCCGACATCCACGCGTCGATGACCCTGTCGTCGTCGAGCGCGTCGGGGACCTCGGTGAGCCGCCGGGCGGTGGCCAGGAACCGGCCGGGGCTGCGCAGCGTGAGCCCGCGCTCGTTGCTGGCGGTGCTCATCGCGACCCGCCAGCCGTCGCCGACCCCGCCGAGCACGTCCTCGTCGGGCACGAAGACCTCGTCGAGGAAGAGCTCGGCGAACGCGGGCTTGCCGTCGATCCGCTGGATCGGCCGCACCGTGACACCGGGCGCGTCCAGCGGGAACAGGAAGTAGGTCAGTCCCTTGTGGCGGGGTGCCTCCGGGTCGCTGCGGAACAGGCCGAAGGCGATGTCGGCGAAGGCCGCGCGGGAGCTCCAGGTCTTGTTCCCGCTGAGCAGCCAGCCGCCGTCGACGCGGCGCGCGGTCGAGCGGATGCCTGCCAGGTCGCTGCCCGCCTCGGGCTCGGACCACGCCTGCGCCCAGATGTCCTGCCCGGCTGCCATCCTCGGCAGGTAGCGCTGCTTCTGCTCAGCGGTCCCGTGCTCGAAGAGCGTGGGGGCGAGCAGGAAGATCCCGTTCTGGCTGACCCGCCCGGGGGCTCCGGCGCTGTAGTACTCCTCCTCGAAGATCACCCACTGCAGCAGCGATGCGCCGCGACCGCCGAATTCCTCGGGCCACGACACCACCGACAACCCCGCCGAGTGCAGCAGCTCCTCCCACTCGCGGTGCGCGGCGAACCCCTCGGCGGTCTCCAGCGACGGCAGCGGGTCGGCGGGCACGCGCTCGGCCAGCCACGTCCGCACCTCGTCGCGGAAGGCCAGATCGGTGTTGGAGAACGACAGGTCCACGGCTCACCCACGCTCCTCGTTGGACTTCTTCATGCTGCGCGCGTCCATCCCGGCCAGGGAGTCCTTGCCGACCTCGGCGTTGTGCGCGTGGGCGAAGTGGTGCAGCCCGAACACCGAGTCCATGCCGCTCTGCATGCCCATCAGGTCCTCGGCCTGGTTGACGGCCTTCTTGGTCAGCGACAGCCCGAACAGGGGCATCTCGGCGACGTTGCCCGCCAACCGCATCGTCGCGTCGGAGAGCTCCTCGCGCGGCACGACCTGGTTGACCATGCCGATCTCGTAGGCGCGCTGGGCGCTCATCCGCTTGCCGGTGAACAGGAACTCCTTGGCAATCCTCGGGCCGAGCATCCACGGGTGGGCGAAGTACTCCACGCCCGGGATGCCCATCTTCACCACGGGATCAGCGAAGAAGGCGTCCTCGCTGGCGACGATGAGGTCGCAGACCCAGGCCAGCATCAGCCCACCGGCGACGCAGGCGCCCTGCACCGAAGCGATCACCGGCTTGGGCATCTCCCGCCAGCGGCGGCACATGCCCAGGTAGACCTCCTGCTCGCGGGCGAAGCGCGACTCGCCGCCGGAGTGCTTGGTGTGGTCCCACCACAGGCCCGCCCGACGCGGGTAGCTGACGTCGATGTCGCGCTCCGGAGAGCCGATGTCGTGCCCGGCGGAGAAGTGCTTTCCCTCACCTGCCAGGACGATGACCTTGACCTGGTCGTCCTCGCACGCGCGGTAGAACGCGTCGTCGAGCGCGTAGGTCATCACCGAGTTCTGCGCGTTGCGGAAGTCGGGCCGGTTCATCGTCACCACGGCGACCTGGTCTCGAACCTCGTAGTTGACGACCGCTTGTTCTGCTGCCATCGGGCGCTCCTAGCTCGGCCTTGCGATTGCGGCACGTCGAGGTTAGCCGAACAAGCAAGTGCTTGGTAGAGTGCCGATCCAGGGAGGGCGGCGTTCGCGCTGAAAGCGTCGTCCCAGCGGGGGTGTGGCGGTTCGGATCGGAACCGCCGTGGAGACGCCGAGGAGGCGGTCGTGGACCTCACCGACAGTGCCGGCGAAGCGGCGTTCCGCCGCGAGGTCAGGCAGTGGTTGTCAGAGAACCTGACCGGCGAGTTCGCCGAGGCTCGGGGCCTCGGCGGGCCTGGGCGCGAGCACGAGGGCTTCGACGTGCGGCTCGCCTGGGACCGGCTGCTGGCCGAGCACGGCTGGACGTGCCTGGGGTGGCCGGAGGAGTTCGGCGGGCGCGAAGCGACCGTGGGGGAGCAGGTGATCTTCCACGAGGAGTACGCGCGAGCCGAGGCTCCGGTGCGCGTCGGTCACATCGGTGAGGAACTGCTCGGACCCACCCTGATGGCCTTCGGCAGCCCGGAGCAGCAGAAGCGCTTCCTGCCCGAGATCGTCGGCAGCCGGGAGCTGTGGTGCCAGGGCTACTCCGAGCCAGGAGCCGGCTCGGACCTCGCCAACGTCGCCACCACCGCTCGCCTGGAGGGTGACGAGTGGGTGCTCAACGGGCAGAAGGTCTGGACGTCGATGGCGCACGTCGCCGACTGGTGCTTCGTCATCGCGCGCACCGACCCGGAGCTCAGCCGCCACAAGGGGCTCTCCTACTTCCTGGTGCCCATGGACCAGCCGGGAATCCACGTCCGGCCGATCATGCAGCTCACCGGCACCTCGGAGTTCAACGAGGTGTTCTTCGACGACGCCCGCACCGCCGCGGGCCACGTCGTGGGCGAGGTCGGGGAGGGCTGGAAGGTGGCGATGGGCACGCTCGGCTTCGAGCGCGGCATCGGCACCGTCGACCAGCAGGTCGTCTTCCGCCGCGAGCTCGCCGAGATCACCGAGCAGGCCCGCGCCAACGGAGCCATCGACGACCCGCTCCTGCGCGACCGCATCGCTCGCGCCTGGACCGACCTGGAAGCCCTGCGCTGCAGCGTCTTCCGGCTCCTCGGCGCGGAAGGGCCGCCGGGCCCGGAGTCCTCGGTGGTCAAGCTCCTGTGGTCGAACTTCCACCGGGAGCTCGGCGAACTGGCCATGTCGGTGGCCGGGCCGAGCGGGCTCACGGCGCAGGCCGAGCCCTACGACCTCGACAGCCGTCAGCGGCTGTTCCTGTTCACCCGCGCCGACACGATCTACGGCGGCTCCAACGAGATCCAGCGCAACATCATCGCCGAGCGGGTGCTCGGCCTGCCGCGCGAACCCCGACCCCAGGAGGGCTCCCGATGACCCAGGCACCGCCTCCGCACGGATTGCTCAACGGAAGGACCGCAGTGGTCACGGCCGCGGCCGGCACCGGAATCGGCTCCGCGGTCGCGCGCCGGATGCTCGAAGAGGGAGCCCAGGTGCTCATCAGCGACCGGCACGAGCGCCGGCTCGCCGAGACCCACGCCGAGCTCGCCGAGCTGCCGGGCGCCAAGGTCGCCTCGGTCGCCTGCGACGTCACCGACGAGTCGCAGGTGCAGCGCATGTTCGACACCGCGACCAGCACGTTCGGCCAGGTCGACGTGGTGGTCAACAACGCGGGCCTGGGCGGCACGGCCTCGATCCTGGAGATGACCGACGAGCAGTGGGACAAGGTCGTCGACGTCACCCTCGGCGGCACCTTCCGCTGCACCCGCGCCGCGACCCGGCTCTTCCGCGAGCAGGGCAACCCGGGAGTCGTGGTCAACAACGCCTCCGTCGTGGGCTGGCGCGCCCAGGCGGGCCAGGCGCACTACGCCGCCGCCAAGGCCGGCGTGATGGCGCTGACCAGGTGCGCCGCGGTGGACGCCGCCGATCTGGGGGTCCGGATCAACGCGGTGGCACCGAGCCTGGTGATGCACGAGAACCTGGCCAAGGTCACCTCCGACGACCTGCTGGCCACCCTCACCGAGCGAGAGGCCTTCGGCCGGTCGGCCGAGCCGTGGGAGATCGCCAACGTGATCGTCTTCCTGGCGTCGGACTACTCGACGTACCTCACCGGCGAGGTCATCTCCGTGTCCAACCAACACCCGTGACGACACCTCGGCCGCGCAGGTCGCCGAGGTCTTTGAGAGGATGGCTAGGTGGTCTCGACCAAGCGCTTGTCCGCCCGCAACCGTCCGGGGCGCGAGAACGGTTCCGAACGTCGCGCCGAGCTGCTCTCGATCGCCGGTGAGCTGTTCGCCACGCGCGGCTTCCTGGCGACGACGGTACGCGACATCGCCGATGCGGCGGGCATCCTCTCCGGCAGCCTCTACCACCACTTCGACTCCAAAGAGGCGATGGTGGACGAGATCCTCCGGGAGTTCCTGGACGACCAGCGCCAGGCCAACGCCAAGGTCATCGAGGAGGCCTCGGACCCCCGCACGGCCCTGACCGAGCTGATCAAGCAGTCGTACTCCGCGCTGCGCAAGCACCCGGCGGCGATCGCGATCTTCCAGAACGAGGCCAACTACCTCGCCGACTTCGAGCGCTTCGACTACCTGCCCGGCGTGGCGGACGAGTTCGAGAAGACGTGGCTGCGGGTCATCCAGGAGGGCCAGAAGACCGGCGTCTTCCGCGAGGACCTCAACCCCAAGCTCACCTACCGCTTCATCCGGGACACGGTCTGGACGACGGTCCACTGGTTCAACCCGGGCGGCAAGCTCAGCATCAAGTCGATCGCGGACCAGTACATCACCATCCTCTGCGACGGCATCGTCACTCGCTGAGGTTCTTCCGCGGCTGGTTTGCTTGGCGGTGCGGATAAACGGGGGAAGTTTTCATGAAAACTTCCCCCACCTCCCACACCTGAGACGGTGACTGCCGCCGCATTCTGATAGACCCCCAAAGCGAAACGCGGGCGCCACCCCCGGGATGACGCCCACGTTCGCTTGGGTGTCAGGTGATGAGCTTCGCCGTCCGGCGCAGGGTCTCGGCCGCGTCGGTGACGATGCCGTCGACGAGCTCCTCGCAGCTGGGGAGCTCGTCGATCATGCCGGTGACCTGGCCCGCAGGCAGGACTCCGGCGTTCGGGCGGCCGTCCACCAGAGCCGACTTGATCAGCATCGGTGTGTTCGCGGCGAGCAGGACCCGGTTGAGCGGGAGCTTCTGGGCCTTGCGCATCGCCAGCCCGTCGGTGATCAGCTGCCGCCAGCTCATCCCGGTCAGCGACTTGAACGCGACCGCCTGCCGCAGCGCGTCGGGAAGTCTCCGGACGAGGCTGCTGGACTCGGCCGAGTCGGTGAGGTCCGTGCGCAGCATCCGGTGCGGGAGGCCGTCGACCTTGGAGGTGACGACGGTGTCGCCGACCTGAGCGTCCAAGTAGGACCGCTTGACCTCGTCGGGGACCCTGCTGTCGGTGGTCAGCAGGAAGCGGGTGCCCATCGCGACTCCGGCCGCCCCGTAGCTCAGCGCGGCGGCCAGGCCGCGGCCGTCGAAGAAGCCGCCCGCGCCGATGACCGGGATGTCCACCGCGTCCACGACCTGCGGCAGCAGCAGCGTCGTGGCCACCGCGCCGGTGTGCCCACCACCTTCGCCGCCCTGCACCAGCACCGCGTCGGCGCCCCAGGCCGCGACCTTCTCGGCGTGCCTGCGGGCACCGATGGACGGGACCACCACGACACCGGCGTCCTTGAGCTTGCCGATCAGCCGCTGCGAGGGCGCGAGGGCGAAGGAGGCGACCTTGACGCCCTCCCGGATCAGCAGGTCGACGCGCTCCTCGGCGTCGCCCGCGTCGGCGCGCAGGTTCACCCCGAACGGCTCGCCGGTGCGCTCCTTGACCTCGTGGACCGCGTCTGCGAGCTGCGGCAGCGTCATCGTGGCCGAGGCCAGGACGCCGAGCCCGCCGGCGTTGGCGGTCGCCGAGACGAGGCTCGGGCCCGCCACCCAGCCCATGCCCGTCTGCACGACGGGGTGGCGGACGCCCGTCAGATCGCACAGCGGTGTCCGCACCAGCTGCTCGATCACGACGGGACCTCCTTGTCGCGCAACCCCTTCGGATCGATCCGGTCGCGGATGAGCGAGAGCTCCTCGTTAGTGGGCGACCGGGTCTCGGCGACCTCACCCGCGGCGAGCTCGAAACCGGTCTTCTCGCGCACCTCGTCCACGCTCACGCCCGGGTGCACCGAGCGCAGCCGCATCGAGCCGTCCGGGCCCTGGAAGTCCAGCACCGCGAGGTCGGTCACGACGACCTGCACGTCGTGGTACTTCGCGCCGACCTGCCTGGCCCGGTCGTGCCCGACACCGGCCACCAGGTCCACCGACTCGACGAAGATCTTGGTGCTGTGGTTGGGGATCCAGTAGTTGGTGGTGTGGTTGACCGAGTTGCCCGGTGCTCCGCGCACACCGATCAGCTGGACCTTGGGCTGCGCCCAGTCGCCGATGCGGGAGATGTTCTGGTTGCCGAACCGGTCGACCTGCGAGGCGCCCATCATCACCCGGCGCTTCCCGCCGGTGAGCAGGTCGAGGACCTTGTTGTAGGGCAGCCATCCTTCGACCGTCCCGGTGGATTCCTCGCCCAGCGCGGGTGTTTCGGCCAGCAGCATCGCCTCGCCGTCGGACATCAGCAGGTCCGGTGCGGTGGTCAGCCGTGCGAGTCGCGCCCCGATCGAGGGGATCGTGCCGAACGGCGAGGCGATGGCCGCCCCCGCGTCGGCGAAGCTGTCGGCGCAGGCCACCGCGCAGACCTCGGCTCTGGTGATCGTCATGCCGGCACCTCCGCGCGCGCGTGGAACTTCTGGACCGCTGCCTGGTACTGCTCCTCGTCGCCGTCCAGGAACTCCGCGCGGAACGCTTCCCACTGGCCGGGTTTCGCGCTGGCGACGTAGTGCCGCTGGAACGCCTCGTCGCGGCCGTAGTCCGGCACGCAGCTGGTGAAGTGCGCGCCGTTCGGGGTCTCCACCACGCCCTGCGGGTAGAGCCGGTTGATCAGCAGGGTCTGCGGGGGAGCGGTCTCGGTGAGCTCTTCGGTCTCCACGATCCGCTCGCAGCTGAGGAAGCTGCGCTCGGCGGCCGCGCACATGAGGTCGTCGAAGTAGGGGTCGGGACCGAGGTACTGGCCGTTGCCGTAGCGGTCGGCGCGGTTCATGTGCACCAGCGCGACGTCCAGGTTCAGCGCCGGCATCGCGACCAGCTCCTCGCCGTCGGCGTAGGGGGAGCGGACGGTCCGCAGGTCGGGGTTCAGCGCCATCACGTCGGAACCGAGCCCGGCGCGCGTGGGCAGGAACGGCAGGCGCGCCGCCGCTGCGCGGAGTCCGGCCAGCACCATGCCCTCGTCGTACTCGGCGACTTCGAGCTCACCGCGCTGGCGGGCGGCCCGGAAGTGCGGGTCGAGCGGGATGGAGTCCAGCGAGACGAAGCCGTAGACGACCTTGCGGACCTTGCCCGCGGCGCAGAGCAGCCCGACGTCCGGGCCGCCGTAGGAGACCAACGTCAGGTCCTTGAGGTCGGAGCGCAGGATCGCGCGCACCAGGGCCATCGGCTTGCGCCGCGAACCCCAGCCGCCGATGCCGATCGTCATGCCGTCGCGGAGCTGGGAGACCACCTCGTCGGCGGCCAGTTGTTTGTCCTGCACCTACGCCTCCTTCTCGCGGCCGAACTCGGCGCGGATCTTGTCCGACACCCCGGTGAGGTTGAGCTCGAAGGTGAAACCCTGCTCGAACCGGTAGCTGCGGTTGACGTCCACCGGGTCGATCCCGTTGAGCGCGGCCTTGGCCTTGCGGATCACCAGCGGGTCCTTCGCGGCGATGTCGGACGCGACCTCCAGCGCCGCGTCCAGAAGCGCTTCGCGCGCAACGACCTTGTGCACGGAGCCGAACTCGGCGAGCTGCTGCGCGGTAGCCGTCTGTCCTGTGTAGAACATCGCGCGCATCATGTGCTGCGGCACCAGGCGGGAGAGGTGCGTGGCCGCGCCGAGCGCGCCGCGGTCCACCTCCGGCAGGCCGAAGGTCGCGTCGTCGCTGGCGACGATCACGTCGGAGTTGCCGACCAGGCCGATGCCGCCACCCACGCAGAACCCCTGCACGGCGCTGATCACCGGTACCGGGCACTCGTAGACGGCTTTGAACGCCTCGTAGCAGCCGTTGTTCACGGCGACCAGCTTCTCGTGGCCGGGGTCGGCGGCCAGTTCCTTGATGTCCACACCCGCGTTGAAACCGCGTCCCTCAGCTCGCAGCACCACGACCCGGGTCTGCTCCTGGGCGCCGCTGTCGCGCAGCGCCTCGGCGAGGTCGAACCAGCCCTTGACCGGCAGAGCGTTCACCGGGGGGTGGTCGACGGTGAGGACCACTATTCCGGCGTCCCGCCGTTCGATTTGCGTGCCCATGCCACCTGCCAAACCTAGCACTTGTTTGGTTGGGTTGTTACCGTAGCAACACCGCAGGACACCCCGCCAGGGGCGAAGGATCAGGGAGCGGCGGATGGGCATCGAGATCGACCTGGCCGACCGGGTCGTGCTGGTCACGGGCGGAACGCGCGGGATCGGCGCGGGCATCGCCGAGACGTTCCTGCGCGCCGGGGCGGAGGTCTACGTCTGCGCGCGCAAGCCGGTTGAGCGGCTGCCCGCCTCCGGATCGAACGAAGCGCGGTTCATCGAGGTCGACGTGCGCGAGGGCGAGCAGGTCGGCCGGCTCGTCGAGGAGATCCAACGGCGTTCCGGGCGGCTCGACGTGGTCGTCAATAACGCCGGGGGAACTCCGGTCGCCGACACCGCCACCGCGTCGATCCGGCTGCACCGCAAGGTCGTGGAGCTGAACCTGATCGCACCGCTGCTGCTCGCGCAGCACGCGCGGGACGCGCTCGTGGAGTCGAAGGGCTCGATCATCAACATCAGCAGCGTCTCGGGTCGCCGCCCGTCGCCGGGGACCGCGGCCTACGGCGCGGCCAAGGCGGGGCTGGACAACCTCACCGGCACCCTCGCCCAGGAGCTCGCCCCCGACGTCCGCGTCAACGGCGTCGTGGTCGGGCTGGTGCGGTCGGAGGACCAGGCCGACCACTACGGCGAGTCCGACCTGACCTCGATCGTCCCCCTCGGACGCCTCGCGGAGCCGGCCGACGTGGGCAACGCCTGCCTCTTCCTGGCCTCACCGCTGGCCTCCTACATCAGCGGCGCGGCCCTCGCGGTCGACGGTGGAGGCGAGCGGACGGCCTACCTCAACGCCGTCCGCACCTGACCACCTGACGCGCGGGGCCGGGCCCGCGGTTCTGGGGAACTTTCTCGTTCGCAACGGTTTTCTAGGAGGTAGCACGTGATCTGCGAGGACAGGGTCGTCATCGTGACCGGGGGTGCGCGCGGGTTGGGCCGGGCGCACGCGCTGGAATTCGCGCGGCAGGGCGCGAAGGTCGTCGTCAACGACATCGGCGTGCAGCTGGACGGATCCGGCGGTGACGGGTCGGCCGCGGCGGAGGTCGCCGAGGAGATCCGCGCGCTGGGCGGCCACGCCGAGGTGCACGGCGCCGACGTGGCCGACTGGGACCAGGCCCGCGAGCTCGTGGAGTTCGCGGTCGAGCGGTTCGGCAAGCTGGACGTGCTGGTCAACAACGCCGGTTTCGTCCGCGACCGGATGTTCGTCAACCTCGCCGAGGACGAGTGGGATCAGGTCATCCGCGTCCACCTCAAGGGCCACGCCGCGACGATGCGCCACGCCGGGCAGCACTGGCGCGACCGCACCAAGGCCGGCGAGGTCGTGCGGGGACGGATCGTCAACACCACTTCCGGCGCAGGCCTTCTCGGCAGCGTCGGGCAGTCCAACTACGCCGCGGCCAAGGCCGGGATCATCGCGCTGACCCTCAACACCGCCGCCGAGCTCGCGCGCTACGGCGTCACCGTCAACGCCATCGCGCCCTCGGCCCGCACCCGGATGACCGAGACCGTCTTCGCCGACATGATGGCCCAGCCCGACCAGGGCTTCGACGAGATGGCCCCGGAGAACGTCTCGCCGCTCGTGGCCTGGCTGGGCAGCGCCGAGTCCGATGAGGTCACGGGCCGGGTCTTCGAGGTCTCCGGTGGTGACATCAACGTCGCGACCGGGTGGACGCGCGGCCCCTCGCGCGATGCCGGACGCCGCTGGAAGGCCGACGAACTCGGCCCGGTGGTGGGAGAACTGCTCGCCAAGGCCCCCGTTCCGGACCCCGTCTACGGCACCTGAGCAGCAGGGGTGGTACATCTCTTTTGAGCAAGTTCGCCGGATGACGGGGTGGAGGACAAGGTGAGCGAATCGCGGCACGCATGGATCGAGCCCGGCGTGGAAGAGGTCGGGCCCGGCGTGCACCGGATTCCGCTGCCGCTGCCCAACGACGGCCTGCGCGCGGTCAACGTCTACGCCATCGAGGACTCCGACGGGCTGGTGCTCATCGACTCGGGCTGGGCGCTGGAAGAGGCGCGCACCCAGCTGGAGAAGGGACTCGGCGAGATCGGCTACGACTTCGCCGACGTGCAGCGGTTCCTGGTCACCCACGTGCACCGGGACCACTACACTCTCGCGGTGCAACTGCGCCGCACGTTCGGTTCGAAGATCAGCCTCGGCGCGGGCGAGCAGCCCACGATGGACGCGATCCTCGCCGGTGGCACCGAACTCGCCGAGCTGCGGCGGCTGCAGCGCTGGGGTGGCGACGAGCTCATCGACAAGCTCGCCGAGGCCTACGGCGGCGAGCCGCCGGAACGCAAGGAGAAGAACCCCTACGAGCAACCGGACGAGTGGCTGCACGGCAAGGTCGAGATCCCGCTGGGTTCCCGCACCCTGCTCGCCGTGCCCACTCCCGGCCACACCCGGGGGCACGTCGTCTTCCTCGACGCCGACTCGTCGACGATGTTCTCCGGTGACCACATCCTGCCGCACATCACGCCGTCCATCGGCGTGGAATCGGCACGTCCCGAGCTGCCGCTCGGCGACTTCCTGGATTCCCTGCGGCTCATGCGGACCTACCCGGACCTGCGACTGCTGCCCGCGCACGGGCCCGTCGGCGGCAGTTCGCACCAGCGGGTCGAAGAGCTGCTGCAGCACCACGACGAGCGCCTGCAGCAAACCGCCGAGGTCGTCCGCGGTGGAGCCGGGACCGCCTACGAGGCGGCGCTGAAGCTCGGCTGGACCCGGCGCAACAAGGACTTCACCGAGCTCGACCTTTTCAACCAGGTGCTCGCCGTCGGCGAGACCAGCGCGCATCTTGACCTGCTGGTCGAGCGCGGCGAGCTGAGCGCCGTCCAGAACGGTGACGCGGTGGAGTACTCAGGCCAGCAGTAGCCGGACGGTCAGCTCGAGCCGGCTGGACACGTCGGAGGCCGAGGCGCGGCGGGTCACCCAGGCGACCAGGTTCGACAGCCACACGTCGCCGATCACCCGCGCGATGGCCCGCTGCTCCTCGGTGGGCTCGTCGGGGGTCATGGCCTGGGTGAACAGCTGCTCCATCAGCAGCGCCACGGTGTCGACCTCGTTGGCGACCGAGGTGTCGGCGAACATGAACGCCCTGGTCATCGCCTCGGTGAGCTCGGGGTTGCGCTGCAGCTGGCGGGTGGTGCGGCTGAGCACGTGCAGCACGCGGTCGTAGGCGGTGTCGCCCGGGATCTTCGAGCGGTCCATCTTCTCCTGCTCGCGGGCGAACTCCCGCGCCAGGCCGACGACCAGCAGGTGGATCTTCGACGGGAAGTACCGGTAGAGGGTGCCGAGCGCGACGTCGGCCTTCTCGGCCACCGCGCGCATCTGGACCGCGTCGTAGCCGCCCTTGTTCGCGAGCGCGATGGTGGCGTCGATGATGCGCTTGCGCCGCTCGGCCTGCGCCGTGGTGCCGGTGGCGCCGCCCCGGAGTGCCTCCAGCACGTTCTGCGAGCTTTCCATGGGTCGGGCTCTCCTTGAACAGTCGACGGACAACGGGTGACGGCGGAGCGTGTTCGTCGCCACGCACATCATCGTCCGGGGCTACCAACGGGTTAAGGTAAGCGGGTTACCTCGACCGAAACATGTTCCAGTCTACCCAGCCCGCGGCCCCCGGGCAGTGTGAGGTGAATCGTGCGGATCGCGTTGCTTTCCTATCGGAGCAAGCCGCATTGCGGTGGGCAGGGCGTCTACGTTCGCTACCTCAGCCGCGGCCTGGCCGAGCTGGGGCATCACGTCGAGGTGTTCTCCGGGCAGCCCTACCCGGAGCTGGACCCGGGTGTCGATCTCACCCCCGTGGACAGCCTCGACCTCTACAACGACGACGACCCGTTCCGCACCCCGCACTGGCGCGAGCTGCGCGATCACATCGACCTGCTCGAGGTCGCCACGATGTGGACCGCCGGTTTCCCCGAGCCGATGACCTTCAGCATGCGCGCCGCTCGGCTGCTGCGGGCCCGCGCGCACGAGTTCGACGTCGTGCACGACAACCAGTGCCTCGGCTCGGGCCTGCTCTCGTTGCAGCGGGCCGGGATTCCGCTGGTCGCCACCGTGCACCACCCGATCACCCACGACCGCCGGGTGGATCTCGCGGCCGCCAAGCTCTGGAAGAAGCCCACCGTGCACCGCTGGTACGGCTTCACCAAGATGCAGGCGCGCGTCGCCCGGCAGATCCCGCAGCTGCTGACCGTGTCGCAGAACTCCGCGGACGACATCCGCACCGACTTCGGCGTCAGCCCGGAGCAGCTGCGGGTCGTGCCGCTGGGCGTCGACGCCGACGTGTTCACGCCGTCGGCCGCACCGCGCGTTCCGGGCCGCATCGTGGCCATGGCTAGCGCCGACACCCCGATGAAGGGTGTCGGCACCTTGCTGGAGGCCGTCGCGAAGCTGCGCACCGAACGCGAGGTGGAGCTGGTGCTGGTCAGCAAGCTGACACCCGGCGGGCCCACGGAGCAGCGCATCGAGGAACTCGCGATCGGCGACGTGGTCCGCACGGTCAAGGGCATCAGCGACCAGGAGCTCGCCGAGCTGCTGGGTTCCGCGGAAGTGGTGAGCGTTCCGTCGCTCTACGAGGGGTTCTCGCTGCCCACGGTGGAGGCGATGGCCTGCGGCACGCCCCTGGTCGCCAGCCGTGCGGGCGCGATCCCCGAGGTGGCGGGCCCGGACGGCGAGTGCGCCGACCTGGTCCCGCCCGGCGATGCCGAAGCGCTGGCCAAGGCGCTGGAAGGGCTGCTCGATTCGCCGGAGCGCCGAGCTCGCCTCGGTGCCAACGGACGCGAACGGGTGCTGGCCCGCTACAGCTGGAAATCCGTGGCAGCGGCGACCGTCGACTGCTACGCCGAAGCGATCGCGCGCAGCCCGCGCGGTGGGAAGGGAGCAACGCGTTGCTGACGGTGGACTTCGACAGGCTCGGTGTGCGGCCGGGACAGCGAGTGCTGGACCTGGGTTGCGGCGGTGGCCGTCACGCATTCGAGCTGTACCGGCGCGGCACCGACGTGACCGCCTTCGACCAGGACGTCGAAGAGCTGGAGAACGTGTCCGCGATGTTCGCCGCGATGAAGGACGAGGGCGAGGTGCCGGAGGGCGCCAAGGCCCAGACCGTCTCCGGTGACGCGCTCGCCCTGCCGTTCGCCGACGGGGAGTTCGACGTGGTCATCGCCTCGGAGATCATGGAGCACATCCCCGAGGACGAGAAGGCGATGCGCGAGCTCGTCCGCGTGGTCAAGCCGGGCGGACGCGTCGTCGTGACCGTCCCGCGCGCGTGGCCGGAGCGGATCTGCTGGGCGCTGTCCGACGAGTACCACCAGGTCGAGGGCGGCCACGTGCGGATCTACTCCGCCGGCGAGCTGATCGGCAAGCTCACCGATGCCGGGCTGCGCTACGCGTTCCGCGACCACCAGCACGCGCTGCACGCGCCGTACTGGTGGATCAAGTGCGCGGTAGGCACCGACAACAACGATCACCCGCTGGCCAAGGCGTACCACTCGTTCCTGGTGTGGGACATGATGAAGGCGCCGTGGATCTCGCGCACCGCCGAGAAGCTGCTGAACCCGGTGGCGGGCAAGAGCATCGCGGTCTACCTGGGCAAGCCGGGGGCGGCGCGTGCCGGCGCCTGAGCTGCCGGGCGTCGTCTCCGCGGAGGCTCTCGCCCAGACCGGCAAGGCCATCGCGTCCGTTCAGCTCCCCTCGGGGGAGATCCCGTGGTTCCCGGGCGGTCACACCGACCCGTGGGATCACGTGGAGTGCGCGATGGCGTTGACGGTGACCGGGCTGCTCGCGGAGTCCGAGCGCGCCTACGAGTGGCTGCGCACCACCCAGCGCGCCGACGGTTCCTGGCCGCTCCAGGTGCGCGACGGCGAGGTGGAGGACTCGGGCGCCGACACCAACTACTGCGCCTACCCGGCCGTGGGCGTCTGGCACCACGTGCTGATCACCGGCGACGAGGAGTTCGCCGAGCGGATGTGGCCGATGGTGCGGGACGCCATCGACTTCGTGCTCACCGCGCAGCACCAGCGCGGCGAGATCGACTGGGGCATCGGCGAAGCGGGCCCGACCGGTGAAGCCTTGCTGGCCGGCAGCTCCAGCATCCACCAGAGCCTGCGGTGCGCGCTGGCGCTGGCCGACCGCGTCGGCCAGCAGCAGCCGAGCTGGGAGGTGGCCGTCGGTCGCCTGGGGCACGCGCTGCGCAGGCACCCGGAGGCGTTCACGCCCAAGACCCGGTACTCGATGGACTGGTACTACCCGATCCTCGGTGGAGCCCTCCGGGGTGAGGCCGGGCTCCGGCGAATCGATGAGCGCTGGAACGACTTCGTGGTGGCGGACCTGGGCATTCGCTGCGTCGACGATCACCCGTGGGTCACGGGCGCCGAAACGTGCGAGCTGGTCCTGGCTCTGGACGCCTTGGGCGAGCACGACCGCGCCGTGCAGCAGCTCGCCGCGATGCAGCACCTGCGCGACCCCGACGGCTCGTACTGGACGGGCTACGTCTTCGCGGATCAGAAGCGCTGGCCGGAGGAGCAGTCCTCCTGGACCGCTGCGGCGGTCGTGCTGGCCGCCGACGCCCTGTCGCGAACCTCGCTGGGCAACGGCATCTTCCGCGGCGAAGACCTCCCAAAGGGCCTCCCGGTCGAGAACGCCAACTGCTGCCAGTACGAACGCACCCACTGACAGCGACCGCACCCCGGTCGTCCCGATGCGCAAGTGGTGCCAATTTCTTAAGTATTTGGATGTCACCCGGGTGAGGCTCAAATACTTAAGAAATTGGCACCACTTGCGTGGACGGTTAGGGGAGGGAGCCTGGTTCGCCTGCGGTGCGTTCGAGGACGCGCATTGAGCCCGTGATCCGGGTTTCGGTGAAGGCTTCTGTGTCCAGCGCGCGCCGGTAGATGTTGTACGGGGCTTGGCCGCCGTCCTCGGGGTTCGGGAAGACGTCGTGGATGACCAGCGCGCCGCCCGGTGCGACCCAGTGCGCCCAGCCCTCGTAGTCGGTGATGGCGGCTTCCTCGGTGTGGCCGCCGTCGATGAACAGGAAGTTCAGCGGGGTCCGCCAGAAGCCGGCGATCGTGCCGGAGCGGCCGACGACGGCCGTGACCTCGTCCTCCAGGCCCGCTCGCGCGATGGTGCGGCGGAACTCACCGAGGGTGTCGAGCTTGCCGACGGTGGCGTCGACCAGGCCCGGGTCGTGGTACTCCCAGCCGGGCTGGTGCTCCTCGGAGCCGCGGTGGTGGTCGACCGTGACGATCCGGCCGCCGGTGCTGCGTGCGGCGGCGCCCAGGAAGATCGTGGACTTCCCGCAATAGGTGCCGATTTCGACGCCCACGCCCGTCCCCAGGTAGGCGGTGGCGGTTTCGTGCAGCGCCAGTCCCTCGTCGGTGGGCATGAAGCCGGTCGCTTGCTCGGCGAGTTCGAGCAGTGCCGCAGGCATCGACGGGTGGTGCTCGCGTTCGGTGGTCGATCCCTGCGTCACGTGGTGCCTCTTTCGACTGGCTGCTGGTGCGCATTGCAGGGTACCCGGTCCACCCGCTAGCTTGTTAGAACATGTTCTAATTCTCGCAGTGCGGGCGCGGACGAGGAGGCGTTGTGCCGATCGCGATCACCGAGGAGCAGCGAGGGCTGCAGGAATCCATCCGGTCCTGGGCCGAGAGCTTGGGCACCGACCCGGTGCGCAAGCTGGAGAACGCCGATGCCCCGGTCTGGCACGAGGAGGAGACCTGGACCGGCCTGACCGAGATCGGCGTCTTCTCCTTGATCACCGAGCGGATCGGCACCCTGGCCGATCTCGCGGCCGGGCTGGAGCAGGCCGCCGACGCGCTGGTGCCCGGACCGGTCTGGTCGACCGCCGTGGCGGTCGCGCTGCTCGGCGGCGCGGACTTCGCCGAGGGCCGGGCCACCGCGGCCCTCGCCCTGGAGCCCGGCGAGCTGGTCGGGACCCCGTCGGGCGATGAGCTCGTGGTGTCCGGCCGCATCGGCGCCGTTCCCGGTGCCATGGGCGTGACCCACCTGCTGCTGTGCGCCCGGGTGGACGAGCGGGACGTCTGGTTCCTGGTCGGCGCGGAGCAGGCCGAGCGCACGGCGCGTCCCTCGCTGGACCCGTCCAGGCCGGTCGCCGAGGTCGTGCTGCACGGAGTCAGGATCCCCTCCGAGAACGTCCTGGGCGGCGGACGCGACGTGCGTGATCTCGCGGTCACGCTCGCCGCCGCCGAGGCCGCCGGGGTCGCCGGCTGGTGCTTGCGCACCGCGGTCGACTACGCCCGCACCCGTGAGCAGTTCGGCCAGGTCATCGGCTCGTTCCAGGCGATCAAGCACCTCTGCGCCCAGATGCTGTGCAAGGTCGAGAAAGCCACTGCCCTGGCATGGGACGCCGCGCGCGCGGCGGAGGACGCAGCCGACGAGCACCCGCTGGCGGCGGCCGTGGCGGGAGCAGCGGTCTTCGACGCCGCGGTGGAGGTCGCCAAGGACTGCATCCAGGTGCTCGGCGGCATCGGCTTCACCTGGGAGCACGACGCGCACCTCTACCTGCGGCGCGCCCTCGCGCTGCGGCAGACCGTCGGAGGCTCGGCGGTCTGGCGCCGCCGCGTCGCGGACCTGTCGGCGTCCGGAGTGCGCAGGACGCTGAGCCTGTCGACCGAACTCCCCGAGGAGCGGCGCGGTGAGATCCGCGGCGCGGTCGAGGAGATCGCCGGGCTCTCCCCGCAGCAGCAGCGAATCCGCCTCGCCGAGACCGGGTACCTCGCCCCGCACTGGCCAAAGCCCTACGGCTGCGGCGCGAGCCCGCACGAGCAGCTGCTCATCGACGAGGAGCTGGACCGGGCAGGCGTGCAGCGGCCGGACATGATCGTGGGCAACTGGGCGGTGCCGACGATCGTCGAGCACGGGACCGACGCCCAGCGGAAGCGGTTCGTCTGGCCGACGTTGCGCGGCGAGATCGTCTGGTGCCAGCTGTTCTCCGAACCGGGCGCGGGATCCGACCTCGCCGGTCTGCGCACCAAGGCCGAACGCGTCGACGGCGGCTGGAAGCTGACGGGGCAGAAGGTGTGGACCTCGCTGGCGCAGGAGGCGGACTGGGGGATCTGCCTGGCCCGCACCGATCCGGACGCGCCGAAGCACCGCGGCATCAGCTACTTCCTGGTCGACATGCGCTCCGAGGGAATCACGGTCCGCCCGCTGCGCGAGATCACCGGTGTCGAGCGGTTCAACGAGGTGTTCCTCGACGACGTCTTCGTCCCGGACGAGTGCATGGTCGCCGAGCAGGGCCAGGGCTGGAAGCTCGCGCGCACCACGCTGGCCAACGAGCGGGTCGCGCTCGGCGGCGGTTCGAGCCTCGGGCAGGAGGTCGAGCGTCTGCTGGCCGGTTCCGGGGACACCGACCCGTCGGTGCGCGAGCGCCTGGGCGCCGCCGTCGTCGAAGGCCTGGCCGGATCGTTGCTGCGGTTGCGGGCGACGCTGCGCAGCTTGCAGGGGCAGGGTCCGGGGGCCGAGTCCAGCGTGGAGAAGTTGCTGGGCGTCTGGCATCGGCAGAACGTCGCGGAACTCGGCGTCGAGGTGCTCGGTACCGAAGCGCTCGTGATGGATGCGGAACCGGTGCACGAGGTGTTGCTCACTCGCGCTCTGTCGATCGCGGGCGGCACCACGCAGATCCTGCTCAACGTGATCGCCGAGCGAATCCTCGGGCTGCCGCGCTAGCCGTTGGTCGCACGATTTCCGAGCTCGCCCGTCGCCGGGTGGGCGCATCTTCTCGTGCGGTGTTGCGCGCTCGCTCTCGCCGCCTCCCGGGCTGCGGGACCGAGCGCCTCGCGCGCAGTTCCCGAGGCTTGCGCAAGGGGTCTCCGGAGCGGTAGTAGTAGAACAAGTTTCACAACGTGGCCAGGGTTGGTCGAGGGGGCGGGATGGAGTTCACGCTCGGGGAGACGCAGCAGGCAGTGAGGGATCTAGCGGCTGAAGTTCTGGCCAAGGAGACCGAGCGAGCCGCCGCCTCAACTGGAATCGGTTTCGATGAGTCGGTGTGGAAGGCGCTGGGCGAGTCGGGCTTGCTCTCGCTGCCGGTTCCCGAGCGCCTGGGCGGGGCCGGGCTAGGTCCGCTCGAAGTGGGTCTGGTGCTCGCCGAGATCGGCAAGGCCGGGGTTGGCGTCCCGGCGCTGGCGACGCTGGCCTTCGGCGTCCTGCCGATCGCGCGGCACGCCGATGAGTCCCAGCAGGAGCGCCTCCTCGCCGAGCCCGGACGGGTGTTCAGCGCGGCGCTCAACGAGGTCTCCGACCCGCTGCCGGCGAACCCCCGCGCAGTGGCGTCGAACTCGCGCGTCACGGGACGCAAGACCGGCGTCCTGCACGCCGACACCGCGCACCGCCTGCTGGTGTCCGCGAGCACCGAGCAGGGGCCCGCGATCCTGCTGGTCGACCCGCACGCCGACGGCGTGACGCTGCGCTCGGTCCGCTCCTCGGTCGGCGTGGAGTGGGTCGTGGACCTCGACGACGTCGAAGGCGAAGTCCTCGGCTCGCCGGGCGAGGCGATCCTCGACGACGTGCACTCCTGCGCCCTGGCGGGGATGTGCGCGCTGGGCGACGGAGCCGTGGCCGGGGCGCTGGAGCTCACCGCCGAGCACCTGCGCACGCGGCACCAGTTCGGCAAGCCGCTGGCCGCCTTCCAGGCCGTCGCGCAGCAGATCGCTGACGTCTACGTCGTCAACCGGACCCTGCACCTGGCGGCGCTGTCGGCGTCCTGGCGGTTGGGAACCGGGCGCGACGCGGGTGAAGACCTCGACGTCGCCGCGTTCTGGCTCGCCGACCAGGCGCCTGCCGCGATGCACACCTGCCACCACCTGCACGGCGGGCTCGGCGTGGACATCACCTACCCGATGCACCGCTACTACTCGCAGGTCAAGGACCTGGCGCGGCTCGCGGGCGGCGCCGCGCACCGCGTCGACGTCCTCGCCCGACACGCCTGAGGAGAAGCCGTGTTCATCGAACTCACCGAGGAGCAGCGGGCGCTGCAGGCCGAGCTGCGCGAGTACTTCAGCAACCTCGTCACCCCCGAAGAGCGCGAAGCGCTCGCCGCCGATCGCCACGACGAGGCCCACCGCGCGGTGGTGCGCCGGATGGGCCGCGACGGCTGGATGGGGGTGGGCTGGCCCGAGGAGTACGGCGGTCGCGGTTTCGGCGACGTCGAGAACTACATCTTCGCCAACGAGGCGTCGCGGGCCGACGTGCAGCTGCCGTCGGTGACGCTGCAGACCGTCGGGCCGACGCTGCAGACCTACGGCACGGAGGAGCAGAAGGCCTTCTTCCTGCCCAAGATCCTCGCCGGGGACGTGCACTTCGCCATCGGTTACACCGAACCGGACGCCGGCACCGACCTCGCTTCGCTGCGCACCACCGCGGTGCGCGACGGCGATGACTACGTCGTCAACGGCCAGAAGATCTTCACCACCGGTGGGCACGACGCGGACTACATCTGGCTGGCTTGCCGCACGAATCCCGATGCGCCCAAGCACAAGGGCATCTCGATCCTGATCGTCGACACCCGCGATGAGGGCTACTCGTGGACGCCGATCATCACCGCCGACGGGTCGCACCACGTCAACGCGACCTACTTCAACGACGTGCGGGTCCCGGCGTCGATGCTGGTGGGGGAGCAGGACCGCGGCTGGAAGCTGATCACGACCCAGCTCAACCACGAGCGCGTCATGCTCGGCCCGTCGGGCCGCACCGGCGGGTTGCGCGAGCGGGTCCGGGCCTGGGCGGCCGAGCGCGATCTGCTCGAACTTCCCGACGTGAAGCGGGTTCTCGCGCGGGTGCGAGCCTTCGAGCGGGTCAACGAGCTGCTGAACTGGCAGGTCGCCGCATCGGCGTCGCTCGGTCCGGTGGAGGTCGCCGACGCGTCGGCGACCAAGGTGTTCTCCTCCGAGACCGTGCAGACCCTGGGCCGCGAGCTGGAGGAGATCGTCGGCAGGCACGGCGATCCGTCCGAAGAGGTCACCGCGGAACTGCTGCACTGGCTGGACGT
This sequence comes from Saccharopolyspora tripterygii, assembly GCF_054778355.1. Taxonomy (NCBI): domain Bacteria; kingdom Bacillati; phylum Actinomycetota; class Actinomycetes; order Pseudonocardiales; family Pseudonocardiaceae; genus Saccharopolyspora; species Saccharopolyspora tripterygii. The sequence goes on along the minus strand of NZ_BAAGZP010000027.1, from coordinate 109,702 downwards.
TCAGGCCAAGCGGAACATCGTGCTGACCTTCGGCGGAGGCGTCAGCGAGGTGCAGCGCGAGCTGATCGCCACCGCTGGGCTGGGACTGCCGCGGGTGCCGCGCTGAGGAATGGAGCATCATGACCAGTACGACCACTGAGCCCGATGAGATCCGCGCGGCGGCCAACCGGATCGCCGAACGCGGTTCCAGCGCACCGAGGTCGGCTCGCGACCCGGTGAACCTGCCGATGATCAACAACTGGGTCGAGGCGATGGGGGACGCCAACCCGGTCTACACCTCGGCGGAGGTCGCCGAGAAGTCCGTCCACGGCGGGCTCGTCGCCCCGCCCGCGATGGCGCAGGTGTGGACGATGGGCGGGCTCAACCCCGAGCGCGACCCCGATGATCCGCTCTACTCGATGATGGGCGCGCTCGACGAAGCCGGGTACACCTCGGTGGTCGCGACCAACTGCGAGCAGACCTACCACCGCTACCTGCGTCACGGCGAGCAGCTCACGGTCACCACCAAGCTCGACTCGGTGGTCGGGCCGAAGACCACCGGGCTCGGCGAAGGCTGGTTCGTCACCACCCGCAACACCTGGTACGTCGGCGACGAGCCGGTGGCCGAGATGATGTTCCGGGTGCTGAAGTTCAAGCCCGCGGAAGCGAAGAGCGCTGAGCCCCAGGCGGAACCAGAACCGCCTGCCGAGGTCATCCGGCCCGCGATCAACCGCGACACCGCGTACTTCTGGGAGGGCACGACCGCCGGTGAGCTGCGCATCCAGCGCTGCGGCGGCTGCGGACTGCTGCGGCACCCTCCGGGCCCGATGTGCCCGGAGTGCGGTGCCACCAAGCGCACGCATCTGGTGTCCGAAGGGCTCGGCGAGGTCTACAGCTACGTCGTGCACCACCGTCCCGCGATCCCGGGGAAGAAGCTGCCGCTGGTGATCGCGCTGGTCGCGCTCGACGAGGGCGTCCGGATCCTCGGTGAGCTGCACGAAGTCGATCCGGAGGAAGTGACCATCGGGCAGCGCGTCCGGGTCGCCTACCAGCGCGTCGACGACGAACTCACGCTGCCGTACTGGATTCCCGCGGAGGACGCATGAGTGACACTTTCGCTTCGCGCGCTCGTGCGTCCGACCGGGTGCGGGTGTCGGGCAGAACATTGGAGGACGCATGAGTGACACTTTCGCTTCGCGCGCTCGTGCGTCCGACCGGGTGCGGGTGTCGGGCAGAACACTGGAGGACGCATGACACTGGCGCGCACGCGCTCGGCGGGTGAGGTCGCGGTCGGCGACGCACTGCCGGAGGAGCGCATCAACGCCACCCCGACCTTCATCGTGAGCACGGCGATCGCGACCCGCGATTTCCAGGACGTGCATCACGACCGGGACTTGGCGCAGGCCAAGGGTTCTGAGGACATCTTCCTCAACATCCTGACCACGACCGGTCTGGTGCAGCGCTACGTCACCGACTGGGCGGGTCCGGAGGCGCTGGTGCGCGGGGTGTCGATCAAGCTCGGCGTGCCCTGCTACGCCTACGACACGCTGACCATGCACGGGCAGGTCCTGGAGCAGGGCGAGGGAGTGTTCGTCGTCGAGGTGCTGGGCCGCAACCAGCTCGGCACCCACGTGGCCGGCCGGGTTCGGCTGGAGCTGCCGGAGGTGACCCGATGATCTCAGGGAAGACCGCGATCGCTGGGATCGGTGCGACGGAATTCTCCAAGGACTCCGGGCGCAGCGAATTGCAGCTGGCCGCCGAGTGCGTGCGCGGCGCGATCGCCGACGCGGGGCTCGAACCGTCCGATGTGGATGGTCTGGTCACCTTCACGATGGACACCAACACCGAGGTCGCGGTGGCCCGCGAGGTCGGCATCCCGAACCTGAGCTACTTCAGCCGAATCCACTACGGGGGCGGGGCGGCCTGCGCCACCGTGCAGCAGGCGGCGATGGCGGTGGCGACCGGGATGGCCGAGGTCGTGGTCTGCTACCGCGCCTTCAACGAGCGCTCCGGGCAGCGGTTCGGCCAGTTCAACGCCGGTTTGTCGGCCCAGGCCACCTCCACCGGCGTGGACAACAGCTGGTCCTACCCGATGGGCCTGGGCACACCGGGTGCGCAGGTGGCCATGTTCGCCCGCCGCTACATGCACGCCTACGGCGCGACGACCGAGGACTTCGGGCGCATCGCGGTCGCCGACCGCAAGCACGCCGCGGCGAACCCGAACGCGTGGTTCTACGAGCGGCCGATCACCCTGGAGGACCACCAGAACTCCCGGTGGATCACCGAGCCGCTGCGGCTGCTGGACTGCTGCCAGGAGAGCGACGGCGGGGTGGCGCTGGTGGTCACGAGCCTGGACCGCGCCCGCGACCTGCCCAATCCACCAGCGGTGGTGACCGGGGCCGCGCAGGGCAGCGGGCCGGACCAGTTCACCATGACCAGCTACTACCGCGACGACATCTCCGGCTTGCCGGAGATGGGGCTGGTGGCACGGCAGCTGTGGGAGCAGTCGGGGATCGGCCCGCAGGACGTGCAGGTGGGCATCCTCTACGACCACTTCACGCCGTTCGTACTGGTCCAGCTCGAAGAGCTCGGTTTCTGCGGGCGGGGCGAGGCCAAGGACTTCATCGCCGACGGGGCCATCGAGCACGGCGGCCGGCTCCCGCTCAACACGCACGGCGGTCAGCTGGGCGAGGCCTACATCCACGGGATGAACGGCATCGCCGAAGGGGTGCGGCAGATCCGCGGGACGGCGGTCAACCAGGTCGACGCGGTCGACAACGTCCTGGTGACCGCGGGCACCGGGGTCCCCACCAGCGGACTCGTACTCGCAGCAAACTGAAACATGTTATAGATTTCGACGCTGTTGACGCTATGATGTAGCCGGAACAGCACGTGAACCGGGTTCCGCATCGTTCGGAACCTGTTCCAGTCGCCAGTGGTGTCGGGGAGGACGAATGCTCAGTGCCGAGACCCGCGCAGGGCTCGCCGAGCGGTTGTGGCGGGCCGAGCGCGAACGGGAGCCGATCCCGCCGCTGGTCGAATCGCACCCGGACATCGACGTGGTCGACGCCTACGAGATCCAGCTGATCAACATCCGCCGCCGGGACGTCCCGACCGCCGGGCACAAGGTCGGGCTGTCCTCGCCGGCGATGCAGCAGATGATGGGCGTCGACGAACCGGACTACGGGCACCTGCTGGCCGACATGCAGCTGTCCGAGGACGTTCCGATCGATGCCCGTGCCTACTGCTACCCGCGCGTGGAGGTCGAGGTCGGCTTCCTGCTCGCCGAGGACATCCCGCCGGACTGCGACGAGCAGGGCGTGCTCGACCGCACCGAAGCGCTGATCCCCTCGATCGAGCTGATCGACAGCCGCATCCGCGACTGGCGGATCGGCATCGCCGACACCATCGCCGACAACGCCTCCTCGGCCGGCTACGTGCTGGGAGCGCAACGAGTAGCACCGGGCGAGCTCGACCCGTGCGGGATCGACGCCGTGCTGCACCGCAACGGCGAGGTCGTGGCGGAGGGCCGCTCCGACGCGGTGCTGGGGAACCCCGCCACCGCGGTCGCCTGGCTGGCCAAGAAGGTCGCCGGGTTCGGGGTCCGGTTGCGGGCCGGGAACGTCGTGCTGCCCGGTTCCTGCACCCGCGCCATCGACGTGCGGCCGGGTGACGTCTTCCAGGCCGAGTTCACCGGGCTCGGCACCGCCGGTCTCACCGCGAAGCCCTAGGGGGTGTTTCGAAGTGGCCGAGCCACCTCCTCCTTCGGTGAGCGGGCGAGCAGCCCGCGCCGGCGGAGGCTCTGAAGGGCCTCGCGGCCAGCGCGCCGCGACGTCCCTCCGGTCCTCGCACCCGCACCGCCACGCAGAACGACCTCAACACACCTCAGGAGGGGCGCCATGACGGCCAAGGCGGCCATCGTCGGGTCGGGCAACATCGGCACCGACCTGCTCTACAAGCTCAGCCGGGCGAAGCACGTCGAGCCCGCCTGGATGATCGGCATCGACCCCGACAGCGACGGCCTCCGCCGCGCGGCGGACCTAGGCGTGGCCACCAGCGCCGGGGGAGTGGACTGGCTGCTGGACAACGAGAGCCCGGACATCATCTTCGAGGCGACCTCGGCCTACGTGCACAGGGCCAACGCCCCGCGCTACGCCGAGCGCGGCATTCGCGCGATCGACCTCACCCCGGCCGCCGTCGGGCCCTACGTCGTCCCGCCGGTCAACATCGACGAGCACCTCGACGCGCCGAACATCAACCTCATCACCTGCGGCGGCCAGGCGACCATCCCGATGGTGCACGCGGTGTCCCGGGTCGTCCCGGTGGCCTACGCCGAGATCGTCGCCTCGGTCGCCTCGGTGTCGGCAGGACCCGGAACGCGGTCGAACATCGACGAGTTCACCCGCACCACCTCCAAGGGCATCGAGGTCATCGGCGGAGCCGAGCGCGGCAAGGCGATCATCGTGCTCAACCCCGCGGACCCGCCGATGATCATGCGCGACACCATCTTCTGCGCCATCCCTGCTGACGCCGACACCGACGCCATCGGCGAGTCGATCACCCGCATGGCCGCCGACATCGCCGAATACGTCCCCGGCTACCGGCTGCTGTCCGAGCCGCAGTTCGACCCGCCCTCGGCGCTCACCGGCGGGCAGGCCCGCGTCGCGGTGTTCGTCGAAGTCGAAGGCGCGGGCGACTTCCTGCCGAACTACTCCGGCAATCTCGACATCATGACCGCCGCCGCGGTGCGGGTCGGCGAGGAACTCGCCGGCACCGGGGCGTTGCAGAAGGAGGCCGCGCGGTGACCGGACTGCCCAAGACCCACCTGCCCAAGACCTACAGCACTGCGCTGGACCTGCGCATCACCGACACCTCGCTGCGCGACGGCTCGCACCACAAGCGGCACCAGTTCACTGCCGACGAGGTGCGCGACATCGTCACCGCGCTCGACGGGGCCGGAGTGCCGGTGATCGAGGTGACCCACGGCGACGGGCTCGGCGGATCCTCGTTCAACTACGGCTTCTCGCGCACGCCCGAGCAGGAGCTCATCACGCTGGCCGCGGAGACCGCGCGCCACGCCAAGATCGCCGTGCTGATGCTGCCCGGGGTCGGGGTCACCGACGACATCCTCATCTCGCGCGACAACGGCGCCTCGGTCTGCCGGATCGCCACGCACTGCACCGAGGCCGACGTGTCGGTGCAGCACTTCGGGCTCGCGCGCGAGCAGGGCATGGAGACCGTCGGGTTCCTCATGATGGCCCACTCCCAGCCGCCGGAGGTGCTGGCCAAGCAGGCCCGGATCATGGTCGACGCCGGGTGCCAGTGCGTCTACGTCGTCGACTCCGCCGGTGGGCTGGTGCTGGAGCAGGTCGCCGAGCGCGTCTCTGCCCTGGACGCCGAGATCGGCGGCGACGCGCAGATCGGCTTCCACGGGCACGAGAACCTCGGTGTCGCGGTGGCGAACTCGGTCGCCGCGGCCCGCGCCGGTGCCGTCCAGATCGACGGCAGCGCGCGGCGATTCGGTGCCGGAGCGGGCAACACGCCGGTCGAGGCGTTCGTCGGCGTGTGCGACAAGCTCGGATTCCGGACCGGCGTGGACTTCTTCGCCATCGCCGACGCCGCCGAGGACGTCGTGCGACCGGCGATGCCGGAGGAGTGCCTGCTGGACCGCTCCGCGCTGATGATGGGTTACGCCGGGGTGTACTCCAGCTTCCTCAAGCACGCCGCCAACCAGGCTGAGCGCTACGGCGTCAGCCAGGCGCAGCTCCTGGTTCGCGCCGGTGAGCGCAAGCTCGTCGGCGGCCAGGAGGACCAGCTGATCGACATCGCGCTGGAACTGCAGCGCGAACAGGTTGAGCGGCGGTGATGTTGTCGGGAAGTTTTCATGAAAACTTCCCCCGTCCCACACAACGAACCGGGTCCGGAGCCGGGTTCCGCCACAGGCACCGCCGAGCAAGTGATCCATCAACAGTCTAGGAGCGCTGCATGAGTGACAGCACCGAAGTTCTCGAAGCGGTGCGCAAACTGCTTCCCTCGCTGCGGGATCGCGCGCAGCAGGCCGAGGACGGCCGCAAGATCCCGGCGGAATCGATCGCCGAGCTGCAGGACGCGGGTTTCTTCAAGCTGCTGCAGCCCCAGCGCTACGGGGGCTACGAAGCCGACCCGGTGGAGTTCTACACCGCGGTGAAGCTCATCGCCAGCGCGTGCGGCTCGACCGGCTGGGTCGCCTCCATCCTCGGCGTGCACCCCTGGCACCTGGCCCTGTTCCCGCAGCAGGCCCAGGAGGACGTCTGGGGCGAGGACCAGAACACGCGGATCTCGTCCTCCTACGCGCCGATGGGCAAGGCGAAGGTCGTCGAGGGCGGCTACCGGCTGACGGGCAAGTGGAGCTTCTCCTCCGGCTGCGATCACGCGAGCTGGGTGTTCGTCGGCGGTCCCGCGCTGGACGGCGAGGGCAACATGGTGGACTTCTGCACCTACCTGCTGCCGCTCGGCGACTACACGATCAACGACGTGTGGGACACCGTCGGCCTGCGCGGGACCGGCAGCAACGACATCGTCGTCGAGGACGTGTTCATCCCCGAGCACCGGGCGCTGAGCTTCATGTCCATGTCGAAGACCCAGTGCCCAGGCCACGAGGTCAACACGGCACCGCTGTACCGGCTTCCGTGGGGCACCGTGCACCCCTCGACGATCACCGCGCCGATCATCGGCATGGCGCAGGGCGCCTACGACGCGCACGTCGAGCACCAGGCCAAGCGCGTTCGCGCCGCCTACGCCGGTGAGCAGGCCAAGGACGACCCGTTCGCCAAGGTCCGCATCGCCGAGGCCGCCAGCGAGATCGACGCCGCGTGGCTGCAGCTGTCGACCAACATCGCCGACGAGCTCGCCCTGCTGCAGGAGGGCGAGGAAGTGCCGATGTCGTTGCGGCTCAAGGCACGTCGTGATCAGGTGCGCGGCACGGCTCGGGCGATCTCCGCGGTCGACCGGCTCTTCGAGAACTCCGGCGGCCGGGCGCTGCAGGCGGGCACCCCGATCCAGCGGTTCTGGCGGGACGCGCACGCCGGCCGCGTGCACGCCGCCAACGACGCCGAGCGCGCCTACACGATGTTCGGCAGCGGAGAATTCGGTCTACCGGTGAAGGATTCGATGGTCTGATGGTGGAGATCAAGAGCCAGGACGCGACACTGCCCTCCGGGCTGACGCTGCACTACCACGAAGCGGGCGTCGGCAACGGCACCACCGTGGTCATGCTGCACGGCGGCGGGCCAGGGGCTTCGGCGTGGAGCAACTTCAGCCGCAACATCGAGGCCTTCGCCGAGCGGTTCCACGTCATCGCCGTGGACCAGCCCGGATTCGGCAAGTCCTCGAAACCGACCGAGCACGGCCAGTACTTCACCCACAGCGCGAGCGCTCTCCACGAGCTGTTCGACGTTCTGGGCGTCGACAAGGCGCACCTGCTCGGCAACTCGCTCGGCGGCGGGACCGCGGTGCGCTTCGCGTTGAACTTCCCCGAGCGCGCGGGCCGGCTGGTGTTGATGGGACCGGGTGGGCTGAGCCTCAACGTGTTCGCGCCGGACCCGACCGAAGGGGTCCAGAAGCTGGGCCAGTTCGGCGCGCCGCCCGGCCCGACCAAGGAGAAGCTCGAAGCCTTCTTGCGGACGATGGTCTACGACCAGTCGCTGATCACCGAGGAGCTGCTCGAGGAGCGCTTCGCGGCGGCCAGCGCGCCGGAGTCGATGGCCGCGATGAAGGCGATGGGCAAGTCCTTCTCCCAGCCGGAGACCTTCGAAGAGGGCCTGCTGTGGCGGGAGGCCTACAAGCTGCGGCAGCGGGTGCTGCTGATCTGGGGCCGCGAGGACCGGGTCAACCCGCTGGACGGGGCGCTGGTGGCGCTCAAGCTGATCCCGCGCGCGCAGCTGCACGTCTTCGGCCGTTGCGGGCACTGGGCGCAGCTGGAGAAGTTCGAGGAGTTCAACAGCATCACCACCGACTTCCTGGTCGGTTAGTCCCGCAAAACCACCACAGCACGCGCTCCACAAGGCGAAGGGGAGGTAGTCCCATGGGTATTCGCTCGCTCGGGTACCTGCGCATCGAGGCCACCGACATCGAGGCGTGGCGGGTGTACGGCCTGAAGGTCCTCGGCATGGTCGAGGGCAGCGGGAACGATCCGGACGCGCTGTACCTGCGGATGGACGACTTCCCGGCCAGGCTGGTCGTCGTGCCCGGTTCGCAGGACCGGCTGCTGCAGGCCGGCTGGGAGGCCGAGCACGCGGCCGGTCTGCAAGAGGTCCGGGACTCGTTGAGCGCCAACGGGATCCCGTTCAAGGAGGCCACGGCCGACGAGCTCGCGGACCGGCGGGTGATGGAGCTGATCCGCTTCAGCGACCCCTCGGGCAACGAGCTGGAGGTCTTCCACGGCGCCGCGCTGCAGCACCGGCGGGTGGTGAGCCCCTACGGGCACACGTTCGTCACCGACGAGCAGGGCCTCGGGCACGTGGTGCTGTCCACCCACGACGACGAGGCGGCGCTGCGGTTCTACCGCGACGTGCTCGGGTTCAAGCTGCGCGACTCGATGCGCATGGCACCCGAGCTGGTCGGCAGGCCCGCCGACGGGGACCCGGCGTGGCTTCGGTTCTTCGGCTGCAACCCGCGGCACCACAGCCTCGCGTTCCTGCCGATGCCCACGCCCAGCGGCATCGTGCACCTGATGGTCGAGGTCGCCGACGTCGACGACGTCGGACTGACCCTGGACCGCGCCTACCGGCGCAAGGTGCCGATGTCGGCGAGCCTGGGCCGGCACGTCAACGACCTGATGCTGTCGTTCTACATGAAGACGCCCGGTGGCTTCGACGTCGAATTCGGCTGCGAGGGAAGGCAGGTCGACGACGAGGACTGGATCGCGCGCGAGAGCACGGCGGTCAGCCTGTGGGGCCACGACTTCAGCGTCGGCAACAGGCCTCAGTGATGGGAGGGGCGATGGAAGCGGTGGCCTCGGAGATCGACGGTGCGACGTTCCGGCGCACGCTCGGGCACTTCTGCACCGGTGTGACGGTGGTGACCGGCAGCTGTGACGGTCAGCCGGTGGGGTTCGCGTGCCAGTCCTTCTCGGCGCTGTCCCTTGACCCGGCGCTGGTGCTGTTCTGCCCGGGGAAGAACTCCCGGGCGTGGCCGCTGATCGAGCGTTCCGGGCACTTCTGCGTCAACGTGCTGGCGGCCGGTCAGCGCGACGTCTCGTCGGTCTTCGGGCGCAAGGGCGAGGACAAGTTCGCCGGCCTGAGCTGGAGCCCGGCTCCGTCGGGTTCGCCGCTCCTGGACGGCACGCTCACCTGGCTCGACTGCGCGGTCGAGTCGGTGCTCGACGGCGGTGATCACCACATCGTCATCGGCCGGGTGCAGACCCTCGGCGAGACGACGGAAGAAGACCCGCTGCTGTTCTACAAGGGCGCCTACACGGGCATCACCCGCCCGACGACCCCGGCTCAGTACTGGCCGGAGGACTTCCTGACGGGCACCCCGGACGACTGGCTCTGACACCCGGCTCCCGCCCGCACCGCCGCGGCCGCGGGGACGTCTTCCAATTTCGCGCGAAATTGGAAGACGCCCCCGCGGCCGCGCATGTCTGCCCAGCTCAGCCCCCTGCCGAGGCTTGGTGATCTCAATTTCGCGCGAAATCGGGAAGTCCTGGGGTGGGGCGGTTCGGGGTGGAGGTTGGGGAGCCCGCAGGGAAAACGAGGGCGCGCCGCCTCGTGGGTTGAGGCGGCGCGGAACCCGGGTGGTCAGAGACGTTCGATGATGGTGCCCGTGGACAGCGCGCCACCGGCGCACATGGTGACCAGGGCCGTGGTGCCGTCGCGGCGTTCGAGCTCGTGGAGCGCCGAGGTGAGCAGGCGGGCACCGGTGCTGCCGACCGGGTGGCCGAGCGCGATGGCGCCGCCGTTGACGTTGACCCGGTCCAGATCGGGTCCGTGGACGTCGGCCCAGGACAGCACGACCGAGGCGAAGGCCTCGTTGACCTCGAAGACGTCGATGTCGCCGATCTTCATCCCGCTGCGCGCGAGCACCCGCTCGGTGGCCTGCACCGGCCCGTCCAGGTGGTAGTAGGGCTCGGCGCCCACCAGGCACTGGGAGACGATCCGGGCGCGCGGGCGCAGGCCCAGGGCTCGGGCGCGGTCGGAGTCCATCAGCAGGATGGCCGCGGCGCCGTCGGAGATCTGCGAGGAGCTGCCCGCGGTGTGCAGCCCGTCGGGGAGGACCGGCTTGAGCCCGCCGAGGGTCTCCACGCTGGTCTCGCGCAGGCCCTGGTCGCGGGTGACCTCGCCGTCGGGGGTGCTGACCGGGACGATCTCGCGGTCGAAGCGGCCCTCGTTCCACGCCAGCTGCGCGCGCTCCTGGGATCGCACCCCGAAGCGGTCCAGGTCCTCGCGGGTGATGCCTCGGCGGCCCGCGATGCGGTCCGCGGCCAGGAACTGGTTGGGCATGTCGATGTCCCAGGAGTCGGGCTTGGGGCGGCCCACGTCGGTGCCGATGTTGCTGCCCAGCGGCACTCGGGTCATCGCCTCGACGCCGCAGGAGATGCCGACCTCGATCGCGTCGGTCGCGATGAGACCGGCGATGAGGTGGGTGGCCTGCTGCGCCGATCCGCACTGGGCGTCGATCGTGGTGCTGCCCGTCGCCTCGGGGAGTCCGGAGTGCAGCCACGCGGTGCGGGCGACGTTGCCGGACTGCTCGCCGGCCTGGGTGACGCAGCCACCGATGACCTGTTCCACCACGGCCGGGTCGATGCCGGCGCGTTCCACCAGGCCGCGCTGTGCCGCGCCGAGGATCTCCGAGGCGTGCAGCCCGGACAGCCAGCCCTTGCGCTTGCCGATCGGCGTCCGCACCGCCTCCACGATCACCGGAGTGCCCACCTGAATCTCCTCTCACCGCAATCGCTACCGCCACGAATCTAGAACATGTTATCCCCATGCGCCATGACCCGAGGGGAGGCGGAACGATCTTTGCCTTGGCTTGCACGATTCATCTGTAGTTAAAGGGGTTTACCGAACGCGCTCCATGTGGTTCGCTTCACATAGAACTCGTTTCAGTTCGTGCAGCGCAGGAGGTAAGCCGTGGTAGCACCGAGCCTTCCGGAAGGCTTCGACTTCACCGACCCCGACCTCTACTCCGAGCGGGTGCCGCTGGAGGAATTCGCGGAGCTTCGGCGTACCGCGCCCATCTGGTGGAACAAGCAACCGTTCCGGAAGTCGGGTTTCGAGGACGAGGGGTACTGGGTCGTCACGCGGCACGCGGACGTCAAGGAGATCTCCCGGCGCAGCGACGTGTTCTCCAGCCACGAGAACACCGCGATCATCCGGTTCAACGAGGAGATGACCCGCGAGCAGATCGAGATGCAGCGGTTCATCATGCTCAACATCGATCCGCCGGAGCACACCAAGGTCCGCCGACTGGTGGCGCGCGGGTTCACGCCGCGCGCGATCAAGAGCCTCGAAGCGGCCTTGCACGAGCGGGCCGAGGCGATCGCCACCGGCGCGCTGAGCTCCGGTACCGGGGACTTCGTCACCGACATCGCCTGCGAGCTGCCGCTGCAGGCCATCGCGGAGCTGCTGGGCGTGCCCCAGGAGCACCGCAAGGACATCTTCGACTGGTCGAACCAGATGGTCGCCTACGACGACCCCGAGTACGACATCGATCCGTCGACCGCTGCTGCGGAGATCCTCGGCTACTTCATGAACGTGGCCGACCAGAAGCGCAAGTGCCCGATGGACGACATCGTCACCAAGCTCGTCGAGGCCGACGTCGACGGCAGCGCTCTGAGCGATGACGAGTTCGGCTTCTTCACGATCCTGCTGGCGGTCGCGGGCAACGAGACCACGCGCAACGCGATCAGCCACGGCATGCACGCCTTCATGCAGAACCCCGACCAGTGGGAGCTGTACAAGAAGGAGCGGCCGCAGACCACTGCCGACGAGATCGTCCGCTGGGCCACGCCGGTGGTGTCCTTCCAGCGCACCGCGATGGCCGACACCGAGCTCTCCGGCGTGCAGATCAAGAAGGGCGAGCGGGTCGGGATGTTCTACAGCTCGGCCAACTTCGACGCTGAGGTCTTCGACCAGCCGGAGCGCTTCGACATCACCCGCGACCCGAACCCGCACGTCGGCTTCGGCGGCACCGGTGCGCACTACTGCCTGGGCGCGAGCCTGGCGCGCCTGGAGATCGACCTGATCTTCAACGCCATCGCCGACCACATGCCCGACATCCGTCAGCTCGAAGAGCCGCGCCGGCTGCGCTCCGGCTGGCTCAACGGCATCAAGGAGTACAAGGTCCAGTACCGCTGATCTCCAGGTGGCCGCCCCCGGGATGAGGGTTCCGGGGGCGCCACCGGGCGGTTTTGGTCCGAATTGACCGGGCGAAACGGACATCTTCCCCGGGCAGTTCGGACCAAAACCGCCTCCACGCGACGATGGCGCCGCTCCCGAGTGGGAACGGCGCCATCGTCGTGTCTGGGGACCGCCTCCGGGGCTGGGAGGGTTACCGCTGCCGGAGGGTCGCCACGGCGCGGTCGAACTCCCAGAACGCCCGCAGCGCGACGATCTTGCCCGCGTCGTTGACGCGGTAGGAGAACACGCCCTCGGCGTCCATCACCGAACCGTCGGGCATCGTCGTGGTGATCGTGCCGGTGTTGGCGACCTCGTTGCCGCACGCGAACGAGTCCTCGATGAAGAACTCGATCCGCTCGGACTTCGCGATCGCGATGTCCCAGAACCCCAGCACGCCCTCGATCCCGCGGTGCCCCTTGCCCTCCGGGTCGAACACGGACGGACCCACCGGGTCCTCCAGCACGGCGTCGTCGGCGAACAGCGTGAGCCATTCGTCCTTGTCGCGCCGGGCCACGGCGCTGATCGACGCCAGCGCCGCGTCCCGGGCCGGGTGCGGTTCCCTGCTGGCCTTCCAGTGCACTCCAGTGTCGTTCATGCGGCCTCCTGACGAGTTCTTCCCGGTACGAGTGCGGTGGCGGGCCGCGAAGACCCGCCACCGCACGTCACTCGAAAAACGGGTGCTCCTAGACCTTCTCGATGACATCGGCGGCGAACTTGCGGATGGAGTCCTTCTTGGCCTCCAACGGCGCGTCGAAACCGTGGCCGTCGAAGAGCCACGGCACCACGATCGCGTCGGTGACGCCCACCTCGGCCTGCTCGCGATAGCCGTCGGCGCCGAACCGGTCGACGCACACGGCCTGGATCTCGAAGGGTTCGTCCGCGCGGTCGTAGGAGGCGCGCAGCTCGCCGAGCCTGTCGATGGTCTCGCGCAGCTCGGAGAGCTTCATCATCGCCGAAGCCCAGCCGTCGCCCACCCGGGCGGCGCGCTTGAGCGCCGGCTCGGTGTGCCCGCCGACGTAGATCGGCATCCGCTCGGTAGGGGCGGGGGAGATCTGCAGCTTGTCGAAGTCGAAGAACTTCCCGTGGTACTCGACCATTCCGCCGCCGAGGATCAGCCGGATGATCTCGATCATCTCGTCGACCCGCGCGCCGCGCTTGGCGTACGGCGCGCCGCACCACTCGAACTCCTCCGGCGCCCAGCCCAGACCGAGCCCGAGCCCGAAGCGGTTGCCGGTCAGCGAGGCGACGGAGGCCAGCTGCCGGGACAGCAGGACCGGGTTGCGCGGGCCGAGCTTGAGCACCGAGGTGTAGAACCGCAGCCGCGAGGTCGCCGCGCCCATCGCCGCGGTGGCGATCAGCGGGTCCACCCAAGGGGTGTCGGCGTCCCACATCCGGGATCCGTCCTGGGTGTAGGGGTACTCGGCGGAGACCTTCTCCGAGTAGAACAGCGAATCCGGCAGCGCGACCGAGGAGTACCCGCACTCCTCGGCGGTGCGCGCGAGTTCGGTGAGCTGGTCGAGCGGCGTCATGGCCACCGACATCGTGAACTTCATGTCAGGCTCCAGGTTTGTTCGATCCGACGACCCACATGGAGAAGTACTGCGAGCCACCGCCGTAGGCGTGACCGAGGGCGACCTGAGCGCCGTCGACCTGGTTCTCACCGGAGTCCCCGGTGACCTGCCGCGCGGCCTCGGCGAAGCGCAGCAGTCCGGACGCCCCGATCGGGTTCGACGAGAGCACACCGCCCGAGGGGTTGACCGGGATGCGGCCACCGATCGCGGTCTCGCCCGACTCGGTGAGCTTCCAGCCCTCGCCCTCCGCGGCGAACCCGAGGTTCTCCAGCCACATCGGCTCGAACCACGAGAACGGCACGTAGATCTCGGCGGCGTCCACCTCGGACAGCGGGTCGGTGATCCCGGCCTGCTTCCACAGCGCGGCCGCCGCGTCCTTGCCCGCCTGCGGGCTGACCTGGTCGCGGCCGGCGAAGGTCGTCGGCTCGGTGCGCATCGCGGTCGCGTGGATCCACGCCGCTTTGCGGCCGTTCGCGCTGGCCTCGTCGCCGATGACCACCGCGCACGCTCCGTCGGAGGACGGGCAGGTCTCGTCGTAGCGGATCGGGTCCCACAGCATCTGCGAGGCCATCACGGAATCGACGGTGATCTCCGACTGCTTGAGGTGCGCGTAGGGGTTGCGCGCTCCGTTGCGGCGGTCCTTGGCGGCCACCATCGCCCCGGTGTGCGTCGGGGCGCCGGAGCGGCGGATGTAGGAGCGCACGTGGGGCGCGAAGTAGCCGCCCGCGCCCGCGCCGACCGGCATGCTGAACGGCGGGACGATCGACAGCGCCCACATCGCGTTGGACTCGGACTGCTTCTCGAACGCCACCGCCAGCACGCGCTTGTGCACGCCGCCCTGGACGAGGCTCGCCGCCACGTTGCCGGTGGAACCGCCCACCGAGCCCGCGGTGTGCACCCGCAGCAGGGGTTTGCCGGTCGCGCCCAGCGCGTCGGCCAGGTGCAGCTCGGGCATCATCACGCCCTCGAAAAGGTCGGGCGCCTTGCCGACCACGACCGCGTCGATGTCCGGCCAGTCCACGCCGGCATCGGTCATCGCGCGGTCCACCGCTTCGCGGCACATCCCGGCCATCGAGACGTCCAGCCGCTTGCTGGTGTGGTGGGTCTGGCCGGTGCCCAGCACGGCCGCCAACTGCTTGCCCATCAGGCTCGTCCCTCCATCACGCACACCAGGTTCTGTTGCAGCGCGGGGCCGCTGGTCGCGTGCGCCAGCACCTTCCCGGCGCGGCCGTCGAAGACCTGCGTGGCCGCCTCGCCGATGCGCGACAGTCCGGCCGCGAACATCGGGTTGCCGCACAGCGCGCCGCCCGACGGGTTGACCGCGACCGACTCGTCCAGCCCGAGCGCCCGGCGCAGCACGATCTCCTGGTGCGTGAAAGGTGCGTGCAGCTCGGCGATCTCGACGCCGTCGGTGCCCAGCGCCGTTCCTGCGGCGGCGGTGGATTCCGAGCGGCGCAGGTCGCGCGCGCCCAGGCTGCCGGATTCGATGCGGTGCTGGATGCCGCCGATGTAGGCGGGTCGTTCGCGGATCTCGCGGGCGCGCTCGGCCGAGGCGAGCACGATCACCGACGCTCCGTCGGTGATCGGAGCGCAGTCGTGGGCGCGCAGCGGATCGGCGACGTAGGGCTCGGCCAGCAGCTCCTGCGGGTCGAACGCGCCGGAGATCTGCGCGCTGGGATTTCCCTTGGCGGACGCGCGGTTGCGGACCGCGACCTCGGCCATCTCCTGCTCGGAGTAGTCCCCGGCGTCCAGGCCCATGCGAGCCTGCAGGCCGGCGATGCTCACCGAGTCCGGCCAGAGCGGCGCCACCGAGTAGGGGTCCAGCTGCAGCGCGAGCGTGCGGCGCAGGTTTCCGGCCGAGGACTTGCCGAAGCCGTAGACCAGGGCGGTGTCCACCTCGCCGGTCTGGATCTTCACCCAGGCCTCGAAGAGCGCCCAGGCGGCGTCCATCTCGACGTGCGACTCGTTGATCGGCGGGACAGCGCCGATCGCGTCCACCGCGGCGATGAACGAGAAGGCGCGCCCTGCCAGGTAGTCCGAGGATCCCGAGCACCAGAAACCGATGTCGGTCTTGGACAGCCCGGTCTGGGCGAAGACCTCCTGGAAGATGGGGACCAGCATCTCGACACCGTTCGTGGTGCCGTTGGTGGCGCGCACGTTCGGTGCCTGTGCGAAGCCGACGACGGCGACGTCAGTCATGGCAGCTCCTTCACAGGTGGTGGGCGTAGGTTTCGAACGCCGCGTCCGGTTCCCCGGTCGGTTCGAAGTGGTCGATGTTCTCCAGCGTGGGGCCCCACTCGTCGCGCGGCTTCCACGACGCCTTGACCCGCATCCCCATCCGCACCTCGTCGGCCTCGCAGCCCAGCACCAGGTGCAGGAACGGGATGTCGGCGCCGTCGAGCAGCACGTAGGCGCCGACGTAGGGAGGTTTGATGCGCTGGCCCAGGAACGGCACGTTGACGATGCAGAACGTGGTCACGATGCCCGTGTCGGGCAGCTCCACCTCCTCCACCGTGGGAACGCCGTCGGTGGGGCAGGCGCCGCGCGGCGGGATGTAGACCTTCGAGCACGCGGGGCAGCGCTGACCGAGCATCCTGCCCTCGGCGAGCCCCTCCAGGTAGCGGCTCTCCTCGGGGGAGGCGGAGTGCATGTAGTTGAGCTGCACCGGTGAGGTCAGCATCGTCACCGGATCCCCACCGGCCGGTTTCGGCGCGGTGGTGGGGGTGCCCGCGGGTTCGAAGCAGGCGATGTCGCGAATCCCGTTGCCGCGCTCGGCGGCCCAGCGGACCTGCACGCGCATCCCGGTGGAGATCGCCTCCGGTCCGGGCACGTCCACGGCGTGCAGCAGCGGGGTGTCCGCGCCGTCGAGGCGCACCAGCGCCCAGGCGAACGGGCGTTCCAGCGGCTGGCCGGGCAGCGGATCGGGCATCCAGGTCCAGCTGATCACCGCGCCCTCGCTGCCGACCTCGACGAAGTCGTCCAGCGGGGCCGCGGTGTCCGGGTCGTATTCGATGGGTGGCACGTGCACCCGGCCGTCGCTGCCGCGCACCCCGACGATGCCGCCGTCGCGCAGCGAGGTGGCGAATCGGCTGTGGACGGTCCCGAGCGAACGGGTGTAGTCGAAGCCGATGTTGAGCGGGGCGCTGAGCGGTTCGGAGATCCCAGTCACAACCCGAAGTGAAACATGTTCTCGCCATCACGGCAATATCCGGTGCAGTATGGGCAGGGTCCGCGGCCGGCCGGGAAAGGGAGGTTCACAAGTGAAAGTAGGACTGCAGCTCGGGTACTGGGGTGCCGCGCCACCGCAGAACGCCCAAGAACTCGTTCTCGAAGCCGACCGGGCTGGATTCGACGCCGTCTTCGCCGCGGAGTCGTGGGGTTCGGACGCCTTCACGCCGCTCGCGTGGTGGGGTTCGGACACGCGCGACGTCCGGCTGGGCACGTCCGTCGCCCAGATGTCGGCGCGCTCGCCGGCCTCCTGCGCCATGCACGCGCTGACCCTCGACCACCTCTCCGGCGGCCGCGCGATCCTCGGTCTGGGCGTCTCCGGGCCGCAGGTCGTCGAAGGCTGGTACGGGCAGCCGTTCGCCAAGCCGCTGGCCAGGACCAGGGAATACGTCTCGATCGTGCGGCAGGTGCTGGCGCGTGAGGACAAGGTGCGCAACGAGGGCCCGCACTACCGGATGCCCTACGACGGGCCGGGTTCCATCGGGCTCGGCAAGCCGCTCAAGCCGATCACCCACCCCCTGCGCGCGGACCTGCCGATCTGGCTGGGCGCGGAGGGGCCGAAGAACGTCGCGCAGACCGCCGAGATCGCCGATGGCTGGATCGCGGTCTACTACTCGCCCCGGGTCGGCCCGATGTACGAGGAGTGGCTGGCCGAGGGCTTCGCCCGCGAGGGAGCGCGCCGCACCCGCGAGGAGTTCGAGATCGCCGCGACCTGCCAGGTCGTGGTCACCGACGACCCCGAGACCGAGCGCGCCAAGCTCAAGCCCTCGGTGGCCCTCTACATCGGCGGGATGGGCGCGCCGGGCATGAACTTCCACGCCGAGCTGTTCCGCCGGATGGGCTACGACGAGGCGGTCTCCGACATCGAGCGGCTCTTCGCCGCTGGTCGGCGCGAGGAGGCGGTCGCTGCGGTTCCGGACGAGGCCATCGACGACGTGGCCATCATCGGCGACCGCGATCACGTCCGGGAGCGGATCGCGGTGTGGGAGAAGGCCGGGGTGACTTCGCTGCTGGTCGGCTGCCGCGACGTGGAGCACGTCCGGTCGGTCGCCGAGGTGGTCCAGAACTGAAATGCGTTCTCGGGTGAGGTGGGGTCGCGGGTCGGATTGCTCGCAACGGGTTCGGCCCGCGACCTTGCTCAATAACTGCAACACGTTCTAGGTTTGTTCGGCTGGGGAACGCTTTCGTCGTCGACAGGAGTCCGCCGTGGCCGACATAGGACTGTGGAACATCGCCCACCAGCAGCCGGACCGAACTGCCGTGGTCTCGCCCGACGGGAGTTCGGTCACCTACGCCGAACTCGCTGCCGCGGCCGACCGGTACGGCCGGGGTCTGCAGAGCATGGGGTTGGAGCCGGGCGACAGCATCGTGCTGATGCTGCCCAACGGCGCGGACCTGCTGGCCGCGTACTTCGCCGCCGTGCAGACCGGGCTGTACGTGGTGACCGTGAACTGGCACCTGGTGGGGCCCGAGGTCGCCTACATCGTCGAGGACAGCGGCGCCAAGGCGTTCCTCGCGCACGAGAGGTTCGCCGACGCCGCCTCCGACGCCGCAGCGCGCAGCGGCCTGCCCAGCCAAGCGCGCTTCGCCGTCGGGGACGTGCCGGGGTTCCAGCCGCTGGCCAACCTCGGCGCCGAGGAGCCGGTCGGGCGCCCGGACGTGCGCACCACGGGCTCGCCGATGCTCTACACCTCCGGGACCACGGGCCGCCCCAAGGGCGTGCGCAGGCCGCTGTCGGGTGCGGATCCGGACGACGTCCCTGCGGCCAACGCCTGGTTCTTCGGGGTTTTCGGGCTCAAGCCCTTCGACGACCACGTGCACCTGTGCGGCTCCCCGCTGTACCACACCGCCGTGCTCAACTTCGTGAGCATCTCGATCCAGTTCGGGCACACCGCGGTCCTGATGGACCGCTGGGGTGCCGAGGAGATGCTGCGGCTGATCGAGAAGCACCGCGTCACGCACAGCCACATGGTTCCCACCCAGTTCCACCGCCTGCTGGCGCTGCCGGAGGGGACCCGCGCCCGCTACGACGTGTCCTCGCTGCGCACGATGATCCACGGCGCCGCTCCGTGCCCGCAGGAGGTCAAGCGCGCGATGCTGGACTGGTGGGGGCCGGTGGTCGTCGAGTACTACGCCGCCACCGAGGGCGGCGGCACGACGATCATGGCCGACGAGTGGCTGCGCAAGCCGGGTTCGGTCGGCAAGCCGTGGCCCGGCTCGGTGGTGCGGATCCTCGGTGACGACGGCGGCGAGCTGCCCGCCGACGAGATCGGCACCGTCTACATGCAGATGGGCGGCTCGTCCTTCGAGTACCACAACGACAAGAAGAAGACCCAGGAAGCGCGGGTGGGCGACCTGTTCACCCTGGGCGATGTCGGCTACCTCGACTCCGACGGCTACCTCTACCTGTGCGACCGGCGCAACGACATGATCATCTCGGGTGGCGTGAACATCTACCCGGCCGAGATCGAGAACTCGCTGTCGGTGCACGCCAAGGTCGCCGACGTGGCCGTGTTCGGCGTGCCGCACGACGACTGGGGCGAGGAGGTCAAGGCCGTCGTCCAACCCGCCGAGGGCGTGGCCGCCGGCGACGATCTGTCCGAGGAGCTGCTGGCCTACGCGCGGGAGCGGTTGGCCAAGTTCAAGGTTCCGCGCAGCATCGACTACGTCGACGAGCTGCCGAGGGATCCCAACGGCAAGCTCTACAAGCGCAAGCTGCGCGATCCGTACTGGGAAGGTCGCGAAAAGGCCATCTGAGCTGCGATGATCGGTGCGCGTCCGCGCGCGGCGGGGCGAGGCCCGCTGCGCGCGGCTTCGTGCTGCCCGAAGCACGTCGCGAGGACGGATCGCCCATTTCGCGGTAGACCTTTTCGGCTCTTGTCTTCAGCGATAACACGTTCTACTTTTTTCGAGTGGCACTCAACATCGCAGATCTCTTCGAGCACGCAGTCGACATGGTCCCTGAGCGCGTCGCAGTGGTCTGCGGCGAGCGCCAGGTGACGTTCGCGGAACTGGAGCAGCGGTCCAACCAGCTGGCGCACCACCTCGCCGAGCGGGGAGTCGGCCCGGGCGCGCACATCGGTGTGTACTCCAGGAACTCGATCGAAGCGCTGGAGGCGATGCTCGCGGCGTACAAGCTGCGGGCGGTCGCGATCAACGTGAACTACCGCTACGTGCCCGCGGAGCTGCAGTACATCTTCTCCAACGCGGACATGGTCGCGCTGGTGCACGAGCGGCGGTACAGCGATCACGTCGCCGAGGTGCTGCCGCAGGTTCCTGGCCTGAATCACGTTCTAGTGATCGAAGACGGATCGGACGCCGACCACTCCCGCTACGACGCCGCGGAGTACGAATCCGCGCTCGCCGCGCAGCGCGCCGACCGCGACTTCGCCGAGCGCAGCGCCGACGACCTCTACCTGCTCTACACCGGCGGCACCACCGGCATGCCCAAGGGCGTCATGTGGCGCCAGGAGGACGTCTGGCGCGTCCTCGGTGGCGGCATCGACTTCATGACCGGCGAATACGTCAAGGACGAGTGGGAACTGGCGCGCACGGGCGCGGAAACCGGTGGCCTGGTGCGGCTTCCGGCCGCTCCGTTCATCCACGGTGCCGCCCAGTGGGCCACCTTCGGCAACCTCTTCGCCTGCGCCACAACGGTGTTCGTCCCCGAGTTCGACCCGCACGAGGTGTGGCGGGCGGTGGAGCGCAACAAGGTCAACGTCCTGGCCATCGTCGGTGACGCGATGGCACGGCCGATGATCGAGGCCTTCCGCGAGGGCGAGTACGACGCGTCCTCGGTGGTGGCGATCTCCTCGACGGCCGCGCTAT
Source organism: Saccharopolyspora tripterygii (assembly GCF_054778355.1). Lineage (NCBI taxonomy): Bacteria > Bacillati > Actinomycetota > Actinomycetes > Pseudonocardiales > Pseudonocardiaceae > Saccharopolyspora > Saccharopolyspora tripterygii. Next base: position 88,716 of record NZ_BAAGZP010000027.1, on the reverse strand, counting down.
TCTCGACCTCGGTCAAGCACCAGTACCTCGAAGAGCTGCCCAACGTCGTGATCACCGACGCGATCGGCTCCTCGGAGACCGGGTTCGGCGGCATCGGGATCGTCACCAAGGACGGCGTCCAGACCGAGGGCCCCAGGGTCACCGCGGACAAGAAGCTCATCGTCATCGACGACGAGAACCGGCCGCTGGAGCCGGGAACCGGGCAGGTCGGCTGGCTGGCCAAGACCGGGCACGTGCCGCTGGGCTACTACAAGGACCCGGAGAAGTCCGCTTCGGTGTTCGTCGAGATCGACGGCACGCGCTACGTGGTCCCCGGCGACTACGCCCGGCTGGAAGCCGACGGGACGGTCACCCTGCTCGGGCGCGGCAACATGTCCATCAACACCGGTGGGGAGAAGGTCTTCCCCGAGGAGGTGGAGAGCGCGCTGAAGTCGCACCCCGACGTCTTCGACGTCCTGGTGGTCGGCGTGCCCGACGAGCGCATGGGTCAGCGGGTCGCCGCGCTCGTGCAGCCGCGCGAGGGAGCGTCGCCGAAGCTGGCCGAGCTCGACGCCCACGCCCGCGAGGTGATCGCCGGGTACAAGGTACCGCGCAGCCTCTGGCTGGTGGATGAGATCACCCGCTCTCCCAGCGGAAAGCCCGACTACCCGTGGGCTCGCAAGCACACCGAGGCCCACGAGCCCACCGAGGTGAACGAGTCCTCGCGGAAGTCCGCCGCGCGCTGAGAGCCCGCACCGCTGCGGAAGACGTTCACACCGAACACGTTCGTGAGAGGAACCAGATGCGAACATCGCTTTGCGACACGCTCGGGATCGAGCACCCGATCGTCGCCTTCACCCCGTCGGAGCACGTCGCCGCGGCGGTGAGCAAGGCGGGTGGGCTCGGCGTGCTGGGGTGCGTGCGGTTCAACGACCCCGATGAGCTCGACAAGGTCCTGGACTGGATGGACCAGAACACCGGCGGCAAGCCCTACGGCGTCGACGTCGTGATGCCCGCCAAGGTGCCCACCGAGGGCACCCAGGTCGACCTGGACTCGCTGATCCCGCCTGAGCACCGCTCGTTCGTCGAGCGCACCCTCAGCCAGCTCGGCGTCCCGGAACTGCCCGAGGACGAGCAGGAACGCGGCGGTGTGCTGGGCTGGCTGCACTCGGTGGCCCGCTCGCACGTCGACGTGGCGCTGCGGCACCCGATCGCGCTGATCGCCAACGCGCTGGGCTCGCCGCCGGTGGACATCATCGAGCAGGCCCACTCACACGACGTCCTGGTGGCGGCGCTGGCCGGAAAGGCCGAGCACGCGAAGCGGCACGTCGACAACGGCGTGGACATCGTCGTCGCGCAGGGCCACGAGGCCGGCGGCCACACCGGTGAGATCGCCACCATGGTGCTCGTTCCGGAGATCGTCGACGCTCTGGCCGGACGCGCTCCGGTGCTGGCCGCCGGCGGCATCGGCACGGGACGCCAGATCGCCGCCTCGCTCGCGCTGGGCGCCTCCGGTGCCTGGATGGGGTCCTACTGGCTCACCACGGCCGAGTACGGCATGACGATGGGCGATTCGGTGACGCAGGAGGCGCTGCTGGCGGCCGATTCCAGCGACACCGTCCGCTCCCGCATCTACACCGGCAAGCCCGCTCGGCTGCTCAAGACGAAGTGGACCGAGGCGTGGGCGGCCCCGGACGCGCCGGAGCCGCTGCCGATGCCGCTGCAGAACATCCTCGTCAGCGAAGCCCACCAGCGCATGATGCGCGCCACCGACCCGCAGGCCGTGTCCATGCCGGTGGGGCAGATCGTCGGCCGGATGAACGAGATCCGGCCCGTCGCAGAGGTCTTCGACGACCTGCTCAAGGAGGTCGAGGAGACCTTCGCCAACCTCGACAAGCTCCGCTGACCGAAACCCCAGGATGGGGGAAGTTCTCATGAAAACTTCCCCCACCGAACCGCGCCAAGGCCCTCCCGGAAGACCTCCCGGAGGGCCTTGGCGCAGTTCCGCTGTCGTCGAGCCCAACGCCGCCGTCGCGCCCGCGGAGGTGCTCACCACGTCCCAGTTTTAGTCCAAACTGAGCCGACATTTCGGGCGTGATCACGGCTCGGTTCGGACTAAAACTGGGAGATGCCCAGGTCGTGGGGACGCGCCAGGTGGGGACGCGCGGGGTGGGGACGCCTGGGGTCAGGCCTGGGTGGGGGTGGTTTCCGCTTGGGCCTTGGCCCAGCGGTAGTCGGCCTTGCCGCTGGGGGAGCGCTGGATCTCGGCCACGCGGACGATCGCCTTGGGCAGCTTGTAGCGGGCGATGTGCCGGGCCGCCTCGGTGATGAGGTCGTCGTCTGACGCCTCGTGGTTCTCCAGCAGCTCGACGATCGCGACCACCTCGCTGCCCCAGCGGTCCGACGGGCGCCCGGTGACGATCACGTCGGCGATCGCGGGGTGCGCGGCCAGCGCGCGCTCGACCTCCTCGACGAAGATCTTCTCGCCGCCGGAGTTGATGGTGATGCTCTGCCGCCCGAGCAGCTGGATCTGGTCCTCGCTCAACCGGATCGCGCGGTCGCCCGGGATGCTGTAGCGCTTGCCGTCGACGACCGGGAACGTCCGGGCCGTCTTGCCGGCATCGCCGAGGTAGCCGAGCGGGACCCGTCCGTGCCGGGCCAGCCAGCCCTGCTCGCCGGTGGCGAGCTCGCGGGTGAGGTCGTCGTCGAGGACCGTGGTGTCGCCGTCCGGGGTGAAAACGCCTGCCTCGGCGCTGCTCCCGTCGGAGACCTGGCTCATCTGGATGCCGGTCTCAGACGATCCGACCGTGTCGACGAACAGCACGTTCGGCAGCTGCGCCTGAAGCCGGCCGCGGACCGTCGGTGTCAGCGGGGCCCCGCCGTTCTGCACCGCGAACACGCCGGAGAGGTCGTAGCCGCCGCGCTCCAGCTCGACGACCATGGGCCGGGCCATCGCATCCCCGACCACCGGGATGCTCACCACCCGCTCGCGCTCCACGGTGCGCAGGACCTCGTGCCAGTCCAGGCGTGTCGGGTCGGCGGGCAGGATCATGGCGCCGCCCTGAGTGATCATGTGGAACGCCGACCACTGCGCGGCACCGTGCATGAACGGCGCCGTCATGATCATCCGCATCCCGCCGCCGCCCTGCCTGGCGGCTTCGGCGATCTGCTCGTAGGAGCTGTAGGGCTCGGAGCTGCCGAACGGGGTGCCGCCCATGGCGCTGACGTAGGCGTCGTGCTGGCGCCACATCACGCCCTTGGGCATCCCGGTGGTGCCACCGGTGTAGAGCAGGTAGAGGTCGTCCCCGGTCGGTTCGGGCAGCGCACCGGGCACCGGGGTGTCCACGATGGACTCGTAGGCCACGGCGCCGGGCAGCAGCGGGTTGCCGCTGTCGTCGTCGACCTGGATCAGCGCGCGCAGATCCGGCAGCTGGTCGCGGATCTCGGCGACCTGCGGCGCGAAAGCGGAGTGGAACACCAGCGCCTCGGTCCTGGCGTCGGTGAACAGGTACACCAGTTCCTCCGCCACGTACCGGTAGTTCACGTTGAACGGCACCGCGCGCGCCCGCAAAGCGCCCACCATGGCTTCCAGGTACTCGTTGCCGTTGTGCAGGTAGAGGCCGACGTGGTGCTGCCCGGACTCGTGCCCGGCGAGGTTCTCGCGAGGTGTGTGGCAGCCGAGGCCCTGGCTCGTGAGGTAGTGCGCGACGCCGTCGACGCGGGCGTTGAGCGCGGAGTAGGTGAACCGGCGATCGCCCCAGACCAGCACCTCCTGGTCGGGGACCGCGTCCGCGACGGTCTGGAAGACCGCGGACAGGTTGAAGCTCGTGCCCGTCATGGGGTTCTCCTCACCGAACTGGCGTGATCGGGATGGACTTCCGGGGCTGGAAGACGAAGTTCGAGCCGGAGCTGATCCGGGTCACCGCCACCTCGTCGAACTCGTTCGCGGGTCGCTCACCGGTGATGACGCGGGCCGTCCAGGAGTCGGGTGAACCGTCGACCACGACGTCCAGCCGCGGATCGACCGCGCGCACCACGGCCTGCAGCGGCGCCGTGGAATCGGGGCCGCACAACGAGATCCACGCCCCGTCGTCGTGGGCCGGCCCGGGCCGCACGGTGATCGAAGCGGAATCCCGCGACGCCACGACGTAGTTCGCGGGGTTGAGCAGCGGATGCAGCTCCAAGGTCCGCAACGCGCCCTCCACACCCCCTGGCAGGCCCAGCGCCCGGTGGATGCGCTCGGCGGCGAGCCCGGCGATGCCCACGAGCTGCTTGGTGCAGATCTCCCGCGGATCGTCGGTTCGTCGCGCCACCGCTCGCACGAAACCCAGGTTGAGCAGGTGCATCTGCACGCACACCTCGTCGGCCATGCGCACCAGGGCCGAGGAGCTGAAGTCGGCGAAGTCCAGGTCGCTGAGCAGCGGGCCCGCGTAGTCGCCGCGCCCGTCGTCGGCCGGGTCGATGGCCGACAGCTCCAGGTTCGCCGCCCGGGACTCGCTCAGCGCCACGCAGTCGTCGCTGGGGGAGACCGGCGGGTGCGCGTCGTCGATGATCACCGTCCACGCGCAGTGCGGTTGGCGGTCGGCGGGCACGCGCGGCGGCCGGTGCACCGGCCGGACCTGCGCCTTCGGGTTGGTGGCCACCGCCGTGGCGTCGAAGGTGGGGTCCTCGATGTCGTGGCACATCGCGCGGACGTAGCGCTCGCCCATCGGCTCGACGTCCATCAGCGCGCCGCAGTGGTCGAGGTGGAACTCGCCGGAGCGCGGGTCGTGCACGGTGTAGCGGAAGTCCATGAACTGCGGCGGGGCGCCGATGTCGAGCTGCAGCCCCTTGAAGATGGTGACCACGTCGTCGCCGCGGTAGTCCAGCGCGTTCTGCATGCGCCGGGTGTAGAGGGGGCTGGCCGCCATCCACTCCTCGATGGCGATCCGGGTCATCTCCTCGCGACCGAACGACGAGATGCACCAGGCCATCGCCGATCGGTCGATCAACTGCCCGACCAGCAGCAGTTCCGGGAGCAGCGTGGCCAGGCGGTCTCGGGGCAGTGTTGCGTAGCGGCTCTGCATACGTGCACCTCGCGACAGTGCGGGGACGTTCGACTCTGCAACGACGGGCATCGGTGTCCCGGTGCTGCTGGACCGATCAGGAGGGGCGCCCCGGCCGGGACGCCCCTCGCGGTTCACCTGCCCTGGAAGTCGGGCTTGCGCCTCTCGGCGAAGGCCTTCGGGCCTTCCTTGGCGTCGGCGCTCATGAAGACCTTGATGCCGTGCTCCGCCTCGATGGCGAAGGCTTCCTCCTCCGGGATCGCCTCGGTCTCCCGGATGGTGCGCAGGATCGCCTGCACGGCCAGCGGGCCGTTGGCGGCGATCATCTCGCCCAGCTCCATCGCCTTGTCCAACGCCGTCCCGTCCGGCACGACGTGGCCGATCAGGCCGAGGTCCTTGGCTTCGGGAGCCTTGATGTGACGTCCGGTCAGCAGCAGGTCGGCGGCCACCGTGTAGGGGATCTGCCGGGTCAGCCGGACCGCGGAACCGCCCAGCGGGAACAGGCCCCACCGCGGTTCGGAGACGCCGAAGCGCGCGCTCTCGCCAGCCACCCGGATGTCCGTGGCCTGCAGGATCTCGGTGCCACCCGCGATGGCGGGGCCCTCGACCGCGGCGATCAGCGGTTTCCTCAGCCGTCTGCCCTTGAGCAGGCCCTCGATCTTGGCGGGGTTGAACGAGCCCTGCTGGTGCTGGTCACCGGGGTGGTTGTTGCTCATGCTCTTGAGGTCGGCGCCCGCGCAGAAGGCTCCGCCCGCGCCGGTGAGCACGCAGGCCCGGATCTCGGGATCGTTGTCGACCCGGTCCCAGGCCTCGATCATGATCTTGATCATCTCGCCGGACAGCGCGTTCTTGGCGTCCGGGCGGTTCATCGTCACCACCAGCACGCCGCCGCGCTGCTCGACCAGGCAATGCGGCTGCTCTGTCTCCGTCGTCGAGGTCATCCCGCCTCCAGTTCGCGTCTTCTGGTTCTCGTCTCCGGTGGGTGTCACCGCTGCGCCTCGGCGGCGATGTCCAGGGCGGCGATGTAGCCGAAGGTCATGGCCGGGCCGATCGTCGCGCCTGCGCCCGCGTAGGTGGATCCCATGACGGCCGCGCTCGCGTTGCCCGCCGCGTAGAGGCCGGGGATGACCGAGCCGTCCTCCCTCAGGACCCGTGCGCGGGCGTCGGTGCGCAGCCCGCCCTTGGTGCCGAGGTCGCCGGGCACGATCTTGACCGCGTGGAACGGCGCGACCTCCAGCGGAGCCAGGCTCGGGTTGGGCAGGCGCGGGTCGCCGTAGTACTGGTCGTAGGCGCTCTCGCCGCGGTGGAAGTCCTCGTCGGTGCCGTTCTGGGCGAAGCCGTTGAACCGCTTGACGGTTGCGCGCAGCGATTCCGCGGGCACCTCGATCTTGGTCGCCAGCTCCTCGATGGTGGCGGCGGTGTGCACGACGCCCGCCTTGTACCAGCGTCCCGGGAACCGCTGGCGCGGCGGGAGACCGGCGAAGGTGTAGTTGTTGCGGTAGCGCTGGTCGATGACCAGCCACGAAGGGATGTGCGAGACCCCGGTCTCGTGCCCCCGGTACATCGCGTGCACCGCGTCGACGTACGGGGTCGCCTCGTTGACGTAGCGCTCGCCCGCGGCGTTGACCAAGATGCTGCCGGGCAGGTTGCGCTCGGACAGGCAGAAGTACGGACCGCGGGGGAGCGGGATCGACGGTCCCCACCACGCGTCGTCCATCAGGTCTACGTCCGCGCCGAGGCGCTGACCGGCCTCGATGCCGTCGCCGGTGTTGCCCTCGGCGCCGACGGTCCAGTCGGTGCCGATCGGTTCGCGCTGGAACTGCTTGCGCATCCGCTCGTTCTTCTCGAAACCGCCTGCCGCCATGATCACGCCGTGCCGCGCCCGGACGAGCACGTCCTCCTCGCCGCGCTGCAGGCGCACTCCGGTGACGACGCCGTCCTCCACCTGCAGTTCGGCGAGCGGGCTGTTGAGCCACACCGGCACGTCTGCGCGCAGCAGTCCCGCGCGCAGACCGGCGGCCAGCGCCTGTCCCAGGGCCAGAAGCGGCCGCTTGGTGGCCAGCGAGATGACCCGGCGCAAGCCCACCTTGGCGGAGGTGAACACGCCGCGCGGGTGGCGGGCGATGAGGTTCATCCACTTGTACTCGGCCGCGGTGACCGTGATCCCGGCCGGGGCCGGCAGGTACGGGGGCTGCAGGTTGGTCAGCTCGTCGCCGAGCAGCTTGCCGTTGAACGGCTTGGGCTCCAGCGTGCGGCCCTTGGGGATCCCGCCGGGCGTCTCGGGGTAGTAGTCGGAGTAGCCGGGGATCCACTTGAGCTTGAGCGGCGTGCTGCGCAGCACCAGCGACACCATGTCGGGCCCGTGCGAGAGCAGCGTCTCGCGGCGGTCGGCGGCGATCTCGTCGCCGATCAGGTGCCGCAGGTAGGTCGCGGCCTTCTCCGGGCTGTCGCCGGACTTCGCCTTCCGCAGCACTTCGTTGTACGGGGCCCAGACGGCTCCGCCGGATCGCGCGGTGGAGCCGCCGAAGTAGCGGTCCTTCTCCACGACCAGCACCGACAATCCGCGGTCCGCCGCCGCGAGCGCGGCGGTCATTCCGGCGGCGCCGGAGCCGACCACGACGACATCGAAGGTCGCTTCTGTCATGGCACCTCCAGGTGGCCCTCACGATACTGAAACAGGTTATAGTTTTCACCTAATGTGCGCTACGGTTCTGCCCGATTTCAGCAGTCAACGAGCCGTTCTGGTATCTAAGAACGTGTTGCACATCGTTGTCGAGGCGCACGGCGGGAGGTCCGGTGCGGCACCGGCGGGAACCGGGCGCTGCCACCCGGAACAGCGGTGGTCGCAGCGCCTTCGAGGTCAGTCGTAGTCGACCTTGACCTTGGGGGTCTTGGGCAGCGACTGGCACGCCAGCACGTAGCCCTCGTCCAGGTCCTCCTGTTCGAGGACCTGGTTGTTGACCATCGTGACCTCGCCCTCGGTCACCCGGCACTCGCACGCGGCGCAGATTCCCTCCGAGCACGACGACGGCGCCGGCAGCCCCTTCTCCTTGAGCAGGTCGAGCAGCCGCTTGTCGGCGGGCCAGTTGAACACGTGGTTCTCGCCGTCGAGCGTCACGTCGACGACCGACTCCTCCGGTTCGGCCTGCTCGGCGCTCTCCTCCGGGGCGGGGTCGGGGGCCGGCTCGGGCTCGGGCGCCGTCGCGGGTTCGGCCTGGGTCGCGTTGTCGAACGGGTTGCCCGCCAGCGAGGCGAAGCGCTCCAGGTGGATGGCCGACTTCGGGAAACCGGCTTCGCGCAGCGCCTTCCTGGTTGCGTCCATGAACGGCTTCGGTCCGCAGATGAACGCCTCGTGCTCCGGGAACGCCGCCGACAACGACTGCAGCGAGTCCTGGGTCGGCAGCCCCTGCACCGACTCCAGCCAGTGCAGAACCACCAGTCGTCCGGGGTGCGCCGCGGCCAGCTCGGTGAGCTCGCGCGCGAAGATGACGGACTTCTCGTCGCGGTTGGCGTAGACGAGCACGACCTGACCGGATCCGGTGGCCAGCGCGGACTTCAGGATCGACATGACCGGCGTGATCCCGCTGCCCGCGGCGAACAGCAGCAGGTCGTCCTCCAGCGCCTTCGGCGTGAACACCCCGGCCGGTTCCAGCACGTCCAGCTCGGTCCCGACGGCGACGTTGTCGCAGATCCAGTTCGAGGCGTAGCCGTCGGCTGTCCGCTTGACCGTCACCGCCAACCGCCCGTCGGTCACCGGCGAGCTCGACAGCGAGTACGCGCGAGCGACCGATCCGCAGCGGTCGCTGGGGATCCGCAGCGTCAGGAACTGGCCCGGCCGGTAGGGCAACCGGGTGACGTCGACGTCGAAGACCACTGAGCGGGCGTCGGCCGTCTCCTCGACGACCTCGGCCACCCGCAGTCGGTGGAACTCAGGCATCGCAGAACTCCTCGATGGTCAGTAGGTCACCAGGATCGCGCTGGCCTGCGCGGTGGTTTCCCCGTCGGCGACGATCTCGCCGGTGGCGAAGACCTTCCGGCCTTCCTTGCCGGTGAATCGGGCGTTGATGGTCAGCGGCACGCCGTGCGGCGTGCCGCGTCGGTAGTCCACGGTCAGCGACACGGTCATCGCGGGGTGGCCGGCGACCGCGGTCGCCCTGCCGAGCGCGTGGTCGAGCAGCGAGGCGACCCAGCCGCCGTGCACGCGTCCGGGTGGCCCTTCGTAGGCCGCGCCGAGCAGCGCGGACGAGGAGGTCGCTCCGGACTCGTCGATCTCGACGCCGACCATGGGCGGTGCGAGGGGGTTGCCGGGACCCTCCACCGGGTTGTTGACGCTGACCTGGTGCCCGTCGACGTAGGACATCAGCAGCGGTTCGTCCCGGGTGCGCTCGCGCAGCAGCGCGGTGGCGGCAGAGACGTGCTCGGCGGCCGCGCGCAGGTCTTCGGCGGTGGCGTCGGTGTGCACGCCGGCCTCGATGAGCTCGCGGATGCGGCCTGCCAGCAGCGTCGTCTCGGCCGGGATCTCCGGGATGACCGGTGCGGCCACCGCCGCTGGCAGGGAGGTCGTGCCTGGCTTCTCGTCGGTCATCCGGTGTTCCCCTCGTGCGCCGAACTTCTAGAACATGTTCTACGCCTCGATTATGCTGTGTCAACGGCGGCTTCGCGGAGAGGGGGTAACTCGTTCTATTGAGATCGGACCTTGTGGTCGCGAAATGTGGACTTTAGTCTTGACACGTGTCTAGAAACCGGATGTGGTGCCGATGAGCGTCTGGACAACCAAGGCGTCGAACCTGCTGATCGACGGTGAACAGGTCCCCGGGTCGGGCGGCAGGTTCGAGACCGCCAATCCCGCCACGGAAGAGGTCCTGGGCACGGCGGCCAACGCCACCGCTGCCGACATGGACCGCGCGATCGCGGCAGCCAGGCGCGCCTTCGACGAGACCGACTGGTCCCGCGACCTCGACCTGCGCGTGCGTTGCCTCCAACAGCTGAGCCGGGCGTTGCAGGAGCACGCCGAGGAGCTGCGGGAGCTGACCATCGCCGAGGTCGGTGCGCCTCGCTTCCTCACCCACGGCGCGCAGCTGGACGCGCCGATCGCCGACGTCGCCCACTTCGCCGAGCTCGCAGCGGGTTACGAGTGGACCCGCGATCTCGGCGTCGCCGAACCCATGGGGATGCCCAGCAGGCGCTGGACCCGCCGCGAAGCGGTGGGCGTCGTCGGGGCGATCACGCCGTGGAACTTCCCCCACCAGATCAACCTCGCCAAGCTCGGTCCCGCGCTCGCGGCCGGCAACACCGTGGTGCTCAAGCCCGCGCCCGACACGCCGTGGTGCGCCGCGGCCGTCGGCGAGATCCTGCTGGCCGAGACCGACATCCCGCCGGGCGTGGTCAACATCGTCACCTCCGACGACCACGGGCTCGGGGCGCAGCTGTCCTCCGACGACCGGGTCGACCTGGTCTCGTTCACCGGATCCACCGACACCGGGCGCGCGGTGATGGCCTCCGGCGCTCCCTCGATCAAGCGGACCTTCCTGGAACTGGGAGGGAAATCGGCGTTCGTCGTCCTCGACGACGCCGACCTCGGCGCGGCCTGCGGGCTCGCGGCCTTCACCGTGTGCACCCACGCGGGCCAGGGCTGCGCGCTGACCACCCGGCTGCTCGTGCCCCGCGCCCGCTACGACGAAGCCGTGCAGCTGACGGCGAAGGCGCTCAGCGGAATCCCCGCCGGTGACCCCGACGATCCCGGAACCGTGTGCGGGCCGGTCATCTCCGCGCGCCAGCGCGACCGGGTGGAGAGGTACCTGGCCCTCGCCGAGGAAGAGGGCGGGAAGTTCGCCTGCGGCGGCGCTCGATCGGACCGCGACCGCGGGTTCTTCGTCGAACCCACCCTGATCACCGGGCTGACCAACGACTCGCGCGTGGCGCGCGAGGAGATCTTCGGTCCGGTGCTGGTGATCCTGCCGCACGACGGCGATGACGACGCCGTGCGCATCGCCAACGACTCGCCCTACGGGCTCTCCGGTGCGGTGCACGGCCAGGACCTGGACCGGGCGCGTGGGGTCGCCGCGCGCATCCGCACCGGAACGATCGGCATCAACGGCGGCGTCTGGTACGGCGCCGACGCCCCGTTCGGCGGGTACAAGCAGTCGGGCATCGGCCGAGAGATGGGACTGGCCGGCTTCGAGGAATACCTGGAGACCAAGCTCATCGCCGAACCGGCGTAGCGAGGCGGGAGGACGCAATGGGGCGTTTCGAAGGCAAGGTCGCGGTGGTCACCGGGGCGGCGCAGGGCGTCGGCGAGGCGTACGCGCGAGCGCTCGCCGCCGAGGGCGCGAGCGTCGTCGTCGCCGACCTCAACACGGCCGACGGCGAGAAGGTCGCCAAGGAGATCACCGCTGACGGCGGCACCGCCGCGTTCGTCGAGGTCGACGTCTCCTCGCCGGAATCCACCGCTGCGATGGCGAGTTCCGCCGTCGAGCGCTTTGGCGGCATCGACCACCTGGTGAACAACGCCGCCATCTACGGCGGCATGAAGCTGGACCTGCTCTACACCGTCGACTGGGACTACTACAAGAAGTTCCTCAGCGTGAACATGGACGGCGCGCTGCTGTGCACGAGGGCGTGCGTGCCGCACATGCAGGCCCGCGGGGGAGGGTCCATCGTCAACCAGTCCTCCACCGCCGCCTGGGTCTACTCCGGCTTCTACGGACTGGCCAAGGTCGCGGTCAACGGGCTCACCCAGCAGCTAGCCCACGAGATCGGGGGCATGGGCGTGCGGATCAACGCGATCGCCCCGGGCCCGATCGACACCGAGGCCACCCGCGAGACCACGCCGCCCGAGATGGTGAAGGCGATCGTCAAGGGGATGGCCCTCAAGCGCATGGGCCAGCCCGAAGACCTCGTGGGGATGTGCCTGTTCCTGCTGTCGCAGGAGGCGGGCTGGGTGACCGGGCAGATCTTCAACGTCGACGGCGGGCAGGTGATCCGCTCGTGAGCGCCGTCGGGTTCGTGGGTCTCGGGCAGATCGGGAAGCCGATGGCCCGCAAGCTCGTGGACTGGCCGGACGGACTCGTCGTCCACGACGTCCGGCCAGAGGTCGTCGCGGGGTTCGCCGACCGCGGTGCGCGGCCGGCGGCCTCCCCGCGCGAGGTCGCCGAGCACGCCGAGGTCATCTCGGTGATGGTCCGCGACGACGCGCAGGTCGAGGAGGTCGTCTGCGGGCCGGACGGGCTGCTGGCCGGGGCGTCCGAAGGAGCCGTCGTGGCGATCCACTCCACCATCAGCGAGAGCACTGCGCCCCGGCTCGCCGAACTGGCCGCGCTGCGCGGTGTTTCGGTGGTCGACGCGCCGGTGAGCGGTGGTGCGGTCGGTGCGGACCAGGCGAACCTCGCGGTGATGGTCGGCGGCCCCGAGGAGTCCTTCACCCGCTGCAAGGCGGTCTTCGAGCGCTGGGCCGGGCTCGTCGTGCACGCCGGCGAGGTGGGTGCGGGCACGCGCTGCAAGCTCGCCCGCAACCTGCTGCACTTCGTGGCCTTCACGGCCGCGGGCGAGGCTCAGCGGCTCGCCGAAGCGGCCGGGCTCGACCTGCGCGATCTCGGCGAGATCGTGCGCCACACCGACGCCATCACCGGCGGGCCGGGCGCGATCATGCTGCGCGGCGAGACCGAGCATCTGTCCACATCGGACAACTGGTACCCGATCTTCAGCAACGTCCGCGACCTCGGGGAGAAGGACCTCGCGCTGGCCCTGCAGCTCGGCGAGCGGCTCGGCGTCGAGCTGCCGCTGGGGGAGCGGGCGATGCGCGACCTGGCCGCCTCCCTCGGCGTCGCACGGGAGGCATCATGACCGACGAGCAGCGGCAGCGCGGCCTGGCCAAGATGGGCGAGGTCTACGGCTGGGAGGTCTCCGACGGACCCGGTGACTTCTTCGGCGTCACCGTCGACCACCTCTTCGCCGAGATCTGGTCGCGCCCCGGGCTGAGCCTGCGAGACCGGCGGCTGCTGCTGCTCGGCGCGCTCGCCGCCCAGGGGCTCGACGACGTCGCCGACATCCAGGTGCGGGCGGCGCTGGGCAACGACGAGCTCGACGCCGAGCAGCTGCGCGAGATAGGGCTGTTCATGACGCACTACGTCGGCTGGCCGCTGGGCACCAAGTTCACCATGCGCATCGAGAAGATCCTCGGCGAAAAGGACCACACATGAAGTACGGCATCGTGCAGTTCACCAGCGATCGCGGACTTCCGCCCGCGGTCGCGGCGAAGGCCGCCGAGGAGGCGGGTTTCGACTCCTACTGGGTGCCCGAGCACACCCACATCCCGGTGAAGCGGGAGGCCGCGCACCCCGGCACCGGATCGGAGGAGCTCCCGGACGACCGCTACCTGCGGACGCTGGACCCGTGGGTGGCGCTGTCGATGATCGCCGCGGTGACCTCGCGCATCCGGCTCGCGACCGCCGTCGCGCTCCCCGTCGAGCACGACCCGATCACGCTGGCCAAGACCATCGCCACCCTCGACCACCTCTCCGGCGGCCGGGTGAGCCTGGGCGCCGGGTTCGGGTGGAACATCGACGAGCTCACCCATCACGGGGTGCCCAAGGCCAAGCGGCGCACCGTGCTCCGCGAGTACCTGGAGGCCATGGAGCAGCTGTGGTCCCAGGAGGAGGCCGAGTACCACGGGGACCACGTCGACTTCGGTCCGAGCTGGGCGTGGCCGAAGCCGATCCAGCAGCCCCGGGTCCCGGTGCTCGTCGGGGCCGGCGGGACGGAGAAGACGTTCGGCTGGATCGCCCGCTCCGCGGACGGCTGGATCACCACGCCGACCGAGGGCGAGATCGACGACAAGGTCGCGCTCCTCAAGCGCACCTGGAAGGAAGCGGGCCGGGAGGGCGATCCGCAGATCGTGGCCCTGTCGGGCAAGCCCGACTTCGACCGCCTGGCCCGCTGGGAGCAGCTCGGCGTCACCGAAGCCCTCTTCGGCTTCCCGGAGAAGGGCGAGCAGTGGGTCGCGGAGTACTTCCACCGCCTCGCGGGCAAGCTCGGCATCGGGGAGTGAGGGAACGGGCAGTTTTGGTCCGAACTGACCGGACATTCCGGATGGTGATCATGGACGGTTCGGACCAAAACTGCCCCGTGGTGAGGTTTCGCTCACTGAGCGCGCCGAGAACTCACGGGCGGTGTCAGGCGGGTTCGCAGATGACTACCGGGATCTCCCGGTCGGTCCAGGACTGGTAGTCGTCGAAGTCGGCGTAGAGGTCGAGGAGGCGGGGCCAGAGGTCGGCCCGCTCCTGCGGGCTCGCGGTGCGGGCGCGCATGCGACGGACATCCCGCCTGAGCTGGACCGTGACCTCGGGATTCGCCCTGATGTTGTGGTACCAGGCCGGGTGCTGGGGCAACCCGCCCTGCGACGCGACGAGGATGACGCGCTCGCCGTCGGGCATGTGCAGCAGCGGCGCCGTGCGCGGCTGTCCGCTGCGACGTCCGGTGGTGGTCAGCAGGCAGATCGGCACGGACTTGCGGAACCCGGCACCGATGCGCCAGTTCCCGCCGACCCGACCGCCGGTGGCGCGGTACAACCGGATGTTGAGCCGCGAGGCCACCTTGATGACCTTGGCCACCACCGGCGAGTCGAGCTGCGGTGGACGCTCTTTCGGCATGTGCTCAGTCCTTCAGCGACAGCGCGGCCTTCGGGCAGGAGTGCACCGCCTGCTCGATCGAATCCCGCAGCTCCGGCGTGGGTTCGGCGATGATGTTCAGGTTGTCGTCATCGTCGATCTCGAAGACGTCGGGTGCGACGGCCTCGCACATGCCGTTCGCCTCGCACAGGTCGAAGTCGACCACGATCTCCATCGGTCCTCCATTTTCTGCTCAGGTCACCACAATTCGACGGGCGCCGTGCCCTTGCGGTAGTGCCCGGGTTGCGGCACCCCGGACGCGGCGACCTCCATGCGCTTCTTCATGCCGGGTGAGAGCACGTCGGCCTTGATCATCTCGAGGAACAGGTGCGCGGCGTTGCCGAAGTCGAAGAAGTCGCGCTGCCACGACCACTGCATGTTCCCGCCGTAGCGGAACCAGCTGCCGCCGATGCCGGCGACCTGGTACGGGTTGCCGTCGGGCCGCTTTGCGTGCGCGACCTGCTTCCACAACCCGATCACCTCGCCCTGCCGGTCGTCGATGAGCACCCGCTCGTAGGGGTAGTTCCAGCCGTCCAACCCCTCCATCTCCACGCCCAGCGCGATGTCGCGGATCTCGTCGCGGCCCACCGCCATGAAGTCCTCGTTGGGCCCGGTGTTCCAGCCGTAGGTGGCGTCTTCGGTGTAGAGCTGCGCCAGGTCTTTCCAGTCGCCGAGCGCTTCGCAGCGCTCGTTCTCATCCAGCCAGTGCTGGACCATCCGTTCCAGTTCTTCCCGAGGGTATGCGGGCATGTCAAGCCTGCTTCCAGTTCATTGAGCGCTGCTGCTCAAAAAGGATGGTTCGCTCTCCGCCCGTGCGGGGGCTGGAGTCCTGGACCGGCAGTCTGGTCCGATGGCGATCGGCCCGTTGCTGGACGATCTGTTTCACCCGCGTGTGCGGTGTGAACAGGCAGATGTCGGGGTCTGCGTCTCTTTCCAGAACGTTGATCGCTGCCGCGTGGTCTGCTTGCCAGACGTCCCCGCAACCAGTGCAGTGAAGCCGGTCCCCCGTGCGCTTGCCAAGAGTTCGGCAGCAGGGGGCGACTTGTGACGTGTAGGCCGCGTTGACCAGCGTCAGCGCAGAACCTCTGCGCTCCGACACGCTGTTGAGCGCCTCAGCCGTGACACCCTTGGTCCAGGCTGCAAGACGCCGGTTGGTGTTCCTGCCCAGCCTCTTCCTGGAAACGAAGGAACGGGTGAGGTCCTCGGCCACAACAGTGTGGGCCTTGTCGACAACGGCGTGCACGGCGGTAAAGGTCAGGCTGCGCACCTGGCCTTTGAAACGTGCGCGTCGTCGGTTTCGTTTCGTGGTGCCGAGGTTGTTGCGCCTGATCCGGTCAGCCCTCGCGTGGTCGCCGGCCTTGCTGGCTCTGTCGGCGACGGACCGAAGTTTCGCTCGGCAGGCGTTTTTGGTCTTGAGATGGTCGGACTCGGTACGCAGCAGCTCGCCGAGTTGCTCTCCGTGGTGCTGGCCGTCGGAGTCGGTCAACACCTCGGTGTATCCCTTGTCCACGCCGACCCCGCGTGTACCGCAGGGCCGACTTTCACGCAGGTCGGAGGCGTCGGTGACGTAATGCACCTCAACCTGACCATCACGCAGCATCAGCCGCAGCGTTCCGGTCGGGACGACGGTGGTGTTCAGCGGGATCGCGATCTTCTCTCGACGTGCCAGGCCGGGGACGTCGATCCACATGTTGCCGTCGGCCATCGCCCAGACGTGGTACTGATCAGAACGCACCACGATCTGATTCGCGCTGCGGGAGACTCCGTGTCTGACGTGCTTGCGCATCTGCCTGGCCAGAAACCCGTCCTCCCGCCAACGGCCGTACTTCAGGTCTGCGTATGCCTTCTTCCGCTGCCTCTCGTCGCGGTACCGCCGCTTGATCGACCTGCGGACTTTGACCTTCCCGGCCTCGCGATGGGCCTTGATGTCGGCCATAGCGTCACGAACGGTTTCCTTCCACGCATTCGCCAAAACCCCGAAAGTTTCGGCCGTCCCGTCCCGCATCCACGCATCACGAACAGTCCGGTACCCGGCACCATCGTGGACGGGTGCTCCGTAGCGTGCCCACACCAAAGCACGTACCCGCCCCAAACGAAGGGCCTGCTCAACAAGCCGCTCGTACTTCCCCTGATTGAGGTGATGACTGTAGGCGATGCGGGTGACTTTCACCGGCCACCACCCAGCTCGTCCTGCAGCGTCTTTTCCAATCGGCGCAGATCGGCGTGGCGAGAAGAGAAGGCGCGCACGTTCTCTTCGGTGAAGCACCGCTGGTCGGACGGGGCTCGCTCGACCTCGATACGTCCTTCGCTCGCCCAACGGCGAACAGTCGACGCCGATCGCCCGATCTGCCGAGCGAACTCCGAGATGCGGTACTTCTTGCTCATATGAACAAGAATAGCGAGGTCCAGTCGAATAGCGGAGCACTTGTCAAGCCTCCTCGATGCTCAAAGCCTGCGTGGGACACTCCCGCACAGCGCTTTCCACCTCGCCGCGCAGATCCGGGGGCGGCTCGTTGACCAGCAGTTCGACCTTGCCGCGCCGGGGCACCGAGAACACGTCCGGCGCCTCCAGCTCGCACATCGCGTGGCCCTGGCACAGGTCGAGATCGCACACGATGCGCATCAGGACTCCTTCCTGCGCCGGTAGCGCACCCGGCACGGCTGGGCGAGTTGGACGACCATCTTCGAGTGGTCGTTGCGGTAGGACTCCGGTGGTTGGGCGAGCTCGAAGCTGAAGTCGCGCAACAGCACTGAGAAGATCGCCTTGAGCTGCATCATCGCGAACGCCGCGCCCACGCAGCGGTGCCGGCCCGCCCCGAAGGGGATCCACGTCCAGCGGTTGACCAGGTCCTCCTGGCGCGGTTCGACGTAGCGCTCGGGCCGGAACTCGTCGGGCTCCGGGAAGTCCTCCGCGATGCGGTTGGAGATCGCCGGGGTGGCCGCCACGAAGTCACCGCGCTCGATGCGCTGTCCCCGCACGTTGAACTCGTCCTGGGCCACCCGCAGCAGCAGGATCAGTGGCGGGTGGAGCCGCAGCGCCTCCTTGATCGCGCCCTCCAGCTGCGGGATGGCGCGCAAGGAGCGGAAGCTCACCTCGGACCCGTCGGCGTAGAGCTCGTCGAGCTCGGAGACCACGCCGCCCAGCACGCCGGGATTGCGCAGCAGCTCGATGAGCGTCCAGGCGGCGGTCCCGGAGCTCGTGTGGTGCCCGGCGAACATCATCGAGATGAACATCCCGGTGATCTCGTCCGCGCTGAACCGCAGCCGGCCGTCCTCGTCCTTGACCGACATCAGCACGTCGAGCATGTCCCGCTCGTCGCGCGGTGGTTTGCCCGCTGCGGCACGGCCGTCCATGATCTCCTGCACGAGGCGTACCAGTCCGGCCCGAGCCTCATCGCGGCGGCGGAAGCTCTCGATCGGCGCGTGCGGGTCGACGTAGGCCAGCGCGTCGGTCCCGCGCTCCAGGTCGTGGTAGAGCTCGGCGAAGCGGTGATCGAGCTGGTCGCGAAACCGCTTGCCGATCAGGCAGGCCGACGAGGTGTAGATCGTCAGCTCGGCGAAGAAGTCGAGCAGGTCGATCTCGCCCTCATCGCCCCACTCCGAGACCATGCGGGCGATCTCGGCGTCGATGGTCTGGGCGTGCCCGCGCATCTGCTCGCCGCGCAGCGCCTGGTTGTGCAGCATCTCCTTGCGCCGTTCCGGTGGCGCGTCGAAGACCACGCCCTGGCCGAAGATCGGCGTCATGAACGGGTACGCGGCGGCCTGGTCCAGGTCGTCGTCGGAGGCCCGGAAGAAGAACTCGTTGGCCTCGGCTCCGGAGAGCATCACGACCCGGCGCCCGGCCAGGTCGAACGTCCCCACGTCGCCGCACTCTTCGCGGACCCGGCGCATCAGCGCGATCGGATCGGTGCGCAGTTCTTCGAGGTGGCCGTGCTCGTCGTGGCCACCGGAGACCTGTTTCGGTGCGAGCAGCGTCATTTCTCCTCCAGCGGGGCTTCGGGCTCGACCTCGATCAAGCTCAGGTGCACGCCGCGCGGTGCCGAGACCACGTGGTGGACGGCGTCGGCGATGTCGGAGGCGCGCAGGAAGTAGGGGTGCCTGGCCAGGCCCCACTTCACCCAGTCGTTGAGCACGGCCTCGGTGGTCTTGTCGTCCCACTGCATGCCCATCGAGGTGAACGTGGGACCGGGACGCACGATGCTGGCGCGCACTCCGGTTCCCTCCAGCTCCATGCGCATCGTGCGCGCCATCGCTTCCAGCCCGGCCTTGGCGGGCACGTACGCGCCCATCCGAGGGCGGGGTTTGGGCACCACGTCGGAGCCGATCAGCACGACGTCGCCGCGCTGCCGCCGCACCATGCCGGGCACGATGCGGGAGACGAGCCGGTGCGCGCCGCCGAGGTGCACGTCGAGCTGGCTGCCGAAGCGGTCGTCGTCCATCTCGTGCACCAGGTCGGCGTCGAGATCGCCCGCGCCGTAGACGAGGATTTCGATGTCGCCGAGCTCATCGGCGGTCCTGGCGACGAAATCGGCCACCGAGCTCTCGTCGGTGACGTCGAGCTCCACCGCGATGGCCTCGCCGCCGTCGGCGCGGATCTTGGCGGCCAGCTCCTCGCACTTGTCGGCGCGGCGGGCTCCGAGGGCCACCGGGTGACCCGCGGCGGCCAGGGCCTGGGCGGTGGCCGCGCCGATCCCGGCCGACGCGCCGGCGATCGCGGTCGGGCGGCGGACCGGGTTCGGTTCGAATCTGGGCATGGCTACCTGCTTTCCACGCGAACGGGCAGGGTCGCGAACCCGCGCACGTTGCTGGAGTGCACGCGCTGCGCGCGGTCGGTGTCGACGTCGTAGGACTTGACCAGCTCGACGAACTCGGTGAGCGCGATCCGCGCCTCCAAGCGCGCGAGGTGCGCTCCGAGGCAGAAGTGGGTTCCGCCGCCGAAGCTGACGATCTGGGTCTCGGTGCTGCGTTCGAGGTCGTAGTCGTCGGCGGCGTCGAAGGCGCGCGGGTCGCGGTTGGCCGAACCGACCAGCAGCAGCACGCGGGCGCCTGCGGGAATCGTGGTGTCGTGCAGCGCGATGTCCTCCGTCGCGGTGCGCGCGACCATCTGGCTGGAGGTGTCGTAGCGCAGGGTCTCCTCGATCCAGTCGGGCACCCGGGCCGGATCGGTGAAGGGCTTGGCCTGCTGCTCGGGATTGCGGTGCGCCCAGTAGGCGGCGTTGGCCAGAAGCTTGGTGGTGGTCTCGTTGCCGGCGACGACCATCAGGAACAGGAACGCGATGATCTCGTCGTCGCTGAGCCGGTCGCCGTCGATCTCGGCGTCCATCAGCGCGGACGTGAGGTCGTCGGTGCGCTTCGTGCGGCGTTCGGCGAGCATGTCGGCGTAGTAGGCCACCAGGTTCAGCGATGCCTCCATCGCCGCCTGCGGGACGTCGAAGACGCCCTCGTCGCGGTGCATCACGGTGTCGGCGAGCTCCCGCAGCCGGTCGCGGTCGGCTTCCGGGACGCCCATCAGCTCCGAGATCACGTCCATCGGGAACTTGCCCGCGAAGTCCGCCACGAAGTCGAACTCGCCGGAATCCAGTGCCGGGTGCAGGTGGTGCCGGGCGAGTTCGAGGATGCGCGGTTGCAGGTCGCGCACCCTGCGCGGGGTGAAGCCGCGGGAGACCAGCGAGCGGAGCCGGTTGTGGCGCGGGTCGTCGAGCGCGAGGAACGACATCGTCTTGTGCGCGTAGGGGCCCCACGCGGCCGGGTCCAGCGAGACGCCGTTGGCGTTGGACAGCCGGGTGTTGTCCCGGAACAGCGCGGCGACGTCGGAATGCCTCGACAGCGCCCAGAAGTCGAGCTCGTCGTTGCGGTAGACCGGCGCCTCGTCGCGCAGCCGCGCGTAGGTCGGGTACGGGTCGGTGTGCACGGCGTAGTCGTACGGGCTGAACACAACACCACTGGACATGTGTCCAGACGCTAGTACGGCTCTGCTCCCTCCGGCAACCCTGGAGGGGAGAAGAATCGAGAACAAGTTCATCCGCTTCTATCGCGGAGCTGCGAGGAGGGTTCCCAATTACCGAGAACGTGTTCTAGTCTCGTGGGCGAACGGGTTCGGCTCGGCAGGGAGGTCGGCGAATGGGACGGCTCGCGGGAAAGGTCGCGCTGGTCACCGGTGCGGCACGAGGGCAGGGCGCGGCCATCGCGCGCGGCTTCGTCGCCGAAGGCGCCTCGGTGGTCATCGGCGACATCCTCGACGCTCCGGGCAAGGAGCTCGCCGAAGAGCTCGGCGAATCCGCGAGCTACGTGCACCTCGACGTCTCCGACGAGGAGGACTGGAGCGCGGCGGTCGACCACGCCACCGAGCGCTTCGGTCAGCTCGACATCCTGGTCAACAACGCGGGCGTGCTCATGTTCTCCTCGCTGGAGGAGACCTCGCTGGCCGATTACGAGCGCATCGTGCGGATCAACCAGTTCGGCACCTTCCTCGGGATGCGCGCCGCCACACCGGCGCTCGCCGATTCCGGAGAGGGCTCGATCGTCAACTTCTCCTCGGTGGAAGGCCTGGGCGGAATGCCGCAGCTGGTCGCCTACACCGCCAGCAAGTTCGCCATCCGCGGCATGACCAAGGCCGCCGCCATGGAGCTCGGCCCGCGCAACATCCGCGTCAACTCCGTGCACCCCGGCATGTTCGACACGGGCATGACCCGGGAGTTCACCGGGGAGGGCACCGATCTCAGCCCGATCGGCGACATGGTCCCGCTCGGCCGCATCGGTCAGCCCGAGGACATCGTGGGGCTCGTCGTGTTCCTGGCGGGCCAGGAGAGCCGCTACTGCACCGGAGCCGAGTTCGTGGCCGACGGCGGGGCCACCGCCACGCACGCCTACTACCGCCGCTGACAACGCTTTTCGGCGATCTCGGCACGACCCGACCCGGTGCGCCCGTCTCGCGTGTGAGTGCGGGCGCACCGCTGCGACAACGACGTCGACGTGAGGAGCGTGGTGTGGGAGCTGAAATCGTGATCGAGGGGCTGAGCAAGTCCTTCGGGCCGCAGACCATCTGGCGGGACGTGGGTTTCACCCTCCCCGCGGGGGAGGTCTCGGCGCTGCTGGGGCCTTCGGGAACCGGCAAGTCCGTCTTCCTGAAGTCGATGATCGGGCTGCTCAAGCCGGAGAACGGGCGGTGCCTGGTCAACGGCGTGGACATCTGCACCTGCAGCGAGAGCGAGCTCTACGAGATCCGCAAGCTCTTCGGCGTGCTGTTCCAGGACGGGGCGCTGTTCGGGTCGATGGACCTGTTCGACAACGTCGCCTTCCCGCTGCGCGAGCACACCCGCAAGACCGAGGCGGAGATCCGCCGGATCGTGCTCGAACGCATGGAGATGGTCGGTCTGTCCGGGGCCGAGGACAAGCTGCCGGGGGAGATCTCCGGCGGGATGCGCAAGCGCGCCGGGCTGGCCCGCGCGCTCGTGCTGGATCCGCAGGTCATCCTCTGCGACGAGCCGGACTCGGGGCTGGACCCCGTGCGCACGGCCTTCCTCTCGCAGCTGCTCATCGACATCAACGCGCACCTGGACGCGACGATCCTGATCGTCACCCACAACATCAACCTGGCGCGCACGGTGCCGGACAACCTGGGGATGCTCTTCCGCCGCGAGCTCGTCCTGTTCGGGCCTCGCGAGGTGCTGCTCACCAGCGAGGACCCGGTGGTCGCGCAGTTCCTCAGCGGCGACAAGACCGGCCCGATCGGCATGAGCGAGGAGAAGGACCAGGCGAGCCTGGACCGCGAGCGCGAATGGCTGGCCAGCGGCCGGATCGCCACCGAGGAGCGCGTGGTCGGCGTGCCGCCTCAGCTGCCCGCCACCGCGGGGCTCCCCGAACGTCAGGCCGTGCAGCGCCGCAAGAACCGCGTCATGGGGATGATCGACCAGCTGCCGCCCGCGGCCCGCAGCAGCGTGCTGCGCAGCCTCAACGATCAGCCGGCGGGAGCACGCGATCGGTGATGCCCGCGAGGTGCGAGGCCATCTGATCCATCGGCAGGTAACCGCTGCCCGCCAGCACCAGTGAACCGACGAAGGCGGTCATCACCGCTTGCAGCGCCGACGGATCGGCCTCGCCGACCGCGTCGGTGAGCCGCCGGTAGACCTCCTGGCCGATCTCGTCGCGCAGGCGCTTGACCTCCTGCTGGTCGGCCAGCAGTGCTGTGGTGCATGCCTGCACCAGCGCCGGTTCGGCTGCCAGCATCTGCGCGATCGTGTCCACCACCTGCCCGACGTCCGCGCCGGGTGTGCCGGTCCGCTTCTCGCCGCTGGGCGGCAGGGCTTGGACCCGCTTCCAGAACACCGCTGTGACCAGGTGCTCCTTGGAGGAGAAGTAGGAGTAGGCGGTGGCGCGCGAGACCTCGGCCCGCTCGGCCACCGAGCGCACGGTCATCGACCCGAAACCGCGGACCACGAGCTCCTCGACCGTCGCATCGAGCAGCCGGCGGACGGTTTCGGCGCGCCTGCCCTCGACGAACTGACGAACGGGTTCGGTCATGCGCCGAGCCTAACGTCCGGAGGAGCACCACGGCCGCGTGGCCGGGTGGCGTGGAGCGGCTCGGCGCGGACCGGAGGCCCAGGTGAGGTCATCGGACGAGCAACCGGACCGTCAGCTCCAGGCGGTTGGAGACGTCGCTCGCCGAGGCCCGCCGGGTCACCCAGGCGACCAGGTTGGACAGCCAGACGTCGCCGATGACCCGGGCCACCGCGACCTGCTCCTCGCTCGGATCACCGTCGCTCATGACCGCGATGAACATGGCCTCCATCATGCGGTTGGCCGTGTCGACCTCCGTCGCGGCCGAGGCGTCGGCCGACATCAGCGCGCGGGTGACGGCTTCCGAGAGGTTGGGGTTGCGCTGGAACGCCCGGGTGAGCCGGCTGAGCACGAACAGCAGCCGTTCGTACGGGGAATCCCCGCGAACCGGAGCGCGGTCCAGGCGTTCCTGGATGCGCTCCAGCTCGCGGACCAGGCTGGAGACCAGCAGGTGGATCTTGGACGGGAAGTAGCGGTAGAGCGTGCCCAGCGCGACGTCGGCCCGCTCCGCCACGGCGCGCATCTGCACCGCGTCGAAACCGCCCTTGTCGGCCAGGGCCACCGTCACGTCGATGATCCGCTTGCGGCGGTCGCGCTGGGCCGTGGCCGTGAGCTCGTCGTCGGCCATCGCGTGGAGCGCGTCTCCACCCTGGCCTTGTCGGTTGGCCGCAGAACCCATCGACGCAACGCCCCCTAGCGCGTTCGCGGCGAGGCGGATCGCCCCACCCGCAAGATCCTATGAAGACGGTGGACCGGGAACCCGGCCCACCTCGTTCTCGCTGAATCACCTTTCGGCGTCGGGGACTTCGATGAGGCCTTCGCTGATGGCGTGGTCGATGGTCGCTCTCAGCCGGGGGCAGGTGTCCACCAGCGCCGGGTGCTCGCCCTCGGCGATGCGCGCGGAGATCTCCGGGCACTCGTCGGTCGAGGTCGCCCACTGGATGCTGGTCTGCTCCGGGCTGTGCTTCTTGACCAGCACCCGAGCCGCGCAGGTGGCGCAGGGCAGCGGGCGCAGGCCTCCCTCCAGGTAGCGCTGCTGATCGGCAGCGGTGCTGGCGGGGACGTCGGTGCGGGCGGCCGTCATGACTTGCCGACTTCCTCTGCTTCGCGCCGTGCCAGGTTCTCCGCGACCTCCGCTTCCCAGGACTCCACCGCGCGGGTGGTGTCCACTTCGAACTCGAAGCGAGCGGTGGTCTCCTCGCTGACGTCGGCGGCGTCCACGTAGAACTGGTCGTACCAGCGGCGGAGCTGGTAGACCGGACCGTCCTCCTCGACCAGCAGCGGGTTGTCGATCCGCGTCTTGTTCCGCCAGATCTCGACGTCCTGGAGGAAGCCGACGCCGAAGGACTTGGCGAACTTGGCGGCCACCATGTCGGCCTGCTCGTCGTTGAGGCCCGGCAGCTTCTTGACCGAAACACCCCACTGCAGAACGAAGCTCGTGGGGGAGACCGGGTAGTGGCAGTTGATCAGGATGGCGTCGATCGGCGTGCCCTTGTACTCGGTCCACAGCCGGTTGATCATGTAGGACGGCCCGAAGTAGCTGGCCTCGGAGCGCAGCGCGGTTTCCTCGCCGGCGTAGTTGCCCTGCGAGCCGCCGACGTCGGGACGCCCGCGCGAGCGCAGGTACTGCGTCGCGACGTGGCCTTCGAAGACGTTCTTGAAGTACGTCGGGAAGGCGAAGTGCACGTAGAAGAAGTGCGCCATGTCCACGACGTTGTCGATGATCTCGCGGCAGTTGGCGTTCGCGATCGTCTCGCGGTCCCAGGTCCAGTTCGACCACTCGTCGGTGAAGACCTCGTCGATCCGCGGGATCGTGACCTCCGGCGGAGGCGGGTTGCCTTCCGGGTCGTGGTAGATGAACAGCTGCTTGTTCTCCACCAGCGTGAGCCAGGACCTGGTCCGCGCGCGGCCGGGAACCCGCTTGGCGTAGGGGATCGAGGTGCAGCGGCCGTTGCCGCCCCAGCGCCAGTCGTGGAAGGGGCAGGCCACCGAGTCGCCCTTGACCTCGCCCTGGGTCAGGTCGCCGCCCATGTGCCTGCAGTAGCCGTCGAGCACGTGCAGGTCGCCCTTGCTGTCGGCGAAGACCACCAGCTTGGTGTCGAAGGCGTGCACCGCGTGCGGCTTGCCGTCCTGGAACTCCTCGACGGGGCCCAGGCAGTGCCACCCTCGGGCGAACCGCTGTGGCGGGGCACCGGCATCGATCGTGCGCACCCCGTGCTCACGTTCCGTCCCGCTCATCGTGTCCCTCCATAGGTCAAGTTATGTATGTGAAACAGGTTATAGGAATCTGGTGTGCAAACGCCATCGCGCAGCGTCGCTCGATCGGGAAAAATTAGAACAAGTTATAGATCGATCAATGTGTAGGAGTCATCGCCGCGGCGCCAGACCGGGTCGGGCGTCCGGATCCCGCAGGCGGCGAGCTCGCGCTTGAGCACCTTGTGGGTGGAGGTCCGGGGCAGCTCGGCGACCAGCCGGACGTAGCTCGGCCACTGCTTGGGGCCCAGGTCGTCCTGCGCCGCCAGGAAGTCTCCCAGCGACGCGGGCTCGAAGTCCGCGGTGGTGGTGATCGCGGCCATCACCGAGTCGCCGACCTCCGCCGGTCCCGCGAAGATGGCGGCCTCGTGGATGTGCGGGTGACGCAGCAGGATTCGCTCGATCGGCGCGGTTCCCAGGTTCTCGCCGCCGACCCGGAGCCAGTCGCTGGAGCGCCCCGCGAAGTAGCAGAACCCGTCGACGTCGAGGTAGCCGAGGTCGCCGCTCCAGTACATGCCCTCGCGCATCCGCTCGGCGTCGGCTTCGGGCGCGCCGTAGTAGCCGGCGAACCAGCCCGGGCCGGTGGTGTTGACCAGCTCGCCGATCGCGGCGTCCCCGTTGAGCAGTCGTCCCGACTCGTCGAACTCCGCGGTGGCGCAGGGCTTCCCGGTGTCCGGGTCGAGCACCGCGACGCCGTCGGTGACCTTGCCGAGCGCGCCCGCCGGCGTGTCCGGCGTGCGGGCGACCGCGATGCCGCCCTCGGAGGAGCCGAAGCCGTCGACGACGTGGCAGCCGAAGCGCTCGGCGAACCGGGCGATGTCGCGCTGGTTGCCCTCGTTGCCGTAGACGATGCGCAGCGGGTTGTCTGCGTCGTCCGGTTCCTGAGGCGTCGCCAGCACGTAGGAGAGCGGTGTTCCCACGTAGTTGGCGTAGGTCGCGCCGAATCGCCGCACGTCCGGCAGGAATCCGGATGCGGAGAACTTTGGGCGCAGGGCCAGGGCCGCGCCCGCCGCCAGCCCGACGGACCACCCGGCCATCAGCGCGTTGGAGTGGAACATCGGCATCGAGACGTAGGTGACGTCCTGCCCGCCGAGCCCGAAGCGCTCGGCCAGCATTCGCCCGGGGAAGGCGATCTTGGCGTGCGTGCAGCGCACCGCCTTCGGATCGCCCCCGGTCCCCGAGGTGAACACCAGGACGAGCAGGTCATCACCGCTGGCAGGAACCGGGTCCGGAGCCGCGCCCGCGTGCCGCGCGAGCTCGTGCTGCCAGGCCTCCGGCGTGAACACCTGGATCCCGTCGAGGTCCAGCTCGGCCAGCAGGTGGGCGTAGGAGGAGTCGGCGAGCACGATCCGGCAATCGGCCAGCCGGATGTCGCGTTCCAGGGCCGCGCCTCGCCGGGTCGGGTTGAGCCCGACCACCACCGAGCCCGACAGCGCGGCGCCGCCGAGCAGGAACGAGAACTCGGGGACGTTGTCCAGCAAGACGCCGATGTGCGGCGGCTCGCCCTCCGGCAGCAGTTCGCGCAGCAGTGCGGCGTACTCCGCGCTGTGGCGCACGTGCTCGGCCCAGGTCCACTCGCGACCGTCGGCGCGGAGGCCTGGCCGGTCGTCGTCGGCCCTGGCCAGCAGCAGTTCGGTGACCGTCGGCATCACCTCGGGCTGTGACATCGCCGAGCTCATCGCGCGGCCAGCCCGGCGCCGATCCGACGCAGCTGGACGTTCGCGCCCCCCAGTGCGAACTCGCCGCGCTTGGCCGCGACGAAGTAGCGGTGCAGCTCGTGGTCGACGTCGATCCCGACGCCGCCGTGCACGTGAACTGCGGTGTGCGCCAACCGGTGCCCGGCTTCGGCGGCCCAGAACTTCGCGGTCGCGGCCTCTTCCGCGCAGGGCATGCCCTCGGAGGCCATCCAGGCGGCCTGCCACAGGGTCAGCCGCGCCGCCTCGACGTCGATGAACCCGTCCGCCAGGCGCTGCGCGACGGCCTGGAAGGTGCCGATCGGGCGGCCGAACTGCACGCGCTCCCCGGCGTAGGCGCTGGTGCGCTCCAGAGCGCCGGAGAGCACACCGACCTGCACCGCGCACACGCCGATCGTCGCCCGGACGACCAGCTGGTGCAGCGCGTCCGAACCGAGGACGTCGGCATCGCTGACGCGCGCGCCGGAGAGGGTCAGCCAGCCCTCGCTGTCCCCGTCGACGATCTCCTGCCGCTGCATCTCCGCGCCCTCGGCACCCGGCTGGACCAGGAAGATCCGGGGGCCCTCGGGGGTGGTGGCCGGGACGAGCACGAGGTCGGCGATGGGGCCGGCGGGCACGGTGACCTTGGTTCCGGTGAGCACCCACTGGTCGCCGTCGCGCTCCGCGCGGGTGGCGGGGGCCTCGGGCGCGGCTCCGCCGTCTTCGGCGAGCGCCGCGGTCAGCACGACGTCCCCGCGCGCGGCGGGTTCGACCCAGCGCCGCCGGTGCTCGTCGCTGCCGAACTCGGCGAGCGTCGTGGCACCCATGGTGATGGAGGGCAGGTACGGCACCGGGGCCACCGCGCGGCCGATCTCCATCAGCACGCTGCACTGCTCGAGGAATCCGAAACCGCCCTCGGGCAGGGCTGCGGTGAGCACGTCGGCCTTGGCCAGCTCGTTCCACAGCGCTCGGTCGAACCGGTCGTCCTGCGCGTCGATCTCGCGCAGCCGCTCGTTGGTGACCTTGTCACCGAGGATCCGCCCGACCAGACCGGCCAGATCCTGCTGGGCCTCGGTCAAGGTGAAGTCCATGTCGCCTCCTGGGAGGTGGTGGGGTGTGGGCGGTTTTGGTCCGAACTGACCGGGCACAACGGACATCGATCGTGGACGGTCCGGACCAGAACTGCCCGGATCAACGCTTCGCGGGGGGAAGTCCGAGGCCGACGGCGGCGATGATGTCGCGCTGCACCTCGTTGGTGCCGCCGCCGAAGGTGAGGATCAGCGCCGAGCGGTGCATCCGCTCGATCCGTCCGGCCAGCACCGATCCCCGGGAACCGGAGCGGACGTAGGCCGCGGTGCCGAGCACCTCCATGAGCAGCCGGTAGGCCTCGGTGGCGAACTCGGTGCCGAAGACCTTCGTCGCCGAGGCCGCGGCCGGTGCGGGGTGCTTCTCGGCCGTGGTGGCGATCTTCCAGTTCATCAGCTTCAGGAACTCGGCGCCCGCGTGCACCCGCGCGAGGTGCTGCTGCACCCACTCCTGGTCGATGACTCGCCGGCCGTCGGACAGCCGGGTCTGCGCGGCCCAGTCCCTGACCTCCGACAGCGCCAGCTGCATCGGGGCGGCGGAGGTCAGCGCGACGCGCTCGTGGTTGAGCTGGTTGGTCACCAGCGGCCAGCCCTCGTTCTCGGTCCCCACCAGCGACGTGGTCGGAACCCGCACGTCGGAGTAGTAGGTGGCGCTGGTCGTCGGCCCGGACACGGTGTGCACGGGTGTCCAGGAGAAACCGGGGGAGGAGGTGGGCACGATCAGCACGCTGAGGCCGCGGTGCTTGCGCGCCTCCAGGTCGGTGCGGCAGGCCAGCCACACGTAGTCGGCGTACTGGATCAGGCTGGTCCACATCTTCTGACCGTTGATCACGTAGTCGTCGCCGTCGCGCATCGCGGTGGTGCGCAGCGAGGCCAGGTCGGTGCCGGCTTCGGGCTCGGAGTAGCCGATCGAGAAGTGGATCTCACCTGCGGCGATCTTGGGCAGGAAGTGGGACTTCTGCTCGTCGGTGCCGAACCGCATGATGGTCGGCGCGATGCTGTTGAGCGTGAGGAACGGGACCGGGGCGCCGGCGATGGCGGCCTCGTCGGTGAAGATCAGCTGTTCGAGCATGCTGCGCTTCTGCCCGCCGTACTCCTCGGGCCAGCCCAGCGCCAACCAGCCGTCGGCGCCCATCTGCCGCACCAGGTGCTTGTAGGCGCCGCCGTCGCCGTAGTCGCCCTGCGACAGCTCTTCGCGCAGCTCGGGCGTCATCAGGTCGGCGAAGTAGGCGCGCAGCTCCTCCCGCAGTTTCTCGTGCTCGGGCGTGTAGGCGATGCGCATGCATCCTCCCCGGGGTGGCGTACGCGCTTGTGAAACAAGTTTCTAAAATCATAGACCGCGAAGCGCGATCTGGTCGAGACCATGAGGTCGCGCGGTGGACGCCGCACGTATAACACGTTCTAAAATCGAGACCTTCCGGCTCGGCGTGCGTCCGAATGGAGCAGTGACCGGAGTCCGCGCTGTCTCGTTGAGACCGTGTGGTGCGCCATACGAGTGGCGTCAGTAACACGACGATGGTCGACCTGTCCGTTCAAGTAGAACGAGTTTTATCTACTCGTGTCCTGCTGACAAGCCGAGTTTCCTGCGATGTCGGCAAGTATCGGGGCGGCACTTGATACTTATCGAGAACACATTCTAGTGTGTGGTGGCTTACATCCCCCCGCATCGACGCGGGACAGATCCGGTGAGGAGCGAGCGGGTGAAGGCAGCTGTGCTCAAGCAGATCGGTGACGCCGAGCTCGAAGTGCGCTCCGACGTCGCCACCACCGAGGTGGGTCCCGACGACGTGCGCGTGCGCGTGAAGGCCTCCGGGATCTGCCACACGGATCTGTCCGCGATGAACGGCGGGCTCCCTGCGCTCGCTCCCGGGATCATGGGGCACGAAGGTGCGGGTGAGGTGGTCGCGACCGGCGAGCGCGTCGCTCATCTGCAGGCCGGTGACCGCGTCGTGCTCTCCTTCGTCCCGCCGTGCGGCCGCTGCGCGGCGTGCCTGGGCGGGCAGCCGTACCTGTGCGAGGTGCACGCGGTCGACGCCTTCATCTCGCCGCGCTTCGCGGTCTCCGGCGAACCCGCTTTCGGCTTCGCCGGGTGCGGCACCTTCGCCGAGGAGATGGTGGTGCCGGGCGAGGCCGCCGTGAAGGTCGACGACGACGTGCCCTACGAGATCGCCGCGCTCATCGCCTGCGGTGTGCTCACCGGGGTCGGCTCGGTGCTCAACACCGCGAAGGTCGAGCCCGGGTCCACGGTGGCCGTCATCGGCTGCGGCGGAGTGGGGATCTCGGTCATCCAGGGCGCCCGGATCGCCGGGGCCTCGCAGATCGTGGCGGTCGACCCGGTCGTCGCCAAGCACGACGCGGCGCTGCGGTTCGGCGCGACCCGCGCCACCACGCCCGAGGAGCTGGCCGAGGTCGGCCAGGAGGTCACCGGCGGGCGCGGCTTCGACTACGCCTTCGAGGTGGTCGGCCGGGCGGCGACCATCCGAGCTGCCTACGACGCCACCCGCCGGGGTGGCACCGCCGTGATCGTCGGCGCGGGCAGCCAGGAGGAGAAGGTCGAGTTCTCCGCCCAGGAGCTGTTCGTCAACGAGCGGAACATCGTCCCCTCCTTCTACGGTTCCGCCGATCCGCGCCGGGACACCGGCCGGATGGTCGCGCTGTGGCGGGCGGGATTGCTGGATCTGGAAGGCATGATCAGCCGGCGGTTGCCGCTGGCGGACATCAACGACGGACTGGCCGCACTGCGCAGCGGGGACAACGCTGTGGTGCGCCAGATCGTCACTTTCGACCAAGAGTGAGGCGCGCGTGTCGAGTGTGGACGGAAAGGTAGCGATCGTCACCGGAGCCGGTGCCGGACTGGGGCGGGCCGAAGCGCTCGCTCTGGCGCGGGCGGGGGCGAACGTCGTGGTCAACGACGTCAGCGACGCGGCGCACGCCGTGGTCTCCGAGATCGAGTCGATCGGCACCAAGGCGGTCGCCGTCGTCGGCGACGTCTCGGACTCGGACGTGTCCGCCTCGATGATGGCGGCCGCCACCGAACGCCTCGGCAGGCTGGACGTCGTGGTCAACAACGCCGGGCTGCTGCGCGACCGGATGCTGTTCAAGATGACCGACCAGGAGTGGGACGACGTGCTGCGGGTGCACCTGCGCGGCCACTTCCTGCTCTCGCGCAACGCGACCGCGCACTGGCGCCAGGAGCACAAGGACACCGGCGCGACCTACGGCAGCATCATCAACACCGCGTCGGAAGCCTTCCTGCTCGGTTCGGCCGGTCAGCCGAACTACGCGGCGGCCAAGGGCGGCATCGCCGCGCTCACCGTCTCGACCGCGCGCGCCATGTCGCGAATCGGTGTGCGCGCCAACGCGATCTGCCCGCGGGCCCGCACCGCGATGACCGAGCAGACCTTCGGCGACGCGCCCAGCGAGGGCGTGGACCCGATGTCGGTCGAGCACGTCGCACCGCTGGTCGCCTACCTCGCCGGGCCGTCCGCGAAGGACATCAGCGGTCAGGTGTTCGTGGTGCACAGCGGAACCGTGGCGCTGCTCGCGCCGCCCACGATCGAGCGGAAGTTCGCCGCCAGCGGCGAGCTCTGGACGCAGGAGGACCTGGAGAACGGTCTCGGCGCGTACTTCGCCGACCGGGACCCGGAGCGCTCCTTCGCCGCGAACGACGTGCTCTCGATTCCGTAACGCGCAGCGCTCTCCGCCACCCCGCGGGGGCTGGCACGCGGTAGGCAGAACTTTCTCGTCAACGAGGCCGGGAGGAAAGATGGGTATCGAGGAGCGGCGGTCATGACCGCGCCGGTTGCCGGAATCTCGACGGCCCTCGGTCACGTGGGCAAGATCGCCACGCTGTCCTGGGACGTCGTGCGCCTCACGCCGCGTCGGCCCTTCGCGGTGCGCGAGTGGATCCAGCAGGCCTGGTTCTTCGCCAGCGTCACGATCCTGCCGACGGCGATGGTGGCGATCCCGTTCGGCGCGGTGATCGCCATGCAGCTGGGATCGCTGACCCAGCAGATCGGTGCGCAGTCGTTCACCGGTGCGGCCAGCGCCCTGGCGATCCTGCAGCAGGCCAGCCCGCTGATCACCGCGTTGCTGGTGGCCGGTGCGGGCGGTTCGGCGGTGTGCGCCGACATCGGGGCCCGGTCGATCCGCGAGGAGATCGACGCGATGGAGGTCCTGGGGATCTCGCCGATCCATCGGCTGATCGTTCCCAGGGTGCTCGGCGCGGTCCTGGTCTCGCTCCTGCTCAACGGCCTGGTC
The DNA here is from genome assembly GCF_054778355.1 of Saccharopolyspora tripterygii. NCBI lineage: Bacteria > Bacillati > Actinomycetota > Actinomycetes > Pseudonocardiales > Pseudonocardiaceae > Saccharopolyspora > Saccharopolyspora tripterygii. The sequence goes on along the minus strand of NZ_BAAGZP010000027.1, from coordinate 56,200 downwards.
AGCGTCGTCGGCGTGCTCGGCGGCTACTTCTTCAACGTGATCCTGCAGGGCGGGACGCCGGGCGCCTACCTGGCCAGCTTCAACGCGCTGGCCTCGCTGCCGGACATCTGGGTCAGCGAGATCAAGGCCGCCATCTACGGTTTCGTCGCCGGAGTCGTCGCGGCCTACCGCGGGCTCAACCCCACCGGCGGACCGAAGGGCGTCGGCGACGCGGTCAACCAGGCCGTGGTGATCACCTTCCTGCTGCTGTTCATGATCAACCTGCTGGTCACCGGCATCTACCTGCAGCTCGTTCCGCCGAAGGGGTTGTGAGATGGCAGTTCTGGAAACGACGCCCCCGCCGACGCCCACGCCGGTGCAGCGCCGCATCGCCAAGGCGGCCTCCGCGCCCGGCGACGTGCTGGCCAACCTGGGGTGGCAGCTGTCGTTCTACGCGCGCGCCCTCGCGCTGGTGCCGGTCACGGTGACCAAGTACCGCAAGGAGACGATGCGGCTGCTCACCGAGGTCGTCTTCGGCAGCGGTGCGCTGGCCATCATCGGCGGCACGCTGGGAGTCATGGTCGGCATGACCATGGCCACCGGTGCGGTCGTCGGCCTCCAGGGCTACTCCTCGCTGAACCAGCTCGGCACGGCCGCGCTGACCGGATTCGTCGCCGCGTACTTCGACACCCGCGAGGTCGCGCCGCTGTCCGCCGGTCTCGCGCTGTCGGCCACCGTCGGCTGCGGGTTCACCGCGCAGCTGGGCGCGATGCGCATCTCCGACGAGATCGACGCGCTGGAAGTCATGGGCGTGCGCAGCGTTCCGTACCTGGTGACCAGTCGGGTGCTGGCCGGAGTCCTGGCCGTCATCCCGCTCTACGTGGTCGGGCTGCTGGGTTCCTACCTGGCGTCGCGGCAGATCACGGTGTGGGTCTACGGGCAGTCCGCGGGCACCTACGACCACTACTTCCACCTGTTCCTGCCACCGGAGGACGTGTTGTGGTCCTTCGGCAAGGTCATGGTGTTCAGCGTGGCGGTGATCCTGACCCACTGCTACTACGGCTACACCGCCAGCGGCGGACCGGCCGGGGTGGGCATCGCCGTCGGCCGCGCTGTCCGCACCTCGATCGTGCTGGTGACCGTGCTCGACTTCTTCTGCAGCCTGGCGATCTGGGGATCGACCACGACCGTTCGGATCGCAGGATGATCGAAGCGCGCAGCAGACGCCGCTACCAGGCGATGGGAGTCGCGTTCCTGGTCGTCGCCGGGTTGTTCCTGGCGGGCACCATCGGGATGTACAACAAGGCGTTCACCCGCTTCGTCGCGGTGACGGTGCGCGCCGACACCGCGGGCAACCAGATGATGCCCGGCGCGGACGTGAAGGTGCGCGGCGTCGTGGTCGGCGAGGTCCGGGCGATCGACCCGGGCAACGGCCACGCGGATCTGCGGCTGGCGCTGAAACCGGAGAAGGCGGGCATGATCCCGGCCAACTCCTCGGCCCGGCTGCTGCCCAAGACGCTGTTCGGCGAGCGCTACGTGGCCCTCGACATCCCGAAGCAGGCCACCACCGAGACGCTGGCCGCCGGGGACGTCATCCCGCAGGACCGCAGCGCTTCGGCGATGGAGATCGAGAAGGTGCTCGGCGACCTGATGCCGGTGCTGCAGGCGGTGCAGCCGCAGCAGGTCTCCACCACGCTCAACGCCGTCTCCCAAGCGCTGGCCGGCCGAGGTGATCAGCTGGGCGAGACGCTGGTCCAGCTCGACCGGTACCTGCAGGACTTCGACCCGTCGCTGCCGAAGATGGAGTCGGTGATCAGCCGGGTCGACGACGTCGCCGAGAACTACGCCGACGCGGCGCCCGACCTGATGCAAGCCGTCAACGACCTGACCACCACCAGCCGCACCGTGGTCGAGCAGCGCGGTCAGCTCCAGCAGATGACCGGCGCCCTGACCAGCGCCAGCGGCGAGATGGACAGGTTCCTGTCGGCCAACAGCAACAACTTCATCCGGCTCGCGGGCACCTCGCGGCCCACTCTGGAGCTGCTGGCGAAGTACTCGCCCCAGTACCCCTGCATGCTGCAGCAGTTCCAGGCCGGCCAGAAGAACGCTGACCTGACCTTCGGCAAGGGGACCGACACGCCGAACATGGCTCGGATGACGCTGGAGATCACCGGCAGCCGAGGCAAGTACCTGCCGGGCCGGGACGATCCGAAGAACCTGGAGGACCGCGGGCCGCGCTGCTACCCGTTCGTCGAGGCACCCGACTCGTTCCCGCAGTACCCGCCGGGCGGCCCGCTCGACGACGGCTCGTTCAAACCCGAGCCGCCGCTGGACCGGGACGCGGTGTTCCCGTGGAAGAAGACGACCGGGAGCGCGCCGGCGTCGACCTCGCCGCAGGCGGCGAGCTCCTCGGTGGCCAACTCCCAGCCCGAGCGCGACCTGCTGGCCGCTCTGATGGCTCCGCGCCTGGAGGTCGAGCCCAAGGCCGTGCCCGACTGGACGAGCCTGCTCGTCGGACCGCTGTTCCGGAACGCGGAGGTGACCGTGCGATGAGGTCGATCACCGCACCGCTGATCAAGCTGATCGTCTTCGTGGCGGTCACCTTGACCCTGACCGGGATCCTGGTGTCCACGATCGCCGCCAACTCCTCCGGCGACGCCCACGAGTACACCGCGCGCTTCGCCGACGCCTCGGGGCTCGGGGAGGGCGACGACGTGCGCATCGCCGGGGTGAAGGTCGGCAGGGTCACCGAGCTGGAGGTCGTCGACGACGAGCGCGCGCTGGTGCACTTCGACGTCGAGAGCGCCCGCAAGCTCCCGCGCGACGCCCAGGCGACCGTCAAGTTCCGCAACATCGCGGGGCAGCGCTACCTCGCGCTGGACGCGCCGCTGCGCGATCCGCGCAACGTGCTGCCCGCCGGCGGCGAGATCCCGCTGGAGCGAACCCACCCTGCGCTCAACCTCACCGCGCTGTTCAACGGTTTTCAGCCGTTGTTCCAGGCGCTCAACCCGGAGGACGTCAACCAGCTCTCCGGTGAGCTGGTGAAGGTGTTGCAGGGCGAGGGGAGCACCGTCGAGAGCCTGCTGGCGCACACCGCGTCGCTGACCGGGACGCTGGCGCAGAAGGACGAGGTGATCGGTCAGGTCATCGACAACCTCAACGCCGTTCTGGGCAACGTCAACGAACGCGGACCCCAGCTGGGCGAGCTGATCGACGCCCTGCAGCGGCTGACCACCGGTCTCGCCGAGCAGCGCAAGCCCGTCGGCGAGGCGATCGGCGCCCTGGACGAGCTGACCAACACGACCTCCGGGCTCGTCGAGCAGGCGAGACCGCCGCTGCAGCAGGACATCGCGGCCCTGCGCGACGTGACCGGGCTGCTCAACAACGATCTGCCGCTGCTCGACCACACGTTGCAGACCATGCCCACGCGGCTGGAGCGGCTGACCCGGACGGTCAGCTACGGCGGTTGGTTCAACTACTACTCGTGCCAGGTCACCGGCAACATCCGCATCGACCAGCTCAAGATCAACGTGCCGATCCTGCCCGTGCCGACGACCCAGTTGCCGGAGAGGTGCCGATGAAACCACTACGGGCCCGCAACCAGGTCACCGTCGGCCTGGTCACCATCGCGCTGCTGGTGCTGGGAACGCTGACGGCCTTCTCCGCGAAGGACCTGCCGCTGATCGGCTCCGGGAACTCCTACTCGGCCTACGTCGCCGAGTCCGCCGGCCTGGACGCGGGCAACGAGGTGCAGATCGCCGGCGTGAAGGTCGGCGAGGTCGATTCGGTGTCGCTGGACGGCAACCGGGTGCTGGTGAAGTTCACAGTGGACGGTCGCGAGATCGGCGACCGGACCCGCGCCGACATCCAGATCAAGACACTGCTCGGCGAGAAGTTCCTCGGCCTGCGACCCGCCGGTGACGAGGAGCTCTCCGAGCCGATCCCGGTGAGCAGCACTACCTCTCCGTTCGACATCCCCGATGCGATCGACCAGCTGACCAAGACCACCGGGCAGCTCGACAGCACCAAGCTCGCCGAGAGCTTCCGGGTCATGTCCGACACCATGAGCGGCGCCCCGCAGCACATGGACCAGGCGGTCAACGGGCTGTCCCAGCTGTCGCAGACCATCGCCTCGCGCGACCAGCAGCTCGCCGACCTGATGCACAACGCGAGCAACGTCTCGGGGATCGTCGCCGACCGCGATCAGCAGGTCAGCAAGCTCGTCTCCGACGGCAACCTGCTGCTCTCGGAGGTGCAGACCCGCAAGAAGGCCATCAGCGGACTGCTCGTGGGCACCGAGAACCTCTCGAACCAGCTGCGCGGCCTGGTCGCCGACAACCAGGAGCAGATGCGGCCCGCGCTGGAACAGCTCGACCAGCTCACCGCGATGCTCCAGCGCAACCAGGACAACCTGAACAAGGCCATCGGCGCGCTCCAGCCCTACGTGCGCGGCTTCAACAACACCATCAGCAACGGCCGCTGGTTCGAGGGCTACTTCTGCGGTCTGCTGCCCCCGCCGATCCACGCCGGGCCGATCCAGACCAACACCCCCGAGTGCGAGATCCCGGTGGACAACGGAGGTGGCCGATGAGCAGGCTCACCCGCGTGATCGCCGCGCTGTGCGCGCTGACCCTGGTCACCGCCGGTGTGCTTTGGTGGACGCTGTCGGCCAGCGGCACCACGATCACCGCCTACTTCGACAAGGCCGTCGGGCTCTACGCCGGGTCCAGCGTGCGCGTGCTCGGGGTCAAGGTCGGCCAGATCGACAGCGTGACCCCGCAGGGGCCGGTGGTCCGCGTCGACATGCACGTCGACGACGGCGTGCGCATCCCCTCCGACGCCAACGCCGTGGTCGTGGCACCCAGCCTGGTCAGCGACCGGTACGTGCAGCTCACACCCGCCTACACCCGGGGCGAGGTGATGGCTTCCGGCGCGGTCCTGGACCGCAAGCGCACCGCCACTCCCGCCGAGCTCGACGAGCTCTACAAGAGCGTCAACGCGCTGTCCACCGCGCTCGGCCCGGACGGCGCCAACCGCGATGGTGCGCTCAACGAGCTGCTCAACACCACAGCGGCCACAGTGGACGGAAACGGCCAGGACCTCAACACGACCATCAAACGCCTCGGCGAGCTCTCGGCGACGTTGTCGGACAACCAGGACGACCTGTTCGCCACGGTGGACAACCTCAACCAGTTCACCGGAACGCTCGCCCAGAGCGACAAGCAGATCCGCGAGCTCTACGGGCGGATGGCCGACACCACCGGGTACCTCGCCTCCGAACGCGAGCAGCTGGGCACGTCGCTGCACTCGCTGGCCTTCGCCCTCGACGACGTGCAGCGGTTCGTCCACGACAACCGGGACCACCTGTCCTCCAACGTCAAGAACCTCACCGGGGTCACCCAGGCCCTGGTCGATCAGCGGCAGGCGCTCGGCGAGGTGCTGGACCTGATGCCGCTGGCCAGCACCAACTTCATCAACGCCTACGACTCCGCGTCGGGCTCGGTGGCGTCCCGCTGGAACCCGCAGGAGCTGGCGCAGCCGCCGATCCTCATGGTGTGCAGGCTGATCGCCAACGTGACGCCCCTGCCCGAGCCCGTTCCGCAAGGCCTCCGCGACACCTGCGAGAAGCTCAACCCCGTGATCGAGGGCCTGGCGCCGCTGCCCTCGGTCGGCGACCTGCTGGGCAAGGTGCAGACGGGTGCCGGGGATGTCACCGACCAGATCGGGAAGGGGCCCAATCCCGTGCCGCTGCCGCTGGTGGACGCGATGAAACGAGGGGCGGGGACACCATGACCGCCAAACGCTGCGCGGTGCTGGCCGGATCGCTGTCCCTGCTGCTCGTGTCCGGTTGCGGCACAGCCGGTTTCACCGGCCTCTACAACACGCCGCTGCCCGGCGGGGCCGAGCTCGGCGCCCACCCCTACACGGTGAAGGTGCACTTCCAGGACGTGCTGGACCTCGTGCCGCAGGCGAGCGTGAAGGTCAACGACGTCGCCGTCGGGCGCATCGACCGCATCGAGCTCAGCGCCGACAACACGACCGCGCTGGTGACCATGCGGGTCAACGGCGACGTGCGACTGCCCGGCAACGCCTTCGCGCGGCTGCGCCAATCCAGCCTGCTGGGGGAGAAGTTCGTCGAACTCGCCCCACCGCCCGAGAACGCGTCCGGCCGGCTCGCCGAAGGCGCGGAGATCCCGCTGGAGCGCACCAACCGCAACCCGCAGATCGAAGAGGTGCTGGGCGCGGTGTCGTTGCTGCTCAACGGCGGTGGAATCGAGCAGATGCAGACCATCGTGAAGGAGCTCAACAAGGCGTTCACCGGCAACGAGGAGGAGATCCGCTCGCTGCTGGGCAACGTCAACAACGTCGTCAGCAGGCTCGACCGGCAGCGCGGCGAGATCACCAAGGCGCTCGACGGGCTCAACCGGCTCTCGGCGAACATGCGCGCGCAGACCGGCAACATCAACAACGCGCTGGACGGGCTCGCCCCGGGCCTGCGCGAGATCGAAGCGCAGCGAGGCCAGCTGGTCGGCATGCTGCAGTCGCTCGACAAGCTCTCCGGCACCGCCACCCACACCGTGGAGGCCAGTCGCGAAGACCTGGTCGCCGACCTGCACGCGCTCGCGCCGACGCTGCAGCAGCTCGCCAAGACCGGGACCGACCTGCCCAAGGCGATGGCGTTCCTGTCGACCTACCCGTTCCCGGAGTACGCGATGGTCCCGCTCAAGGGCGACTTCGTGAACACCAACGTGATGATCGACCTGAACCTGTCGGACCTCTACGAGAACTTCGTGCGGTCCTCGGGCCCGCCCATCCCGATCCCCGGCCTGTCGGACTCCGGTCAGTCCGGTGCCAACATCCCGCTCCCGCCAGGCGGGCCGCAGCTGCCGCCCTTGCCGATCCCCGGGACGCAGCCCGACGGGGGACTGCTTCCAGGACTGCCCGGAGGAGGTTCCTGATGATCGCGCGCAAGGTGAAGGTGCAGCTGGCGCTGTTCCTGGTGATCGCGGTGGTCGGCGTCGGCTACGTCGGTGGCCAGTACGCCGGTCTGGACAGGTTCTTCGGCTCCAACGGCTACCCGGTGACGGTGAAGCTGCCCGAATCCGGCGGCCTGTTCGCCAACTCCGAGGTCAGCTACCGCGGCGTCGCCGTCGGCCGGGTGACCGAGCTGCGGCTGGCCCACGAAGGCGTCGCCGCCGAGCTGCACATCGACGACGGCGCGCCGGAGATCCCCGCCGACGCCCGAGCCGTGGTCGCCAACCGCTCGGCGGTCGGCGAGCAGTACATCGACCTGCAGCCCCAGCACCGCGACGGGCCCTACCTGGAGGCGGGCTCGATCATCCCGATCGAGCACACCTCGATCCCGCCGGCCCCGGAATCGCTGCTGGTGAACGTCGACAGGCTGGTCGCGGGCGTGCCCACGGACAAGCTGCAGACGGTCGTGAGCGAGGTCGGCACCGCGTTCGACGGCACCGGCCCCCACCTGCAGAAGCTGCTCGACACCACCAGCTCCTTCACCGCCGCCGCCCAGCAGAACCTGCCGCAGACCACCGGGCTGCTCGACAACAGCGACGTCGTCCTGCGCACGCAGCAGGAGCAGGCCCAGAACCTCACCGAGTTCAGCAGCGGGCTGCGGCAGATCTCCGGGCAGCTCAAGCAGTCCGACCCGGACCTGCGCAAGACCATCCAGGAAGCGCCGGGTGCGGCCACCGAGGTCCAGGAGCTCACGCGTTCGATCGGCAGCGACTTCGGCCTCGTGTCCGCCAACCTGCTCACGACCATGCAGCTGACCAGCGTGCGCGGACCCGCCCTGGAGCAGACCCTGGTCGCGTTGCCGATGATCTCGGCGTTCACCCACACCCTGTCGCCGGACGGGACCGGACACCTCGGTCTGGTGCTCAACCTGTTCAACCCGCCCGCCTGCACAGCGGGTTACGAGGGCACGCCGCGCAAGCACGGCTCCGACACCAGCGAGGGCCCCACCAACTACGACATCGGCTGCACCGAACCCAAGGGCAGCCCCACCGGCGTGCGCGGCTCGCAGCACGCCATCCGGTACCCGGTCCCGGCCCCGGTCTCGCCGCCCGGTCCCTGAGCGAGGTGGACGCGACTCCCTCCCGTTCGCATACTTGAGGTGTTTCCGCCTCGAATATCCGCAGGTAGCGGCCGGGAGGTGTGTGCACATGGGGCGCGCTGTCGGGATCGACCTGGGCACGACCAACTCCGTGGTCGCCGTCCTCGAGGGCGGCGAGGCCACGGTCATCGCCAACTCGGAGGGCGCGCGGACCACGCCCTCGGTGGTGGCCTTCGCGAAGAACGGCGAGCTGCTGACCGGTCAGCCCGCGAAGAACCAGGCGGTCACCAACGTCGGCCGCACCATCCGGTCGGTCAAGCGCCACATGGGCACCGACTGGAAGGTCGGCATCGACGAGAAGGACTACACGCCGCAGGAGATCTCCGCGCGCGTGCTGATGAAGCTCAAGCGCGATGCCGAGTCCTACCTGGGTGAGGAAGTGACCGACGCGGTCATCACCGTCCCCGCCTACTTCGACGACGCGCAGCGGCAGACCACCAAGGAAGCCGGCCAGATCGCCGGGCTCGACGTGCTGCGCATCATCAACGAGCCGACCGCCGCCGCGCTGGCCTACGGCCTGGAGAAGGGCGAGAAGGAGCAGACCATCCTGGTGTTCGACCTGGGCGGCGGCACCTTCGACGTGTCGCTCCTCGACGTCGGCGAAGGGCTGGTGGAGGTCAAGGCGACCTCCGGCGACACCCATCTCGGCGGCGACGACTGGGACGAACGCATCGTCGAATGGCTGGTGGAGAGGTTCCGCTCCAGCTCAGGCGTGGACCTCAGCCGCGACCCGATGGCCATGCAGCGGATCAAGGAAGCCGCCGAGAAGGCCAAGATCGAGCTGTCGTCCTCCTCGCAGACGAACATCAACCTGCCCTACGTCACCGTCGACGCGGACCGGAACCCGCTGTTCCTGGACGAGACGCTGTCCCGCGCCGAGTTCCAGCGCATCACCTCCGACCTGCTGGAGCGCTGCCGGAAGCCCTTCAGCAACGCGATCAAGGACGCCGGGGTCCAGGTCGGCGACATCGACCACGTGGTGCTCGTGGGTGGCTCGACCCGGATGCCGTCGGTGGCCGATCTGGTGCGGGAGCTCACCGGTGGCAAGGAACCGAACAAGGGCGTCAACCCGGACGAGGTCGTCGCGGTCGGTGCTTCGCTGCAGGCCGGTGTGCTGCGCGGTGAGGTCAAGGACGTCCTGCTGCTCGACGTCACCCCGCTGTCCCTGGGCATCGAGACCAAGGGCGGCATCATGACCAAGCTGATCGAGCGCAACACCACGATCCCGACCAAGCGCTCCGAGACCTTCACGACCGCCGACGACAGCCAGCCGTCGGTGATGGTCCAGGTCTTCCAGGGCGAGCGGGAGATGGCCGCGCACAACAAGAAGCTCGGCATGTTCGAGCTGACCGGCCTGCCGCCGGCGCCGCGCGGTGTGCCGCAGATCGAGGTCACCTTCGACATCGACGCCAACGGCATCGTGCACGTCTTCGCCAAGGACCTCGGCACCGGACGCGAGCAGTCCATCAAGATCAGCGGCGGCTCCGCGCTGCCGAAGGACGACATCGACCGCATGGTCTCCGACGCTGAGACCCACGCCGACGAGGACCGCAAGCGTCGCGAGGAGGCCGAGACCCGCAACCAGGCCGAGACGCTCGTCTACCAGACCGAGAAGGTCCTCACCGACAACTCGGACAAGGTCCCGGAGGACACCAGGACGCAGGTGCGCGACGCCATCGGCGAGGTCAACGAGGCGCTCAAGGGCGACGACGTCGACCGGATGCGCACCGCCACCGACGCCCTCGCGTCCAAGTCCCAAGCCCTCGGGCAAGCGATCTACGGCCAACCCGGCGCGGGCCAGGACACCACCGCGGGCGCGCAAGGCGCCGCCGGCGCGTCCTCCTCGCAGTCGTCGTCCCAGTCCGACGACGACATCCTCGACGCAGAGGTCGTAGACGACGACAACAACGACAAGAACACCTCCTGACCCCGGCCCGACCAGGCCCTGGAAGTGCGTGCGGACCCGAGTGCGACGCGACCGGTCCCAGTTTTAGGGGTCGTTTCAGAATGCGGCGGAGCCGTTGCTTCAGGTGTGGGACTCAGCTGGCACCGCCGCGGGTTCTCACACGTCGTCTGGCGAGTACGCCGCGACGCCGTGTATTGGCATACATCAGGAGTGGCGCACGGAGTCCAGACGGCGTGTGAGGTTCCGCCACCCGCACCGCCAAGCAAGGTGATTCTGCAACGACCCCTTAGTCCAAACCGAGCCATGATCATGTCCGTTTTGTCGGCTCAGTTTGGACTAAAACTGGGAAATGCCGAGCCCGTCCCGCCCAGCTCCCGTTGCCGGACTGTCGCCGGCGCTCCTGTCTCGTCGGTGCCACCGGTTTCGGCGACGGGACGCGATGTCCACCGATCGAATGACCTGATCAACGAGTGTCAGGCTTGCAGTCGACGCCGCGTAGTTGCTATTGGCGGCGGGGCGCTTCAATCCACACGAAGGGACGTTCCTCCGCACGTCCTGGGTTCGCGCTGGTCAACACAAAACTCGATCGGAGCCGTGGATCGTCCACTTCGCGCTGCTTGATCGTGTTGAGAACCCCGCCCACCGCACGGACAGTTACTGACTACCAACGAGACGGTGCAGGGTTTGTGGGGAGGCCGGTATGCGGGGGGTTGTTGCGTGCCAACTAGTCATCGCGAGCCTGGTCGCGTGCGCGTTGACGGCGTGCGGCGGACCGGATCCATCCGAGGCGTCGGTGACGCCTTCCGTTCCAGACAGGACGAACGCGCTGGCGCCGAGTGACCCGCTGGTCCTCACCGCTCACCGCGGCGTCCTCACCTCGGTCAACGTGACCGCCAACGGCGCTCCCGTCCCCGGCGAGATCGCCAGGGACGGTCAGAAGTGGACGATCAACGCCCCGATGGCCTTCGGGACGACCTACCACGTGCAGGCGGTGGCCCACGACCAGGAAGGCCGGCCGTCGATCCCGCTGAACTCGACGTTCACCACCGCCGCGCCCACCGACATCGTCAACGTCGACCGGACCCGGCCCAGCGACGGCGACACCGTCGGCATCGCCATGCCGGTCTCGATCTACTTCGACAAGCCCGTCAAGGACCGCGCCGCCGTCGAGCGCCGCCTGCAGATCGAGACCTCCGTTCCCACCGAGGGCTCGTTCAACTGGTACTCCGACGACCAGGTCAACTGGCGCCCCAAGGACTACTGGAAGCCCGGAACGCAGGTCACGGTCCGCGCCAACCTCTACGGCGTCGACACCGGCGAGGGCGTGATGGGCGACAAGAACTTCGAGTCCCACTTCACCGTCGGCCGCGACCAGCGCACCGTCGGCGACGTCAACGCCCACAACCTCGTCGTCTACCAGGACGGCCAGGAGATCCGGAGGATGGACGCCTCCTACGGTCAGTCGGCGTACCCGACGCAGTCCGGCATCCACGTCGCCACCGAACGCCACGACTCCGTGCGGATGAACTCCTGGAGCTGGGGCGGACCGGCCAAGGGATCCGCGGGCGCCTACGACGAGGTCCTGCCCAACGCCGTGCGGATCTCCAACAACGGCGAGTACGTGCACACCAACACCTCCAGCACCTGGGCGCAGGGGTCGTCGAACGTCTCGCACGGCTGCGTCAACCTCTCCAGCGAGGACGGCAGGTGGTTCCTGGAGTTCACGCAGATCGGCGACCCGGTGGAGATCGTCGGCTCGGAGAAGCCGCTGACGCCCGACGACGGTGACATCTGGGACTGGACGGTGCCCTGGGAGGAGTACGTCAAGGGCAGCGCCCTGTTCCACTCGCCCTGATCCGTTCGGCAACGAGGCCCGGAGCGCGCATCGCGCTCCGGGCCTTGTGCTTGGATCGGTGGTGTGGACCTGCTGCGTCATCTCCGGTTCTTCGTCGCGGTCGCCGAGGAAGGCCACTTCGGACACGCCGCCGATCGCCTCGGCATGACCCAGCCGCCGCTCTCGCAAGGCGTGCAGCGGCTGGAGGGGCATCTCGGCGTCACCCTGCTGATCAGGGGTTCTCGCGGCGTCCGGCTGACCACGGCGGGCGCCGACCTGCTGCCTCGCGCGCGGACGCTGCTGGAAGGCGCGGGCGACTTCACCGAGGCCGCCCGCAGGCAGCGGGAACGCAGGGGAGCGGTGCGCATCGGCGTCATCGCCGCTCTCGGCGACCACCTGGTCGCCGGCCTGGTCGCCGCGTTGCGCGCCGCGGCACCGGATCCGGCCGCGCGCACCGTCATCGTCACCACCGCCCCCACCGTCGACCTGGTCGACGCCGTCGCGGGAGGGCGGCTGGACTGCGCGGTCGTGCACCACCCGGCGCTGCTCGGCGACCTGCGGACGTCGCAGGTGGTGAAGATCCCGCGCCGGCTGCTGGTGCCCGCCGACCACCCCTCGGCCGCGAAGCCGACGCTCCGCGCCTTGCGCGGGCTGGACTGCGCCACCGCGCCGCGCGCCGACGGCACCGCCGCCTTCGACCTGCTGGTGGACACCTTGCGGGAGCGCGGTCTCGACCCCGGGTTCCTGCCCGCGCCCGGCGATCGCGAAGCTCTCAGCGCGGTCGCCGCCGGGCGTGCTTTCGCGCTCAGCGCCGATCCCGGCGTCCGCGCGCCGGGCGTGGTGTCCGCCCCGGCGGGGGACGCGCTGGCGTTGCGGGTGCGGGTGATCTGGCCGGATCCGGCGCCGCAGCCTGACGTGTGCGAGGCGCTGGAGAGCGCGCTGCGGGAGCAGCCGTGAGCGCCGAGCAGCGCATCCGCGACGTGCTCGCCGACGCGGGCGCGCAGGGCTGGGTGCACGCGATCCGGCTCGGTGGCGGTGGCCACCAGCTCGGCATCGGCGCCGATGAGCTCGTGGTCACCGCCTCGGTGTACAAGCTGCCGCTGCTGGTCGCCCTGGCGCGGGCCTTCGACTCCGGAGCGCTCGATCCGCGCGAGGCGATCCGGTTGGAGCCGACCTCGTGCACGCCCGGCCCGACCGGGGTTTCGCTCTTCCAGGACCCCGTGCGGATGTCGTGGCGGGACCTCGCGGCGTCGATGATCGCGGTGTCGGACAACGCCGCCGCCGACGTCATCCTCGGGGCGGTCGGCCTCGACGCCGTGACGGCCGCGCTCGGCGATCTCGGCCTGGAACGCACCCGGGTGGTCGGGGGCACGGCCGACTCGCACGCCGCCCTGGCCCGGGAGATGGGCACGACGAGCGCGTCGGAGGCCTTCGCGTTGCTGGCCGACAACGACGAGGCCCGCACCGTCCGCGCCTACGACCCGTCCTACGCCAGCGCGACCACGCCTCGCGAGATGACCCGGTTGATGGAGTTGATCTGGGCCGACCAGGTCGCGTCCCCGCAGCAGTGCGAGTTCGTCCGCAGGCTGCTCGGTCAGCAGGCCTGGATGCACCGGGTCCGGGCGGGGTTCCCGTTCCAGGGGGTTCGCGTGGCGGGCAAGACCGGCACGATCGGGGCGGTGCGCAACGAGGTGTCCGTGGTGGAGTTCGACGGGGAGGCCCCGGTGGCGGTGTCGGTGTTCACCCTCGCGGCTCGTGCGGACCCGGCGCTTCCCCGGGTGGACGCCGCGATCGCCGAGTGCGCCCGGATCGCGATCACCGACCTCCGTTCGGGGCGCCTCTGAGTGCGTGCGCTCGCCATCTCCCAGTTTTAGTCCAAACCGAGCCATGATCATGTCCGTTTTGTCGGCTCAGTTTGGACTAAAACTGGGCTGCTCCCGGTGGTGACCTCCCGAGGGTGCCCCAATTCCGGGTTGATTTTTCGGGGTGGCGGGTGTGGGGGTTGGGGGTGCAGCTGGGGTGATATTCGACGGCTATCGCGGTGGGGTCTCGTGCTTATTGGCGCTATCGGTTCGTTGCTGGTTGGTTGGGGGTGTTGGTTCGAGCGAAGGGAAAGAAGTTGCAGCACAACGAATTCCGAGTGGGACGACGCGCCGTTCTGGCGGCGCTGCTGGCAGCGCCGGTGGCGGCGTGCGCGCCGAGCGCGCAGTCCACGGCCCCCGCTCCGGTCGCCGGCCCGGACCCGGCGCTGGTCGAGCTCGAACGGCGCTACGACGCCCGCCTCGGCCTCTTCGCGCGCAACACCGCCACCGGGCGGACCCTCGCGCACCGGGCCGACGAGCGCGTCGCGATGTGCTCGACGTTCAAGGTCTACGCCTCGGCCGCGCTGCTGCGCGCCCACGGCCTCGCCGGCGGCTACTTCGAGCACGTCATCCGCTACGACGCCGGTCAGCTCGTGGAGTACTCACCGGTCACCGAGACCCGGGTGGGCGTCGGGATGACCGTCGGCGAGCTGTGCGCGGCGGCGCTGCAGCACTCCGACAACACCGCGGCGAACCTGCTGCTGCGCGAACTCGGCGGCCCGCGAGCCATCACCGACTTCGCGCGCGCGATCGGCGACCCGGTGACCCGGCTGGACCGCTGGGAGGTGGAGCTCAACACCGCCGTCCCCGGTGACGAGCGGGATACCTCCACGCCGCGCGCGCTGGCCGACGGCCTGCAACAGCTCCTGCTCGGCGATGCGCTGGGCGCTCCCGAGCGCGAACGGCTGACCGGCTGGATGCTCGGCAACACCACCGGTGATGCCCGGATCCGCGCCGGTGTCCCGCGCGAGTGGCGCACCGCGGACAAGACCGGCGGCGGCAGTGCTTACGGCGTCGCCAACGACATCGCCGTGACCTGGACCGGAAGCGGAACGCCGATCGTCATCTCGCTGCTCACCGGTCGACCGCGCGAGCACGACGAGGCCAGAAACGCGCTGCTGTCGGACGCCGCTCGGCTCGTCGCCACCCGGCTGGCCTGACCCCCAGGGCACGATTCGTGGGCGCTCCGCCCGAAGCGGAGCGCGCCGTCGCCCACCTGCGCGGAGTCGCGCCCGGTGCGGGCGGAGCTTCTCGCGAGGGCGAGGCGGATCGATGCGCTATCTGTCGAAGCGACCTGTTTTGATCGCTCTGACGAAATAGCGCCACTGAGCGAAGTTGGTGGTTAACAGACCCCCGGCGCGGTCCTTGGTGTCGCGCACGGCGGCACCGCCGATGGTGCGACCGACCTCGACGCAGTTGGTCTCCTGGCTGCTCCGGCTGGACTTGCGCCAACCTACCGGCGACTGCAGCAACGTCACGGTGTTGTCTCCTCTCGGTGGATGATCTCGTCGACGAGGCGAACCGAGTCGTCGCTGCTCATCGCGAATTGCCCCAGGTCCTTCCTGGCCTTGACGAATGCCGTCACATCACCGGGGTCCCGCAGGAATGCGCTGGACCTGTGGTGTTCGAGGTGGACGACGGGAGATGCCTTCGCGAACTCGAGGAGCACGAAGGATCCTGCGTGCGCGGGGGTCCATCCGGCGGACAGCGGGATGATCCGCATGTCGATGTTGTCGCGGGCGCTCATCTGGCGGACGTGCCGCAACTGGTCGATGAGCACGGCGCGACCGCCGATGGGCTGGTGGAGCACCGATTCGAGCAGGAAGGCCGTGTACTGCACCGGTTCCTGGTGGCGGGTGATGACCTCGCGCCGACCGAGCCGCACCGCCACGCGGGTGGAGACCTCGTGCTCGGGGATGCCGGTGCCCATGATCGCCCGGGCGTAGTCGGTGGTCTGCAGCAGGCCGGGGATGAGGATCGGGGAGACGTCGGTGATCGCGGTGGCGATCCGCTCGAACTCCAGCAGCGCGGTGAGCTGATCGGCCTCACCGACTGATCCGACCGACACCGAGTTGGGTGGTTCGGCTTGCGCCTCTCGGGTGAGTCGCAGCAGCCGATCGCGAGCGGGGCTGGAGAGCCCCAGCACGGCGCACACGGCGGACACGGATTCGGTCGACGGCACTCGTTCGCCGCGCTCCCAGCGGACCACGACGGAGTGCGAAACGTCGAGACGTCCGGCTAATTGGCGCAGCCCGAGACCGGAACGCGATCTCGCGTCCCGGATTTCCGCACCGAGAACGTAGGCCCGCGGCGCCGGAGTGGTCTCGCTCATGCACCACAGCTTATTTCAGGTGCGGAATCGCACGGCACGGTGGGTCAAGTTGCGGGAAAGACGTTGACTACGCACCGATGTGTGCGCCGAATGGCGTCATTCGTTCGGGGAATTGCCGGAGTGGTCCCGAGACCATGAGCATTGGTCTCGAGATGATCGAGATCGCTGCGGAGCCGGGAGGGGCTGCGCGCGCGGTCTGCGTTCCGCACCGCGAAGTCGTGGTGCGGTGACGACAAGAGGGGGCGGTGTATCCCGATGTACCCGTTTCACTGGGTGCCTGCGGACGGACGGCGACACGCGAGTCTGGACAGACGGCCGTGGGGCAACGCCTACCCGAGCGGCATGCTCGTCAGCACCTTGTGCAGCCAGGAGGTCGTGGCCGACGCGACCCGGGAGGCGTGGCTGTGGAAGACCTGCGGCGACTGCCACTCCGAGGCGCGCCGGGTCGCTGCGGCCGTCGTCGACGTGCCGCGCATGTCCGTGTGACGAGATCTGCTGCAAGGGAACGAGTTCCGGATCAGGTGCGCTTGGCACGGCTGGGAGCCACCCGGGGCGGTTCGTTGGGCTGCTTGGGGTAGACCGGTGGCCAGGGAGCGTCCTGCAACCCGTCGGCGATGTCCCGGTCGTAGCGTTCCAGCAGCGGCTGGATCGACTGCGGCCGGGTGTCGGCCCACGGGTCACCGCGTTCGGCGAGCCGGCCGGGCACGGTGGCGATGGTCAGCTGATCGGGGTCGATGCCCTCCAGCTCGTCCCAGCCGATCGGGGTCGACACCTGGCCGCCGACCCGCGGCCTGGCGCACCACGCGCCGAAAACCGTCTTGTGCGGCGCGTTCTGGTTGAAGTCCACGAACACGCGCCGACCCCGCTCCTCCTTCCACCACTGCGCGGTGATCAGGTCGGGGTGGCGGCGTTCGAGCTCGCGCGCCAGCGCAACGGCTGCGGCCCGCACCCGGTAGCTGTCCCACTCGGGTCGCAGCGGCACGTAGAGGTGTAGGCCCCGCGATCCGGAGGTCTTCAGCCGCACGTCGATGCCGTCCTCCGCCAGGAACTCGCGCGTGCGCACCGCGGCGTCGGAGACCTCCGCGAAGCCCACACCGGGTGAGGGGTCGAGGTCGATGCGCAGCTCGTCGATGATCTCCGGGCGACCGGCCTGGTAGGGCCACACGTGGAAGCCGAGGCACCCCATGTTGACGGCCCAGACGATGTGCGCGAGGTCCGCGGCGACCAGCGCGTCGCTGGTGGTTCCGTTGGGCGTCTCGACCACGGTCGTGCGCAACCACTCCGGTGCCGAGGCGGGCACCCTCTTCTGGAAGAACGACTTCCCGCTCGCGCCGTCCGGATGCCGTTCCATCAGCAGCGGACGACCGCCCAGCGTGCTCAGCAGCGGACCGGCGACCGACCGGTAGTAGTGCACGAGGTCGAGCTTGGTCTCACCGCGCTTGGTGAAGAAGACCTTGTCCGGGTGCGACACGGGCACCTCGGTGCCCTCGACGTCCAGCTTCACGGCCTCGCCCACGACGACCTCCGGTGCTCAACCCCTCGGTGACCAGCGTAGGCGGGCGCACCGACCGGCGCAGGCGGTTCGCGAGCGGGGTGGGGGAAGTCCGGGTGGGACGTCCCCCACGACCGGTCACCAGCCGCGTTCGCGCCACTCGGGAAGCTTGGGGCGTTCGGCACCGAGGGTGGAGTCGTCCCCGTGGCCCGGGTAGAACCACGTGTCGTCCGGCAGCTCGGCGAAGACCCGGTTCTCCACGTCGTCGACCAGCGACCGGAAGTCCTCCGGCGAGGTCGTGCGGCCCACGCCTCCCGGGAACAGCGAGTCGCCGGTGAACAGGTGCGGGTGGCCCGCCGGATCCCGGTAGACCAGCGCGATCGAACCGGGGGTGTGCCCGCGCAGGTGGATCACCGACAGCTCGGAGTCACCGACCGCGACGGTATCGCCCTGCTCGACCAGGCGGTCGGGCGGCACCGGCAACTCGTCGGCATCGGCCGGGTGCGCCACGGTGAAGCAGCCGGTCGAGCCGGCCACCGCGCCCAGCGCCTGCCAGTGGTCGCCGTGCTGGTGGGTGGTGACGATGGTCCGGAGGCGGGGGCGCCGCTCGTCGTGGCCGAGCAGGTCGCTCAGCCGTTCCGGGTCGTTGGCCGCGTCCACCAGCAACGCGTCCCCGGTGCTCTTGCACACCAGCAGGTAGGCGTTGTTGTCCATCGGGCCGACCGAGATCTTGGTGATCGTCAGCGCGTCCAGCTCCCGGCGCGCCGCCGCGCCGCCGGGCTCCACGTGTCCGGTGTACTCAGCTTGAAGCTCCACGCGCAGAGCCTAACGTCCGCGGCCGCGTCGCGGTCGCGTGATCGGCTCACGACCACCCGGGCAGTTCGGGCGCGTCGCCGCGCAGCTCCCCGGACCCGGTGCGGCCGAGCAGCCAGCCCAGCATCGGAGCGGGTTCGCCGGAGACCTCCACCGGTCGGGAGGTGGTGCCGCGCAGTTCCCACTGGCGGCGGTGATCGCCGAAGTCGGCCTCCAGCGACACGGCCGGCACGTCCGGTCGCCCGCCGAAGAGCTGCACGACGTCCTCGAGGAGCTGCTCGGCGTCGGCGGCGGGGATGTCGGTGAAGTCCACGTCGTGGTCGAGGTCGACCAGGTGGACCCACACCTCCAGCAACCGCATCCGGGGAATGTGGTGCGCGGGCATGTCGCCGGTGGTCCCGGTGACCTCCGCCGTCCAATCGGAGCCGGGCAGGTCGCGCGCTGCCGCGTCGAACCGGTCGCTGGAGGCCACCAGGTCCTCCAGGAGCAGCTGGTGGCTGCGCGGGGCGCCTTCCTGGATGGCCTGGTCCCGGTCGTCGGCGCTGGCGTACATCGGGTGCTCGATGCCGGTGCGCGCCCACAGCAGCAGGTTGCAGCAGGCGTCGGCGTTGCGGGCCAGGTGGGTGATCACGTGAGCTCTGCTCCAGCCGGGCAGCAGGCTGGGCTGGCGCACGGAGAGCTCGTCGAGCTCAGAAGCGGAGCGCACCAGGACTTCGGTGGCGTGCTGGACGGCGACCAGCCGGCGGGCGACCTCGTCTGCCAGGGCTTGCGCAGACCAACGGCCGGTACCGAGAACGATGTCAGCCATGGCTCTACCTCACGTGGGGGGAGGGCGGGCGGACTTGCGGGCACAACGTGAAGTTCTGAGCGTAAAGGCGCAGCACACATCCCCGACAGTGCTCAATTCGGGCGACTTTGCGTATCGTCGTGAGGGGGCAGCCACCGCCGGATCGCGCCACATCTCACACGTTGGGGTGATGGCAGGGGCAGGTGCTCGGCACCTGGAGCCGTCGGTCCGAGACTGTCGGAGGCCCCGAATAGCATGGACGTCGCAACGTCGCGACCGGATGCCGCGCCGGCGGACCGCTGCCTGGAGCAGGCGGCCGCCCGACAAGACGGCGCGCGCTCGCGCAACACCAGAACTTCTCGAAGGGATCACCGTGGCTGACCGCCTCGTCGTTCGCGGCGCCCGTGAGCACAACCTGCGCGGGATCGACATCGACCTGCCCCGGGACAGCCTGATCGTGTTCACCGGGCTGTCCGGTTCGGGCAAGTCGAGCCTGGCGTTCGACACCATCTTCGCCGAGGGGCAGCGCCGCTACGTCGAGTCGCTGTCCGCCTACGCCCGGCAGTTCCTCGGTCAGATGGACAAGCCGGACGTGGACTTCATCGAGGGCCTGTCCCCGGCGGTGTCGATCGACCAGAAGTCCACCAGCCGCAACCCGCGGTCCACGGTGGGCACCATCACCGAGGTCTACGACTACCTGCGGCTGCTCTACGCCCGCGCGGGCAAGGCGCACTGCCCGACCTGCGGCGAGGCGATCAGCAAGCAGACCCCGCAGCAGATCGTCGACCAGGTCCTGGAGATGCCCGAGCGGGCGAAGTTCCAGGTCCTGGCCCCGGTCGTGCGCGGCCGCAAGGGCGAGTACGTCGACCTGTTCGAGCAGCTGCGCTCCTCCGGCTACGCCCGTGCCCGGGTCGACGGCGTGGTGCACCCGCTCGACGAGCCGCCGAAGCTCAAGAAGCAGGAGAAGCACGACATCGCCGTCGTGATCGACCGGCTCACCGTCAAGTCCAGCGCCAAGCAGCGGCTCACCGACTCGGTCGAGACCGCGCTGCGGCTGGCCGACGGACTGGTGCTGATCGAGTTCATCGATCTCGACGAGTCCGACCCGGCGCGCGAGCGCAAGTTCTCCGAGAACCTGGCCTGCCCGAACGGGCACGCGCTGGGCGTCGACGAGCTCGAACCGCGGTCCTTCTCCTTCAACTCGCCCTACGGCGCCTGCCCCGAGTGCGCGGGTCTGGGCATCCGAAAGGAGGTCGACCCGGAGCTGGTCGTGCCCGACGAGGACCTCTCTCTGGGCGACGGCGCGATCGCGCCGTGGGCCGGCGGGCACACCGCCGAGTACTTCTCCCGGTTGCTGACCTCGCTGTCGGAGGCCATCGGGTTCCGGATGGACACCCCGTGGCGGCAGCTGCCCACCAAGGTCAAGAAGGCGGTGCTGCACGGCACCGACGACCAGGTGCACGTGCGCTACCGCAACCGCTACGGCCGCACCCGCTCCTACTACGCCAGCTACGAGGGCGTCATCCCGTTCCTGGAGCGGCGGCTGGAGCAGACCGAGTCGGACTACGCGCGCGAGAAGTACGAGGGCTACATGCGCGACGTGCCGTGCCCGGCGTGCGACGGCACCCGCCTCAAGCCCGAGATCCTCGCGGTGACCATGGAGAACGAGACCGACGAGCTCTCCATCGCCGACGTCAGCGCGCTGAGCGTCCAGGAGTGCGCGGAGTTCCTCAACGCCCTGGTCCTGGGGCCGCGCGAGCAGATGATCGCCGGTGCCGTGCTCAAGGAGATCCAGGCCCGGCTGGGCTTCCTGCTCGACGTCGGGCTGGACTACCTGTCGCTGGACCGCGCCGCGGGCACGCTCTCCGGTGGTGAGGCCCAGCGCATCCGGCTGGCCACGCAGATCGGGTCCGGCCTGGTCGGCGTGCTCTACGTCCTCGACGAGCCCTCGATCGGGCTGCACCAGCGCGACAACCACCGGCTGCTGGAGACGCTGAGCCGGCTGCGGGACCTGGGCAACACGCTCATCGTCGTCGAGCACGACGAGGACACGGTGCGCAGCGCCGACTGGGTGGTTGACATCGGCCCCGGGGCGGGAGAGCACGGTGGCGAGGTCGTGCACAGCGGCTCGTACAAGGAGCTGCTGAAGAACAAGGAGTCGCTGACCGGCGCCTACTTGGCGCGGCGCAAGGAGATCCCGGTTCCCACCGAGCGCCGGGTCCCCGACCGCAAGCGGCAGCTGACGGTGGTGGGGGCGCGCGAGCACAACCTGCGCAAGATCGACGTGTCGTTCCCGCTGGGGCTGTTGACCGCGGTCACCGGCGTCTCCGGTTCGGGCAAGTCGACGCTGGTCAACGACATCCTCGCGGCGGTGCTGGCCAACAAGCTCAACGGCGCGCGGCAGGTTCCCGGACGGCACACCCGGGTCAAGGGCCTGGAGCACGTCGACAAGCTGGTGCAGGTGGACCAGTCGCCGATCGGCCGCACCCCGCGGTCCAACCCGGCCACCTACACCGGCGTCTTCGACCACATCCGCAAGCTGTTCGCGGCGACCACCGAGGCGAAGGTGCGCGGCTACCAGCCGGGCCGGTTCTCGTTCAACATCAAGGGCGGCCGGTGCGAGTCGTGCGCCGGTGACGGCACGTTGAAGATCGAGATGAACTTCCTGCCCGACGTCTACGTCCCGTGCGAGGTGTGCAAGGGCGCCCGGTACAACCGGGAAACCCTGGAGGTGCACTACAAGGGCAAGACGATCGCCGAGGTCCTCGACATGCCGATCGAGGAGGCCGCGGAGTTCTTCGAGCCGATCAACGCGATCCACCGCCACCTCAGGACGCTGGTGGACGTCGGTCTGGGCTACGTGCGGCTCGGCCAGCCCGCGCCGACGCTGTCGGGCGGTGAGGCGCAGCGCGTCAAGCTGGCCAGCGAGCTGCAGAAGCGCTCGACCGGCAAGACGGTCTACATCCTCGACGAGCCGACCACGGGCCTGCACTTCGAGGACATCCGCAAGCTGCTCGGCGTGATCAACGGCCTGGTCGACAAGGGCAACACCGTGATCGTCATCGAGCACAACTTCGACGTCATCAAGACGGCGGACTGGATCCTGGACATGGGTCCGGAGGGCGGTCACGGCGGCGGTCTGCTGCTGGCCGAGGGGATGCCGGAGGACGTCGCCGAGGTCGAGGACAGCCACACCGGTCGCTATCTCGCCGAGCTGTTGGGCTGAATGCCAGTCAGACCCCCGCCGGGGGCCTGATTTTCGCTCGTTTGTACCCTTTCCGCCAAAGCGCGGGTCATCGGCACAGGGTGGCCCGCGCTCGGACTGCCCGCGGTGAACGTCATCGGGTGCCGCACTTCCGGGCCGCCTGACGCGAGAGTTCCCGCGCCACATGCGGAAAGGGAGTGCCGGTGGACGAGCTCAACGACGCGATCGTCGCGCTGAACGACACGTTCTGGCTGTACCTCATCATCCCCGTGCTCGCGGTGCTGAGCCTGTACTTCACCGTGCGCTCGAAAGCCGTGCAGATCCGGATGATCCCGGAGATGGTCCGCGCGATGGGCGGCAAGGCCGAGATCGCCGAGGACGGCGGGAAGGCGATCTCGTCGTTCCAGGCGTTCGCGATCTCCGCCGCCGCGCGCATCGGCACCGGCAACATCGCGGGCGTGGCCACGGCCATCGCGCTCGGCGGTCCCGGTGCGGTGTTCTGGATGTGGACGATGGGCTTGGTCGTGGGCGCGGCCAGCTTCGTGGAGTCCACCCTCGCGCAGCTCTACAAGGTGCGGGACAAGTCCGGTTTCCGCGGCGGCCCCGCGTACTACATGCTGCACGGCCTGCGGGCGCGCTGGATGGGCGTCCTGTTCGCCGTGGTCATCACGGTGACCTTCGGATTCGTGTTCACCGCGGTGCAGGCCAACACGATCGTCGACGCGATCCTCACCTCGGTCGAGGCCACCGGCACGAGCTCGAACGGCTGGATGCAGCCGGTTCTGGGGCTCGCGCTGGTCGCGCTGACCGCTCTGATCATCTTCGGCGGCGTGCGGCGGATCGCGCAGACCGCCGAGCTGCTGGTGCCGTTCATGGCCGGGCTCTACATGCTTCTCGGCCTGATCATCGTGGTGCTCAACATCGACGCGCTTCCGGGAGTCATCGCGCAGATCTTCAGCCACGCCTTCGGTTTCGAGGCGGTCGCGGGTGGCGGCATCGGCGCGGCGATCGTGCAGGGCGTCCGCCGCGGCATGTTCTCCAACGAGGCGGGTCTGGGTTCGGCCCCGAACGCCGGTGCCACCGCTTCGGTCAGCCACCCGGTCAAGCAGGGCCTGGTGCAGACCCTCGGCGTCTACGTGGACACCCTGCTGGTGTGCTCGACCACGGCGTTCATCGTGCTGCTGTCCAACCCGACCTTCGGTGACGAGGACCGCGGTGCCTCGATGACCCAGACGGCGCTGCAGGCCAACCTCGGTGACTGGTCGCTGCACCTGATGACGCTGATCATCCTGCTGGTCGCGTTCACCTCGGTGCTGGGCAACTACTACTACGGCGAGTCCAACGTGGGCTTCCTGACCGGAAACCGGGCGGTGCAGACCGGCTACAAGTGGGGCGTGCTGCTCGTGGTGTTCCTGGGCGCGATCGGCTCCTCGGACCTGATCTGGAACCTCGCCGACACCACGATGGGCGTCATGGCCCTGGTCAACCTCGCCGCGATCGCTCCGCTGAGCGCGGTCGCCCTCAAGCTCCTGCGCGACTACAACGCCCAGCGCGAGCAGGGGCTCGACCCGGTCTTCACCCGGGACCGGCTCCCGGAGCTCACCGGCGTGGAGTGCTGGGAGCCCAAGGAGCCGGTCAAGACGGAGGTCTGAGGGCCGTCGGGGAGTTGCTTTGCCCGGCGGTGCGTGCGCCGCTCCTGACGCATGCATTCCTGCCTGCATGCATGCAGGTCGGGTGGGTGGGGAAGTTTTCATGAAAACTTCCCCACCCACTACACGGAGTCCCGACGCACTCGTCACGAACACGAAGGCGCTGTCGAACCCGCGGCGGTGCCGGTTGCTCAGGCAGTGGAAGAGGATGCGGCTCCGCCGGATTTCTCAACAGCACTCAGGTGGTGTCCCGCGCGAGAGTCGTTGTGCCGCTGGGGGAACCGCTCAGCGGGGTCTGCCCTCGATGCCGGGGCGCAGCTGCCAGGGGTGCGGGCCTTCGAGCGGCCGGTAGTCGACCCCGAAGGCGTCCAGGCGCGGCAGGTGGTGGTGCGCCAGCCGGTGGCGGAATTCCGCGGGGTCCCGTTCGCGGCTCCAGGCGATCTCGGCGACTGCGCACAGCCGGGGAAAGGCGGAGTAGTCGATGCGGGCGGGGGAGTCGAGCTGCTCGGTCCACACCTGCGCCTGCAGGCCGAGAACGTCCTCGGTCGGCGGCTCGTAGTCGTAGACGTTCTCCAGCGTGTTGAGGTAACCGACGGGGATGGGTTCGCTGGGATCGTCGGACTGCCGGTGGTCGAGGTAGAAGTGCGTTTCCGGGCACAGCACCACGTCGTTGCCCTGTTCCCCGGCGCGGGTCACGGCCTGCGCGTCCTGCCAGGTCAGCACGATGGTCTGCTGCGGAAGGGAGACGAGGTGCATCGCGTCGTCCCACGCCGAGGTGCGTCTGCCCTGGTTGTGCACGTGCTCGATCAGCCGTCGCAGCAGCGCGCCGTGCGCCGGGGTGGCGCCGGGGACCTCGTCGCCGCCGAGGCAGATCACCGGTGACGGGAACACCGACATCACGTGGTCCAGCACGTCGCGGAAGAAGTCGACCGTGGCCCTTCGGGGCGCCAGGATCCGCTCGCTGACGCCCCACGAGTCCCACACCTCCACGGGACCCCCGGTGCCCAGGTCGGGGTAGGCGGCGATGGCGGCCTGGCTGTGGCCGGGCACGTCGATCTCGGGCACCACGGTGATGTGGTGCTCGGCGGCGTAGGCGACGATTTCGAGCAGGTCTTCGGTGGTGTAGTAGCCGCCGTGCGGCTGGTGGTCGAACTCCGGGACTTCGCCGCGACCGAGCATGGAGCGCGAGCGCCACGAACCGATGCGGGTCAGCTCCGGGCTGTGCGGGACCTCGATGCGCCAGCCCTGGTCGTCGGTGAGGTGCAGGTGCAGCACGTTGAGCTTGTGCATCGCCAGCAGCTCGATGAACCGCAGGACCTCCCGCTTGGCCACGAAGTGGCGGGCGACGTCGAGGTGGCACCCGCGCCACCCGAACCGCGGGTGGTCCTCGATCACCCCGCACGGCAACGAGATCGGGTCGGGGTTGACGGGTGCGCGGCGGAAGGCGTCCGGTGGCAGCAGCTGGCGCAACGTCTGCGCGGCGTGGTGTGCGGCGGCGGAGTGCTGCGCGGTCACCAGCGCCTGATCGGGGGTGATCTCCAGGCGGTGGCCGCGGACGCCGGGGTCGATGCGGAACTCGATGGTCGGCTTGGCCGCCAGCGGCAGCGGAAGCCCGGTCGCGGCGCCGACGTGCTTGCGGAACCACCGTGCCACGCCCGGCTCGCCGCCGACGCTGGTGCGGACGTCCAGCGGCAGCTGGCCGGAGCCGTAGGTGACCCGGTGGGGACGCGGCAGCAGCGAGTGGAAGCTCATCCCTTCACCGCGCCGGCGAGTCCGGACACGAGGTTGCGCTGGACGAGCACGAAGAAGATCAGGACCGGGATGGTCATCAGCGTGGAACCGGCCATGATCGCGCCCCAATCGTTGCCCTGCGGGCTGAAGAACACCAGGATCGCCATCGGCAGGGTCTGGTTCTCGGTCGCCGAGATGATGAAGGTCTTGGCGAACAGGAAGTCGTTCCAGGCGTGGATGAACGACAGCACGCTGGTGGCGACGAGTCCCGGTGCCACCAGTGGGAAGAGCACCTGCCAGACGAAGCGGGTGCGGCTGGCGCCGTCGAGGGTGGCGGCTTCCTCCAGCTCCACCGGAACGGCGGCGACGAACCCGCGCAGCATCCAGATCGCCAGCGGCAGGCTGAACGCGAGGTGCACCAGCACCAGGGAGCCGAGGTGGTTCAGCCCGAAGGCCGGGACCGCCGAACCGACCTGGCGCATCAGGAAGAACAGCGGGATCGTCAGCGCCTCCACCGGAACCATCTGCGCCACCAGCAGCATCAGCAGCAGCACCGCGCGGCCCCTGATCCGGAACCGGGTCAGCGCCACCGCGGCCAGGAACGACATCAGCAGGGACAGCAGCACCACGGCGCCCGCGACGAGCAGGCTGTTGAGGAAGTACCCGCCCAGACCGTCCACTGTGAACACCCGCCGGAACCCGTCGAGCGTCGGCGCGGTGGTCCAGGGCCGGGGGTCGGTGGATTGCAGCTCGGCCTCCGGTTTGAAGGCCGACAGCACCATCCAGTAGAGCGGGAACGCCACCAGGACCGCGATCACGATCGCCGCGGTGTTGGCCATCATCCGGGAACGCTTCATGACAGGACCTCGTTCCCGCGCTGCGCGCGCAGGTAGAGCAGCGTGATCAGCAGCAGGAGCACGGTCATCACCACGCCGATCGCCGAGCCCAGGCCGTAGTTCGAGGCCGCGAAGGCCTCCTGGTAGGCATAGACGTTGAGCACCATGTTCTGCCCGGTCACCCCGCCGCCGTTGGTCATCACGTAGATCTGCGTGAAGACCTTGAAGTCCCAGATGATCGACTGGATGGTCGCGATGACCAGCACCGGGCGCAGCATCGGCAGCAGGACGCTGCGCGCGGTCCGCCACGCCGAAGCGCCGTCCAGCGCCGCGGCCTCCACCACCTCACCCGGGATCCCGACGAGGCCCGCGTAGGTGGTGACCAGGACGAACGGGAACGAGCACCAGATGACCTCGGCGGCCACCAGGCCGAAGGCGAGGTACTTGTCGTAGGTCCAGGACATGCCTTCGGCGCCGCTGATGCCGACGCCCGTCAGCGCCTCGTTGATCAACCCGAAGTCCTGGTCGAACAGGAACAGCCACACCGTCGACCCGGCCACGGCCGGCGTGGCCCATGCGCCGATGGCGGCCAGGAACAGCAGCATCCGGGGCAGCGGCGCCACCTTGGTGGCCAGCACCGCCAGCCCGATGCCGACGGCGAGGCTGCCCAGCACGCAGAGCGCTGCGAACGCGCAGGTCTGCAGCAGGATCGTCCAGAACTCGGCGTCGCCGAACAGCGCGAGGTAGTTGCCCGCGCCCAGGAACTCCAGCGGCGCACCGCCGGAGGCCTGCGACTGGCCGTACTCGTAGAGCGAGATCTGCACCAGCTGGTACAGCGGGTAGCCCATCATGCCGACGAGCAGCAGCGCCGCCGGTGCCAGGTAGAGCAGCGCCATCATCGGCCTTCGAAGGCCGCGTTCATCTGCGCCGCGGCCTGCTTCGTCGCCTCGGCGACCGGGGTGCCGTTGACGATCTGCTGCACCATGGTCGGCAGCAGGCCTTGCGCGTCGATCTTCGACCACGCCTCGGTGGCGGGCACGAAGTGGGTGCCGCCGCGCAGCGTCATCACGAACGGCGCGGCCGCCGGGTCGTGCTCGGCGACCTCGCCCTGGACGTCGATGAACGTGGGCAGGTTGCCCATCGCGCCGTACATCTTGCGCTGGTACTCCTTGCCCGCCAGCAGCTGGACGAACTCGCGCGCCAGCGTCGCGCGCTGCGAGGAGCCCAGCACCGACAGCAGGTTCCCGCCCGCGAAGGCGGGCGCCACCGAGCCCGCGCGGTCACCGGGCAGCGGCACGACCCCGTACTCGCCCGGCACGCCCGCCTCGACGGCCTTGCGGTTGAAGTCGCCGCCGATGGTCATCGCCGCCTTGCCGGAGGCGAAGGCCTGAACGCTCTGGCTGCCGGTCATGTCGGCGCACTGCTCGGGAGGGCACGCTCCGCTGGTGATGAACTTCGCGTAGGTCTCGATCCCGCGGCGCGCCTCGGGACTGTCGATCGTGGACACCCAGCGCGAACCCTCCTGGCGCGCCACGTCTCCGCCCGCCGCCCAGATGAACGGCATCAGCGCGTAGTGGTACTTGCCGCCGGTGGCGATGCCGTAGAGGTCGGGGCGTCCGGCGCGGATGCGCTGCGCGGTTTCCAGCAGCTCGCCGGTGGTGCGCGGCGGCTGGAGGCCGAGCTCGTCGAAGACGTCGGTGCGGTAGTACAGCGCCCGCACCCCGGTGTACCACGGAACGCCGAAGACCTTGCCCTCCACCCGCGCGGTGTCCAGTGCGGACGGGGAGAGGTCGGCGGATTCGGGCCACTGCGGCAGCTTCTCGGTGAGGTCGCTGAGCCCGCCCGCCGCGACGTAGCCCGCGAGGTCGGTGTTGCCGACTTCAGCGACGTCGGGTGCGCTGGCGGGATCGTTGAACGCGCCGGTGAAGCGCTCGGACCGCGTCTCCACCGCGATGTACTGGACGTCGACCTCCACGCCGGGGTGCTCGCGCTCGAACCGCGCGACCGCCTCGTCCACGGTGGCCTGCTTGGGCGCTCGGTTGGCCTCGTCGAACAGCCAGACGCGCAGCGTTCCGGTGCGCTCGTCGACCGCGGGTCCCGCCTGCTGGACCTGGGGTGGTCCGCAGGCGGTGAGCAGCGCGGCGACGGCGGCGACTAAGACGGCTTTTCCTGCGCGCATGGCTGGTCTCCGGTGTGCTGCTCGGATCGCCGCTCCCGGCGGTGGGAGGAGGTTCACCTCCCGGCGAACGCTCCTGGTGGCGCTTGGACTCGATGATCCGATGTGTGGAAGTGCCTGATATCGCTGGCGAAACGTCGATAAGTACATTGTGGACTTAATGCCCCGGGGGAGCGGATCACCACGAGGTGTCCGCTCGACCGGGATGAGTGCGGGGAGCGGGTTCAGCCGTGGAAGGTGATGACCGCGACCGAGGGGCACGCGTAGCTGTCCGGGGTCGGGGTCAGCGCGCCCGTGTTGGTGTCGCGTGCCAGGCGGGTGACGGTGCCCGCGCGCTGGTTGGCCACGAACAGCGAGGTCTCCTCGGGGTCCAGCGCGAAGTGCCGCGGCCAGTTCCCGCCGGTGGGCGTGGCGGCCTGGAACACCAGCGAGCCGTTGTCCACGGCGAACGTGGCGATGGTGTCGTCACCCCGGTTGGAGGCGTAGACGAACTGGCCGTCGCGGGAGATCGCGATCTCGGCTGGAGCGTTGTCCCCGCCGGCATCCGGTGCCCGGCTGCTGATGACCTGCCCGGCGGTGAGGTTGCCGGTCTTCGGGTCCCACGCGAGCACGGTGATCGTGGAGTTCAGCTCGGCCAGCAGGTAGGCGGTGGTGCCCTTGAACACGAGGTGGCGCGGCCCGGTCCCGGCCGGGAGCGTGAGCTGCTGGTGCTGGGTGAGCTTCCCGGCGTCGAAGGCGTGGACGAACACGGAGTCGGCTCCGAGATCGACGGCCACGACCCACTTCCCGCTGGGGTCCACGACGACCTGGTGCGCGTGCGGCTCCGCGCCGGGGTGCTTCACCAGGGCGGTGTTCTCGCCGATGCTCCCGTCGGGGTTGCGGCGGTGCACGGCCACGGTCCCGTCCCCGTAGTTCGCGGTGAACAGGAACTCGCCGCTCGGGTGCACCGACAGGTGGGTCGGCGAGTTCCCGCCGCTCGGGGCGGTGTTGATCACCCGCGGTTCGTGGGTGCTCACGTCGATCGCGGTGATCGTGCCCTGTTCCTGCTCGTTGGTCGCGTACAGGAACTTGTGGTCCGGCGACCAGGCGAAGAACGACGCGTCGGCGACCCCGTCCAGGGTGCCGGAGGGGGCGAGGAGACCGTTCATGTCCCGCATCGCGATGTCCACGCCCCGGCCGGCGGGCTGCGAGCTGGTGTAACTGCCGATGAAGGTCATCAGGCCATCGTGCGCCTGGTGCACCTGGTGCGCTGCGGCGGCGGTCTGCCGCCCGGCGGCGGTGGCGCAGCCTGCGGTCGCCCCGGCGACGCCCAGCGCCCCGAGCGCGCTCAAGAAACCACGACGCGAAAACGAGCTACCAACCACGGCGTTCTCCCAGGTGGACGACAGAGCAGAAGCGAAGTCTGCCGCAACGCCCAACAGGTGGACTAGACCAAAATGGCCTAACCGGTCCGCGACCAATGGCGCTAAACCCGGATATGGTTCACATGCGGTGGCGATTTCGCGAAATCGCCTCTCCGCGTGGCGGACTCGGCGTCCTCAGCTGAGGACGAGCGAGAGCCCGGCGGCCATCCCGAACGCCACCAGCGACAGCAAGGTCTCCAGCACGGTCCAGGTCTTGAGCATGTCGCTGACCGGGATGCCGAAGTAGCGCGAGATGATCCAGAACCCGCCGTCGTTGACGTGCGAAGCGATGATCGAGCCGGCGGCGATCGCGACCGCGATCAGCGCGAGCTGCGCCTGGGAGAGCCCGGCCGACCCCACCAGCGGAGCCACGATCCCGCCCGTGGTCACGATCGCCACGGTCGCCGAGCCCTGCGCGATCCGCAGCCCGCTGCTGATCACGTAGGCCGACACGATCATCGGTAAGCCCACGCCCTGCAGCGAACCGGCCAGCGCGTCGCCGACGCCCGTCTCGGCGAGCACCTTGCCGAAGAACCCGCCCGCGCCGACGACCAGCAGCAGCATCCCCAGCGGCCGGAGCGCGCCGCTGGTCAGCTCGGACAGGTCCCGGCCCGTCATGCCGCGCCGGGTGCCCAGCAGCCAGAACGACAGCAGCACGGCGATCGTCAGCGCCACGGTCGGGTTCCCGAGGAAGGTCAGCACCGACAGCAGGCCGCTGCCCTTCGGCAGCGTGATGCTGCCGAAGGTGGCGCCGAGGATCAGCACCATCGGCAACCCGATGATGAGCGCGACGATCCCGAGCGAGGGGTCCTCGCGGCCCTCGCGCTTGGCGGCGAGCTCGTCGGCGGTGGCGAGCATGTCGGCGGGAACGGGCAGGTGGATTCGCTTGCCGATCCACACCGGGTAGAGCAGGCCCGCCACGGCGAACGCCGGGAGGCCGCAGGCGAGTCCCATCAGGATGATCCAGCCGAGGTCGACGCCGAGAAGCCCCGCGGCCACCACAGGGCCGGGGTGCGGCGGCAGGAACGCGTGGGTCATCGACAGACCGGCGACCAGGGGGAGGCAGTAGATCAGGATCGAGCGCTTGCCCTGCCGCGCCACCACGTAGACCAGCGGCGCGAGCACGAAGATCCCGATGTCGAAGAACACCGGGATGCCGAAGATCAGGCCCGAGAGACCCATGGCCAGCGGAGCCCGGTTCTCGCCGAAGGCCGCCAGCAGCTTGCGGGTCAGCAGCTGCGCGCCACCCGAGGCCTCCAGCATCGAGCCGAGGATGGTGCCGAGCCCGATGATGGCCGTGATGTGGCCCAGGATGCTGGCGAAACCGCCCTCCAGCAGGGAATCGCTGCTCTTCTGCGCGGTGCCGACGATGTCCTCGACGGGCAGCCCGGCGGCCAGCGCGATGAGCAGTCCGGTGACCAGCAGTGCGATGAACGGTTCGATCCGGAAGCGGATGATCATCACCAGTAGCACCGCGATCCCGGCGGCGCACAACGTGAGCAGGCCGGACGTGTCGTGCTGCAACCAGTTCAGGAACAACGGTTCCTCCTGCTGACTGTTGAGAGGTTCGTTGGGATCGGGGAAGTTCTCATGAAAACTTCCCCGACATCGACAAGCTCCTAGCGGAGCTCCGCACGGCCCTTGCGCAGCGCGCGCCCGGGCAGGGCATCGGTCCGGTGACCGTCCTCGATCACCGGAACGCCGTTGACCAGGACGTGGGGTATGCCGACGGCCTGCTGCCGGGGTTCGTCGAAGGTGGCGGTGTCGCGGACGGTGTCGGGGTCGAACAGGACGAGGTCGGCGACCTGCCCTTCCCGGACGCGCCCCCGGTCGGTGAGCCCGAGCCGGTCGGCCGGGCGGGAGGTCATGTTCCGCACGCACTCCTCCAGCCCCAGCACGCCGAGCTCGCGCACGTAGTGGCCGAGGTAGCGGGGGAAGGTGCCCCACGCGCGCGGGTGCGGGCGCGCACCGGTCAGCAGCCCGTCGCTGCCCGCGGTGTGGGTGCGGTGGCGCATGATCGCCCGGACGTTGTCCTCGTGACCGACGTGCATCAGGCAGGACGCGGCGAGCTGCTCGGAGATGAGCACGTCCAGGTAGAACTCGGTGGGCTGCGCCCCGGCGGCCATCGCCGAGGAGGCGACGCTGCGGCCGACGAGGTGGGCGTTGCCGGGCTCGCGGACGCCGTTGATCTCGATGGTGTCCCAGTCGACCGGAACGCCGTGGCACCCGTCGGAACCGTCGACCTCCAGCACCTGGCGAATCCGCTGCCGCTGCGCGGGATCCCGCAACCGGTCGAGCGTCGCGTCGACACCGCCCGCCATCGCCCAGCTCGGCAGCAGCGCGTGCAGCGAGGTGCTGCCCGGCAGGTACGGGTAGGTGTCGAGGGTGATGTCGCAGCCGTGGTCCAGCGCCTCGTCGAGCATGGCCAGCAGCTCACCGGCCCGCCCGGCGTTGACGCCGAAGTTCATCGTCGCGTGCGCCAGGTGCAACGGGCAGCCGGAGGTGCGGCTGACCTCGATCATCTCGGCGTAGGCCGCGAGCGCACCGGCGCCGTAGCTGCGGTGGTGCGGGCTGTAGTAGCCGCCGCGGGAGGCCACGACCTCGCACAGCGCGGCCAGTTCCGCCGTGTCGGCGTACATCCCGGGCGTGTAGGTGAGTCCGGAGGACATGCCGAAAGCGCCCTGGGCGAGCGATTCGGCGAGCACCTCGCGCATCCGGTCGAGCTCGTCGCCGGTGACCGGCCGGTCCTCGTAGCCCGCGCACAGCAGACGCAGCGTGCCCTGCGGCACGAGGTAGGCGGCGTTGGTGGCGATGCCGGTGTCGAGCCGGTCGAGGTATTCGGCGACGCTGCGCCAGTTCCAGTCGAAACCGGGCGGGTCGTCGTTCCAGCCGGCCAGCTGCGCGCGCAGGGTGGTCAGGGTGGCGTCGTCGACCGGGGCGTAGGAGAGCCCGTCCTGCCCGATGACCTCCAGAGTCACGCCCTGCGAGACCTTCGCGGTGTGGTCGGGTTCGGTCAGCAGCCGCAGGTCCGAATGCGCGTGCATGTCCACGAATCCGGGGGCCAGCACCAGCCCGTCGGCGTCGACGCGGCGGCGCCCGCTCAGCGTCCCGGCCTCGGCGATCTCGGCGATGCGCCCGTTCGCGAGGCCGACGTCGGCGAGGTATTCAGGCCCGCCGTCGCCGTCGACGACTCGCGCGCCGCGAAAGACCATGTCCACAGTGGATCTGTTCCTCCGGTCACACGCCGGGCACTTGGTCTGCACCGGGTGGTCGAATGGTAAGTACCATTCCACGGGAAAGCAATGAAGATCGGTTCCCGCCGAATCTTCGCTTCATGACGCCGAATTCCGTGGAAGGACACCGACATGAGCCGGACCGTGGTGAGCACCGACGCCGCACCGAAGCCGCCGTCGCACATCCCGCTGTCGCAGGGCGTGCGCAAGGGCAACATCCTGCAGGTCTCCGGTCAGACCGCGGTCGACCCGGCGACCGGGAAGGTCGTCGAGGGCGGTGTCGCCGAGCAGACCGAGCAGTGCCTGCGCAACGTCATCGCGATCATCGAGGCCGAGGGCGGATCGCTGCAGGACGTGCTGATGCTGCGCGTGTACCTCACCGACACCTCTCAGTTCGCCGAGATGAACGAGGTCTACGCCCGAGTCGTCGGCGAGCCCTTCCCGGCCCGCACGACCGTCTACGTCGGTCTCCCGGCCGGCCTGCTGTGCGAGATCGACGCGCTAGCCGTCCTGGACTGACCCGTGGTGGGGGAGGTTCTCATGTGAGCTTCCCCCACCGGCACAGCATCTCCGCCTCAGAAGAAGGTGCGCACCAGGTCGGTGACCTCGTCGCCGTCGACGACCGGGATCAGAGTCCACTTGTCCAGCACCGTGCAGGGGTGCGAGAGGCCGAAGCCGACCCAGTCGCCGACGCGAACCTCGGTGTCGGCGAACTTGAGGAACGCGTGCTGGTCGGCCAGCCCCGACAGGTCGCAGGCGCCTTCCGGGAGTTCCAGGAGATCACCGCTCGCGCGTCGGACGACCTGAGGCTCCGGCAGTCCCTGGTCGAACGAGACGTCCCGGCGTCCCATCGTCAGCAGCGCCAGACCCGCCTCCGGCTGCGACACCACCTGGGCCCAGACCCGCATCGCGGGCCGGAACGGCGATTCCGCGCCGGCGAGCCGGTGCTCCCTGCCGAACGGTGAGCGCACCCGGTAGAACCCGTCGTCGTGCAGCAGGTAACCGCCGCTGCGCAGCACCGGCACCACCGGGAGGCCCTCGGGCCACGGCCGGGTCAGCGCTTCGGCGACCTGGTCGAAGTAGGCGCTGCCGCCCGCGCTGACGATCACCTCGTCGAGCCCGTCGAAGTAGCCCGATTCGGCGAATTCCGCCACCAGGCCCCGGAATTCGTTCAGGTAGTCGTCGATCGCCGACAGCGAGGACTTCTCGACGTCGTGCGCGACCTCGCCCTCGTAGCCGGACACCCCGACCAGGCGGAGCCGGGGCTCCGCGGCCACCGCCGCGGCGACCGCGCGGGCTTGGGACACCGTGCGCGCACCGGTCCGCCCTCCGGGGACGCCGAACTCCACCAGCACGTCCACCGGCCTGGTCCCGCCGCGCGCGGCGAGCGCCGAGGCCATCAGCTCGACCCCGCGCAGCGAATCCGCGTAGCAGCAGAAGGAGAAGTCCGGGTCGGAGTCGAGCTCGCCGGACAGCCAGTCCAGGCCGTGCGGGTCGACGAGCTCGTTGGCGAACAGGATCCGCTGCACGCCGAAGGCCCGGTACACCCGCAGCTGCCCGATGTTGGCGGCCGTGATGCCCCACGCGCCGTGCTCCAGCTGCCGCTCGAAGAGGCGCGGAGCCATCGTCGTCTTGCCGTGGGGCGCGATCTTCAGCCCGTGCTCGTCGCACCAGGCGGCCATGGTGCGCAGGTTGTGCTCCATCGCCGCGTCGTCGAGGGTCAGCAGCGGGCCGGTGAACCCGGCCTCCCGCAGCGTCGGCCGACCGGTCAGGAACTCGCCGACGGTCTTGCCGGACGCGCTCGCCGGCATCCCCTTGAACCGCCAGTCGATGGTCTCGTCGCGCAGCGCGCGGACCGCCTCGGTGTTGATCCCTGCTCCGGGCACGGACAGCCTCCTATTGCACATGTTGCAACGAATGTTGCGCAACGAACGACTCCGGTGTGTAGCATTGCCCGCTTCGTCGAGTCAACGAGGAACGGAGACGCCGGTGAGTCAGAGCCTGGAACGCGGACTGGCCGCGCTCACCGCGCTGGCGGAAGGGCCGCAGACCCTCGACGGCCTCGCTCAGCGGCTCGGCGTCCACAAGACGACGGCGATGCGCCTGCTGCGCACGCTGGAGACCGGCCGCTTCGTCCGCCGCGAGGACGTGCACCGGTACCGCTTGGGGAGCGCGGTGTTCGCACTGGCGCACCAGGCGCTCGACGATCTCGACGCGCGCGACGTCGCCCGGCCGTTCCTGACGGCGCTGGGGGAGCGCAGCGGGCACACCGTTCACCTGGCGACCCTCGACGACGACCAGGTCGTCTACGTCGACAAGGTCGACAGCGTGCACCCGGTCCGGATGTACTCGCGCATCGGTCGCCGCGCGCCGCTGCACTGCACGGCCGTCGGCAAGGTCCTGGTCGCCGACATGCCGCAGCAGCGGCGGGAACGCCTCGCGCAGCGGATCACCTACCCGAAGCTCACGCCGAGCACGATCGACTCGTCCGCGCGCTACCTGGCGGAGCTCGAACGCGTGCGCGCGCAGGGCTACTCCACCGACCGCAGCGAGCACGAGGAGTTCACGCACTGCATCGCGGCTCCGGTCCGCAACCACCGGGGGGAGGCGGTCGCCGCGATGTCTCTCTCGGTGCCGAAGGTCCTGCTCCCGTGGGAGGACCTGCTCGGCTGGTTGGGAGATCTCCGCAGCACGGCGGCGGAGATCTCCCGGGAGCTGGGGAACCGTCAGTAGACGGGGCCGGTGTACTTCTCGCCCGGCCCCTGACCCGGGGCGTCCGGGTGGGTGGAGGACTCGCGGAAGGCGCGCTGCAGGGACTGCAGGCCCTCGCGCAGCGGACCGGCGTGCGGTCCGAGGTACTCCACCGACGCGGTGATCAGACCGGCCAGGCCGGTGATCAGGCGGCGGGCCTCGTCGAGGTCGCGCACCGGGGCGGAGTCGGGGTCCTCGTCGGCGAGCCCGAGCTTCTCCGCCGCCGCGGACATGAGCATCACCGCAGCGCGGCTGATCACCTCGACGCTGGGAACATCGGAGAGGTCGCGTACGTTGAGGTCGACATCCGCGTCGTGTGCCGGTTCACCGGCACCGGTCGTGGCGTTCGGGGGAGTGGTTGGCTGCGGTTCGGTCACGCCTGCTACCCTGACACGCACGACCAGCCCCCGCTGCGGCGGGGGCGGCAAAGTGGAGCCCCGCTCCCACCCGAGCAGCCGTCGAGGCCGCCGGGTTCCGGTCCTGTCGATGTCGCTGTGCGGCGTCGGTGGTGCGAACGGTATCGGCTGATACCGGTTCGATCGGTTTGGAGTCAGGGTCCCGCGGTGTCCGCGCAATGCGGAAGCCGACGGGACCTTTGCATTCCGGGGTGAGCTCTACACGCCGTGGTGTGCAGTACACACAGCCATCGAACCGAGGAGGCCCCATCAGCTCCGAGACGCGCATCAATGACCGCATCCGGGTTCCGGAAGTCCGCCTGGTCGGACCCAACGGTGAGCAGGTCGGGATCGTCCGCATCGAGGACGCCCTGCGCCTGGCCCAGGAAGCGGATCTGGACCTTGTCGAGGTCGCCCCGCAGGCGCGCCCGCCGGTCTGCAAGCTCATGGACTACGGCAAGTTCAAGTACGAGAGCGCGCAGAAGGCTCGCGAATCGCGTCGCAACCAGCAGCAGACCGTCATCAAGGAGCAGAAGCTCCGGCCGAAGATCGACCCGCACGACTACGAGACGAAGAAGGGCCACGTGTCCCGCTTCCTCGGTCAGGGTCACAAGGTCAAGGTGACGATCATGTTCCGCGGTCGTGAGCAGTCGCGGCCAGAGCTGGGCTTCCGCCTGTTGCAGCGACTCGCCGACGACGTCGCCGAGCTCGGGTTCATCGAGGCGAACCCGAAGCAGGACGGTCGGAATATGATCATGGTTCTAGCGCCGCACAAGACCAACAAGACCAAGCCCAAGGCCAACGCGTAACCACGCAGCCGCCAGGGCTCGTCATGTGAGGCCGGGTCGGGACGCCGTGCGCCCCCTCCCGGCTCCCGTACGAAACGAGGACGGAAGATGCCGAAGAACAAGACCCACAAGGGCACCTCGAAGCGCTTCAAGGTGACTGGTTCGGGCAAGCTGCGGCGCGAGCAGGCCGGTCGCCGGCACATCCTGGAGAAGAAGTCCAGCCGTGTCACCCGTCGCCTCGAAGGCACGGAAGCGGTCGCCAAGGCCGACGTCAAGCGCATCAACAAGCTGCTGGGTCGCTGACGCCGAAGTCCCCGCTGCACCCCGCAGGGGAGCAGTCGTCCGGCATCACGAACCCTCCAGCCACCCGCATTGGGCGGTCAATCCGCCGCCCCCGATGAGATAACAGGACGGACCCCGTGGCACGCGTCAAGCGGGCGGTCAACGCCCAGAAGAAGCGCCGCACAGTTCTCGAGTCGGCCCGTGGTTACCGCGGTCAGCGCTCTCGGCTGTACCGCAAGGCCAAGGAGCAGATGCTCCACTCGATGACCTACTCCTACCGGGACCGCCGCGCCCGCAAGGGCGAGTTCCGGAAGCTGTGGATCACCCGCATCAACGCGGCGACCCGGCAGCACGGCCTCAGCTACAACAAGTTCGTGCAGGGCCTGAAGGCCGCCGAGGTCGAGGTCGACCGCAAGATCCTGGCGGAGCTCGCCGTCAACGACCCGCAGGCCTTCGAGGCGCTGGTCGACGTGGCGCGCAAGAACCTGCCGGAGAGTGCGGCCTGATCGCCGAAAGCACTTCCGATCCGCGACCCGGGACCGCGCTCACCGAGCGATCGTCCCGGGTCGCGGTCGCTCGTAAGCTCACCCGCCGCGCAGGCCGGGAGAAGGCGGGCGCGTTCCTCGCCGAGGGCTCGCAGGCCGTGGGCGAGGCGCTGACGGCGCACGCCGACGACCGGCTGCGGGTGCGCGACCTGTTCGTCACCGAGCAGCCGCGGCACGCCGAGCTCGCCGAACGGGCGGTCCTGGCCGGAGTGCCGGTGCACGAGGTGACCGACAAGGCGGCGGCATCGCTGTCGGAGACGGTCACCCCGCAGGGCGTGGTCGCGGTCTGCGACCTGCCGCGCACCGAACCGGTGACCGCGCTGGCGCAGCGGCCGA
This sequence comes from Saccharopolyspora tripterygii, assembly GCF_054778355.1. Classification (NCBI taxonomy): domain Bacteria; kingdom Bacillati; phylum Actinomycetota; class Actinomycetes; order Pseudonocardiales; family Pseudonocardiaceae; genus Saccharopolyspora; species Saccharopolyspora tripterygii. Next base: position 17,731 of record NZ_BAAGZP010000027.1, on the reverse strand, counting down.
AGCTGGTCGCGGTGCTCGTGGACATCGCCGACCCGGGCAACGCCGGAACGGTGGTGCGCGTGTCGGACGCGGCCGGAGCCGGTGCCGTGCTGTTCGCCGGCGACGCCGTCGACGCCTACAACGGCAAGGCCGTCAGAGCCTCGACGGGCAGCCTGTTCCACCTGCCGGTGGCCCGGGGCCGCGACGTCAGCGCGGTGCTCACCGCCTGCCGGGACGCCGGGCTGCGTCTGGTCGGTGCCGACGGCTACGCCACCGGCGACCTCGACACCGCGGACCGGGCCGGCGAGCTCGCCGAGCCGACCGCGTGGGTGTTCGGCAGCGAGGCGCACGGCCTGTCCGACGAGGTCAAGGCGCAGCTGGACACGACGCTGCGAGTGCCGCTCTACGGTCAGGCGGAGAGCCTCAACCTGGCCACGGCCGCCGCCGTGTGCCTCTACGCTTCGGCGCGTGCGCAGCACCGCTGAGCTCGGGCGGGACGGATCACCGCGAAACGCCGTGGACGCCGTCGCATAGAATTGCCCACGTCAGCTTGCGGCTTCGCACCGAAGAGTCGTATGCAACCTCAGCAGGTTCGCGAGCCCGGCCACCTGGCGGAACAGGGAGCTGGGCGATGATGCCTGTGGGATCAACGGGAGTCACGCACTAACGATGTCTGGAGCCAACGACTCGTACGACCCGAAAGAGGTCGCCGCGCTGTCGCCGGAGACGCTGGACGCCGCGGTCGAGGAGGCCAAGAAGGCCTTCGCCGCCGCAGGCGATCTGGACGAGCTGGCGTCGGTCAAGCCTGCCCACCTCGGTGATCGCTCGCCGCTGCTGACCGCTCGCCGCGAGATCGGGGCGCTGCCGCCCAAGGCCCGCTCCGAAGCGGGCAAGCGCGTCAACCAGGCCCGCGAGGGCATCCAGGGCGCGTTCGACGAGCGCCTCGCCGCGTTGCAGGCCGAGCGGGACGAGCGCGTGCTGCGCGAGGAATCCGTCGACGTCACGCTGCCCTGGGACCGCGTTCCCACCGGTGCCCGGCACCCGATCACGCAGCTCGCCGAGCAGATCGAGGACACCTTCGTGGCCATGGGCTGGGAGGTCGCCGAAGGCCCCGAGCTGGAGGCCGAGTGGTTCAACTTCGACGCGTTGAACTTCGGCAAGGACCACCCGGCGCGGACCATGCAGGACACCTTCTACGTGGCTCCCGAGGACTCCGGCCTGGTGCTGCGCACGCACACCTCGCCGTCGCAGGTCCGGGCGCTGCTCAACCGCGACCTGCCGGTGTACGTGGTCTGCCCCGGGCGCACGTTCCGCACCGACGAACTCGACGCCACCCACACCCCGGTGTTCCACCAGGTCGAGGGCCTGGCGGTGGACAAGGGCCTGACCATGGCCCACCTGAAGGGCACCCTGGACGCCTTCGCGCGCTCCATGTTCGGCCCGGAGTCCACGACCCGGTTGCGGCCGTCGTACTTCCCCTTCACCGAGCCGTCGGCCGAGATGGACATCTGGTTCCCGGAGAAGAAGGGCGGCGCCGGCTGGGTCGAGTGGGGTGGCTGCGGCATGGTCAACCCCAACGTGCTGCGCGCCAGCGGTGTCGACCCCGAGGTCTACACGGGTTTCGCCTTCGGCATGGGGATCGAGCGGACCCTGATGTTCCGCAACGGCATCCCGGACATGCGCGACATGGTCGAAGGCGATGTCCGCTTCACCCGGCCGTTCGGCATCTAGACAGTGCGCCGCGGTCGACCTGCGACCGTCCCCGACATCAACCACCTGAACGAGAGAAGGGCCTGACCAAGTGCGGATTCCGGTTTCCTGGCTGGCCGAGCACCTCGAGCTGCCCGAGGAGACGACTGCGGAGACGCTGGCAGAGGCGTTCATCCGGATCGGGTTGGAGGTCGAGGAGGTCGAGCACCTGACGCAGGTGCGCGGCCCGCTCGTGGCCGGTCGCGTCGCCGAGATCGAAGAACTCACCGAGTTCAAGAAGCCGATCCGGTACTGCAAGGTCGAGATCGGCGCCTCCGAAGAGGGCGAGCAGAAGCTGCAGAACATCATCTGCGGTGCCCGCAACTTCTCCGAGGGCGACCTGGTCGTCGTCGCGCTTCCCGGCACGGTGCTGCCCGGTGACTTCGAGATCAGCTCGCGCAAGACCTACGGGAAGCTCAGCGAGGGCATGATCTGCTCGGCCAAGGAGCTGGGTCTCGGCGAGGACCACGACGGCATCCTGGTGCTGCCGCCCGGTTCGGCCGACCCCGGTGACGACGCGGTGGAGCTCGTCGGCCTCGACGACTCGATCATCGAGCTGGCCATCACGCCCGACCGCGGCTACTGCTTCTCGGTGCGCGGTCTCGCCCGCGAGCTGTCCAACGCGCTCGACGTGCCGTTCGGCGACCCGGGCACGCGCCCGGTGCCCGAGGACGACAAGCCCTCGCGCGGCGTGGAGCTGCGCGATGCGCAGGCGTGCTCGCGGTTCGTGCTGCGCCGGGTCACCGGCGTGGACCCGACGGCGCCGAGCCCGTGGTGGATCCGTCGACGCCTGGGCCTGGCGGGCATCCGCTCGATCTCGCTGTCGGTGGACGTCACCAACTACGTGATGCTGGAGCTCGGCCAGCCGCTGCACGCCTTCGACGCGACGAAGGTGGCCGGTGACCTGGTGGTCCGCCACGCCGAGAGCGGCGAGAAGCTGACCACGCTGGACGGTCAGGTCCGCGAGCTCGACGCCGACGACATCGTGATCGCCGACGACTCCGGCGTGGTGTCGCTGGCCGGTGTCATGGGCGGCGAGAGCACCGAGATCGGCGACGGCACGCACGACGTGCTGATCGAGGCCGCGAACTGGGATCCGGCGAACATCGCCCGCACGATCCGCAGGCACAAGCTCCCGAGCGAGGCGGGCAAGCGCTTCGAGCGCACGGTCGACCCGGCCGTGGCGCCGGTCGCCGCCGAGTTGGCCGCGCAGCTGCTGGTCCGCTACGGCGACGGCACGATCGCGCCGGGCCGCACCGACGTGGGCGAGCCGACGACCCCGGCGGCGGTGACGATGCCGCTGGCGCTGCCGGACAAGGTCGCCGGTGTCCTCTACGAGCGCGGTGTCACGGCGCGACGCCTGACCCAGATCGGCTGCAAGATCGACCTGAGCACCTCCGACGACGGCGTGGGGCTGATCACCGCGACGCCGCCGTCCTGGCGCCCGGACCTGACGCAGCCGTTCGCCCTGGTGGAGGAGGTGCTGCGGCTGGAGGGGTATCACACGATCCCGTCGGAGCTGCCCGCCGCGCCACCCGGGCGCGGCCTGACGGCGGCGCAGCGCCGCAAGCGCGCGGTGTCGCGCGCCCTGGCCGGCGTCGGTTACGTCGAGGTGCTGCCCTTTCCGTTCACCGGCGAGGAGACGCTGGACGCCTTCGGGCTCGCCGCCGACGACGAGCGCCGGCGCACGATGTCCGTGCTCAACGCGCTGGAGAGCGACAAGTCGCAGCTGACCACGACGTTGCTGACGGGCCTGCTGGACACCTTGCAGCGCAACGTCTCCCGCGGTCACCGCGACGTCGCGCTGTTCCACATCGGCCAGGTCAGCCAGCCCGCCGCGGACCAGCCGGCGGTGCCGGAGGTCGGCGTCGACTCGCGCCCGACCGATGAGCAGATCAGCGCGCTGCTGGCGGCGCTTCCCGCGCAGCCCACGCAGGTCGCGACGGTGCTGGCCGGGCAGCGCGAGCAGGCCGGCTGGTGGGGCAAGGGCCGTGCCGCCGGTTGGGCGGACGCGGTCGAGGCGGCTCGCGTGGTGGCCTCGGCCGCCGGTGTCGAGCTCGCGGTCCGCAACACCGAGCACGCCCCGTGGCACCCCGGCCGCTGCGCCGAGCTGCTGGTCGGCGACGTGGTGGTCGGCCACGCCGGTGAGCTGCACCCGAAGGTCGTGGAGTCGCTGGGCCTGCCGAAGCGGACCAGCGCCATGGAGCTCAACCTCGACGCGCTGCCGCTGGTCGAGCGCCGCACGGCCCCGGACATCTCGGCCTACCCGCCGGTGCTGATGGACGTCGCGCTCGTCGTCGACGAGTCGGTCTCCGCCTCCGACGTCGTCGAAGCGGTCCGGACCGGCGGCGGCGAACTGCTGGAGGACGTCAGGCTCTTCGACGTCTACGCGGGTGAGCAGCTCGACGAGGGCAAGAAGTCGCTGGCACTGGCCCTGCGCTTCCGCGCCCCCGACCGCACCCTCAAGCAGGAGGAGGCCACCGAGGCCCGCGACGCCGCGGTCGCCTCCGCCGCGAACGGCCTCGGAGCCACCCTCCGCGCCTGACACGCCGACGAGAACGGCCCCGCCCGGGAATCCGCCGGGCGGGGCCGTTCTTTCGCGTTCAGTTGCTGCGGGGGAGGTGCTGGGCGGTGAAGTCCGCGGCGGTGAGGCCCATGATGACCAGGTGCAGCATCCCGTCGGACAGCGAGTCGGGTTCGCTGGTGCGGCCCTCCTCGCGGAAGCCGAGCTTGGCGTGCAGCGCGAGCGAGGCGACGTTCTCCTGGTAGATGCCGACCTGGCACTTGCGGAACTTGCGGCGGCAGAACATGACGGCGAGCAGCGTGATGATCGCGTCGTCGGCGTAGCCGTGGCGGCGGTGCATCGGGCCGATGCCGACGCCGTAGCTGAAAACGCCCGGTTCGTCGGCTTGACTGGTGCACATCGACCCGACGAGGACCTGGTCCCGGCGGGTTTCGATGGCCAACTGGAAGTCGTCGGGCGAATCCGGGTGGTTCGCGCGGTGCGCGGCCCAGTGCCGGTAGCCGTCGGTCTGCACGTACGGAGCGCGGGTCGGGTCCTGGTCGAATCCGGCCAGGATGCGCCTGTCGGCGGCGGCGACGCGGCGTAACAGCACCTGCCGCCCGACCCAGGACGACGTCGTGATCGGCGCCGGGCCGTTGCGGGCCCCCAGGTTCGGGTGCGGCGGGATCATCGTCATCGATCCCGATGATGCCCTCCTGGACCGGCCGAATCCACAGGGGGGTCCACGTCTTGTGACGTCGTGCAAGCGCTGTGAAACCTGGACGACCGGCCAGTGACCGAGCGTCAGCGCGGGAGCACGAAGTGCGTCCGCATGGGGTGATTTCGCCGACAGCGGCCGGACCGGGTGGTCGACGACCGTGAAGTCCGGTGGTCAGCGGTCGATGTTGCGCAGCGCTTCGCGCCGGGAAAGTGGTGACAGGGCGTGGTTCTCGGCGAACTCGCGAACCCACCCGGGATCGGTCTTCGCGTGCTCGCGCAGCGCCCAGCCGATCGCCTTGCGGAGGAAGAAGTCCTGATCGGTGAGATTGGCCTCGATGCTCCGGCGCAGGAGCTCGACGTCCGTGCGGTCCTTGGCCCGCAGCTGAGCGATGATCGCCGTCCGCCTGCGCCAGCGGTCCTCGTCGGTCGACCAGCGCAGCAGCATCGGGCGCACCTGGCCGGGATGGCTCAGCAGCAGCGGGCCGATGCGGTTGCTCGCCGTTTCGTCGACCAGGTCCCACCAGGCGCCGGTGACCACGAACTCCTCGTAGAGCGCGAGCATCCCCGGATCCTGGAAGGCGCGCTGCGTCCGGTGCCCGGTCACCGACAACGCGACGTACCGCTCCTCCCGGTAGGTGGCGTTGCGCCACACGGCGCGGGTGGTGTCGATCAGGTCGTCGGGCTCGGCGAACGCGAAGCGCCTGCACAGCTCGTCGACGATCCGGACGAGCGGCGGTTTGCGGACGCCGATGAAGGGCATCTCCGACTTCATGTACCGCTGCATCGCGGGCGCGTCCGCTGTCACGGCCTGCTCGTCGAGCAGCCGCATCGCCTCCGCTCGGAACCCGGGTACCTCGCTCACCCCGAAGATGCTGCCACCGGTCTCCGACAGCGCGCTGCCCGACGCCGGATCAGCTGGGGCGGACGGCCCTGAGCGCGAGCTGGGTCCGGTTCTCGCAGCCGAGAGCGGTCATGAGGCGCGAGACGTGGCCCTTGACCGTGCCCTCGCTGAGGTAGAGGCGCGCGGCGATGTCGGCGTTGGACAGGCCCTCGGCGACCAGCGCGAGCACCTGGCGCTCGCGCTCGGGCAGCGCCTGGATCTCCGCGTCCGGGACGCGCTCCGGCTGTGCGGGGCGCTGGTCCCGCAACCGCTGGAGCGCCTGCTCGGACAGCACTGAAGCCCCGGTCGCGGCGGCCACGACAAGCGGGACCAGCTGGTTCGGCGGCGTCGTCTTGAGCAGGAAGCCCGACGCTCCCGCGTCCAGCGCATCGCGCACGTGCTGGTCGGTGTCCAGGGTCGTCATCGCCACGACGACCGGTGGATCGGGCAGCGCTCGGATCCGCGCGGTCGCGGTGATCCCGTCGACGTGCGGCATGCGCAGGTCCATCAGCACCAGATCGGGCCGGTGCTGCTGGGTGGCCGCCAGGCCCTGCGCGCCGTCGTGCGCGACCGCGTCGACGGTGACCTGGCCGGAGGTGGTGAGGATGACCCGCAGGAACTCGCAGACCATCGGCTCGTCGTCGACGACCACGACGCGCACGGGCTCGCTCAACGCTCGCTCATCTCGGTCCACTGGCCGGTCCGCTCCTCCTGGATGCCGCCTGCGGGCAGGGTCGTTCGCAGAGCGTAGCCGCCGTCGTCGGTGGGCGCGTGCGTGCATTCCCCGCCCAGCAACGCGATTCGGCGCTGGAGCCCTTGCAGCCCGAAACCGCCTCCGGTCGAGGGCGTTCGCGCGCTGGGCCCGTTGGAGACCAGCACCTCCACGGGGTTCTCGGAGGAGATCCGCACCAGCACCTCGGCGTCGGGGGAGTGCTTGCGGGCGTTGGTCAGCCCTTCGCGCACGACCTGCCGGACCGTGCGCTCCGCGGTGGGCGGCAGCGCGCCCCCGTCGCTGTCCAGCCGGACGGTCTGGCCGGCTGCGGCGGCCTGGTCGACGAGCTCGTCGACCGTCGGCGGCGGTGCGTGATCGGAGCTGCCGAGCAGTTCCAGCAGCTGCCGGAGTTCGATCAGTCCGTTGCTGCCCAGCCCGCTCATCTGCTCGGCCGCGCGCTTGACCTCCGGGTCGGTGGTCGTGACGCCCAGCGCGTTGGCGTGCAGGACGAGCAGGGTGAGGACGTGCCCGAGCGTGTCGTGGACCTCGGCGGCGAGCAGTTGCCGCTCCTGCTCGCGGGCCTCGCGCATCTCGGCGGCGCGCTCCCGCTCCACGGCCGCGACCCGGTCCCGGCGGGCTTGGGCGAGCCGCCGGGCGAACAGCACCGTGACGCCGCCCAGCGTCGGGGCGGCGGCGTTGATGAGCGTCCCGATGACCGGCTGTCCCGACAGCGCGGCGACCCCGCTGACCGTCGCCCAGTAGCTGAGCAGGATCGCCGCGCTGACGTGGATCTGACGCGGGGTGCGGGCGATCTCCAGCACCTGCACCGGCGCCCACGACAGCACGAACGGGATCCACAGGACCGCCTGCGACGCCGTGAGGTCCTGCCAGGGGGAATCGGTCAGCTGCAGCATCGCGGTGACCACGACCACCAGCAGCAGCCCCAGGTGCGGGTGCGCGGTCATGCGGGTGAGCAGAACCGTCGCGATCAGCTGCGCGGCGAGGCCGAGCAGGGCCGCGGGCACCAGCACGGGCATCGGGGTGTCGAGGACCACGAAGGCCAGCGCGGTGCCCAGCAGCGCCAGCCCGGTCGCCGTCCACGGCAACCACCTCGGGGTCTTTGTCGGCCACTCCGCCCGGAAGTCGGTCATGGGCCGAATCGTATGGCCGGATCGGGGTCTCGGAGCTCCTAGCGGCGCGGCTCACGACTTTCGATCCGCGCTTCACGACTTTCGTCGCACCATCGCAGGTGGGGCGGGGGAGCGGCGTGGGAGACTGAGCGCGCGCCCGGGAAGCCGTTTGATTGATTTTGCATGGAAGTGCATAATCATCCGCATGACGGTGAAGGTTGCAGTAGCGGGTGCCAGCGGATACGCGGGTGGGGAGCTGCTCCGCCTGCTCCTGGCCCATCCCGAGGTCGAGATCGGAGCGCTGACGGCGGGGGGCAACGCGGGCAGCGCGCTCGGTCAGCACCACCCCAACCTGCTGCCGCTGGCCGACCGCGAACTCACTGAGACCTCCGCCGAGCGGCTGCGCGGCCACGACGTGGTCTTCCTCGCCCTGCCGCACGGCCACTCCGCCGCGATCGCCGCTGAGCTCGGTGAGGACGTCGTGGTCGTCGACTGCGGCGCCGACCACCGGCTCAACGACGCCGAGGACTGGACCCGCTGGTACGGCGGCGACCACCCCGGCACCTGGCCCTACGGCGTGCCGGAGCTGCCCGGAGCGCGCGAGCGCCTGCGCGGCAGCAAGCGGATCGCCGTGGCCGGGTGCTTCCCGACCGTGTCCTCGCTGGCCGTCGTACCCGCCCTGGCGGCGGGGATCGTCGAACCCGAAGCCGTCATCACCGCGATCACCGGAACCTCCGGCGCGGGCCGCGCGCTCAAGCCGCATCTGCTGTCCGCCGAGGTCATGGGCTCGGCGAGCGTCTACGGCGTCGGCGGCGCCCACCGGCACACCCCGGAGATGATCCAGAACCTCAGCGCTGCGGCGGGGGAGCCGGTCAAGGTCTCCTTCACCCCGGTGCTGGCCCCGATGGCGAGGGGGATCCTCGCGACCTGCTCCGCGCCGCTGCGCGGCGGTGTCGACATCGCCGCCGCGCGCGAGGTCTACCTCGACGCCTACGGCGACGAACCGTTCGTGCACGTCCTGCCCGAGGGCGCGTGGCCGCAGACCTCGTCGACGCTCGGCGCCAACACCGTCCACCTGCAGGTCACCGTCGATCCCGACGCCGGTCGTCTCGTCGTGGTCGGCGCCGAGGACAACCTCACCAAGGGCACCGCGGGCGGCGCCGTGCAGTGCATGAACCTCGCCCTCGGACTGCCCGAGACCACCGGACTGCCCACCGCAGGCATCGCGCCGTGAGCCCCGCCACCCGAACCGAGGAGAAGACATGAGCGTGACCGGTCCCGCCGGTTTCCGGGCGGCCGGCGTCGCCGCAGGCATCAAGGCAGCGGGCGCGCGCGACCTCGCACTCGTGGTCAACGACGGACCGCAGCAGTCCGCGGCCGGCGTGTTCACGACCAACAAGGTCAAGGCCGCGCCGGTGCTGTGGTCTCAGCAGGTGCTGCAGGAGCGCAAGCTGCGCGCGATCGTGCTGAACTCCGGCTGCGCCAACGCCTGCACCGGCCCGGGCGGATTCCAGGACACCCACGCCACCGCGGAGAAGGTCGCCGACGTCCTCGGCGCCGGGGCGATCGAGGTCGCGGTCTGCTCGACCGGGCTGATCGGCGAGCGCCTGCCGATGGACGCCCTGCTGCCCGGTGTCGACTCGGCCGCCGGAGCCCTCGACGCAGACGAGCAGTCCGGCCTGGACGCGGCCACCGCGGTGCTCACCACCGACAGCAAGGCCAAGCAGGCCCATCGCTCCCACGAGACCGGCTGGTCGATCGGCGGTTTCGCCAAGGGCGCGGGGATGCTCGCACCGAACATGGCCACGATGCTCAGCGTGATCACCACCGACGTGGTGATCAGCGGCGCAGACCTGGAGACGGCGCTGCGGTCCGCGACCGGGGTCACCTTCGACCGGCTCGACGTCGACGGTGGCACCTCCACCAACGACACGGTGCTGGTGATGGCCTCCGGAGCCTCGGGGGTCGAGGCTTCCCAGGAGGGCTTCACCGAGCTGCTCACCGGCGTCTGCCACGACCTCGTGCGGCAGCTGCAGGACGACGCCGAGGGCGCGACCAAGACCATCGACATCACCGTGCGCGGCGCGGTCACCGAGTCCGACGCGGTGGCGATCGGCCGGATCGTCGCCGAGGACAACCTGGTCAAGACCGCGATGTTCGGTTCGGACCCGAACTGGGGCCGGATCGCCATGGCGCTGGGCCGGGCGCAGGCCGAGATCGACGTGGACAAGGTCGAGATCGCCACCAACGGCGTCACGCTCTACGCCGACGGGGCCACCGCTCGCGATCGCAGCGAGGCAGACCTGTCCGGGCGGCAGATCGAGATCGTCATCGACCTGCACCTCGGTGCCCACGCCGCCACGATCCTGTCCACCGACCTGTCCCACGACTACGTCGAAGAGAACAGCGCGTATTCCTCATGACCAGTGACACCAGCGACCGGCTGGCCACCGCGGCCGAGAAGGCCAGCGTTCTCGTCGAAGCGCTCCCGTGGTTGCAGCGCTTCAACGGCGCCACCGTGGTGATCAAGTACGGCGGCAACGCCATGATCGACGACGACCTCAAGGCCGCGTTCGCGCAGGACATGGTGTTCCTGCGGCTCGCGGGCCTGCGTCCTGTCGTGGTGCACGGCGGCGGACCCCAGATCACCTCGATGCTCGACAAGCTCGGCATGGAGGGCGAATTCCGCGGCGGCCTGCGGGTGACCTCGCCGGACACGATGGACGTGGTGCGGATGGTGCTGGTCGGCCAGGTCGGGCGCGAGCTCGTCGGCCTGATCAACCAGCACGGTCCTTACGCGGTCGGCATGTCCGGCGAGGACGCGCGCCTGTTCACCGCAGCCCGTCGCACCGCGACCGTTGACGGCGAAGCCGTCGACGTCGGCCTGGTCGGCGACGTCGTCGGGGTCAACCCGGAAGCCGTCCTGGACCTGATCAACGCCGGCCGCATCCCGGTGGTCTCCACCGTGGCCCCGGACGCCGACGGCGTGGTGCACAACGTCAACGCCGACACCGCGGCCGGTGCGCTGGCCGTCGCGCTCGGCGCGGAGAAGCTCGTGGTGCTCACCGACGTCGAGGGCCTCTACACCAACTGGCCCGACAAGTCGTCGCTGATCAGCAGGCTGAAGGTGGGACAGCTCGCGGAGCTGCTGCCGACCCTGGCCTCGGGAATGGTGCCGAAGATGGAGGCCTGCCTGCGAGCGGTGCGCGGCGGCGTCCCCCGCGCCCACGTCATCGACGGCAGGCTCGCGCACTCGGTGCTGCTGGAGGTCTTCACCAAGGCGGGAGTGGGGACGATGGTGTTCCCGGATGAGACGGAGGACGCATGAGTGAGAATCCGGCGCAGCCCGCTCATGCCGGCCGACCGGGTGCGGGTGTCCCGCAGGAGCACGGAGGACGCATGAGTGACAACGCCACTGGGATGCAGCGCTGGCAGGCGTCCATGATGGACAACTACGGCACCCCGAAGCTGACCTTCGTCAGCGGTTCCGGTGCCGAGTTGACCGACGCCGACGGCAAGTCGTACCTGGACTTCGTCAGCGGGATCGCCGTCAACGCCCTGGGCCACGCCCACCCCGCGATCGTGCGGGCGGTGTCCGAGCAGGTCGGAAAGCTCGGCCACGTCTCCAACCTCTACGTGCACGAGCTCGGGCTGACGCTGGCCGAGCGGTTGCTGGAGCTGGCGGGTGCGTCCGGCCAGGGCCGCGTGCTGTTCTGCAACTCCGGCGCGGAGGCCAACGAGGCGGCGTTCAAGATCGCCCGGCTCACCGGCCGCTCGAAGATCGTCGCCACCCAGGGCGGCTTCCACGGCCGCACCATGGGTGCGCTCGCGCTGACCGGACAGCCCGCCAAGCAGGAGCCGTTCGCCCCGATGCCCGCTGGGGTCGTGCACGTGCCCTACGGCGACGTTGCCGCGTTGGAGTCCGAAGTGGACGACAACACGGCCGCGGTGTTCCTGGAACCGATCCAGGGCGAGAACGGAGTCGTCGTCCCGCCCGAGGGATACCTGCGTGCCGCCCGCGAGATCACCTCCCGCAACGGTGCGCTGCTGGTCCTCGACGAGGTGCAGACCGGCATCGGCCGCACCGGCTCGTGGTTCGCCTTCCAGCGCGAGGGCGTCGCGCCCGATGTGATCACCCTGGCGAAGGGCCTCGGTGGCGGTCTGCCGATCGGCGCTTGCATCGGCATCGGAAGCGCCGCCGACCTGCTGCACCCCGGTCAGCACGGCACCACCTTCGGCGGCAACCCGATCGTTTGTGCGGCGGCTCTGGCGGTGCTCGACACCATCGCCTCCGAAGGGCTGCTCGACCACGTCGAACAGGTCGGCAAGGACCTCGTCAGCGGTGTGCAGGCGCTCGGCCACCCGCTGGTCCGCGAGGTCCGCGGGGCCGGACTGCTGGTCGCCATCGGGCTCACCGAAGCCGTCGCCGCCAAGGTCGCGGCCGCCGCGCAGGAACGCGGATACCTGGTCAATCCCATCCAGCCGGACGCCATCCGGCTGTGCCCGCCGCTGGTGGTGCGTGGTGAGCAGGTGCAGCGACTGCTCACCGACCTCCCCGAACTGCTCAACGCTGCTTCGGAGGACTGATGAGCAACACCGCACCTTCGCGCTCATCCGTCCGACCGGGTGCGGGTGTCCCGCCCGAGAAGGAGAACTGATGTCCCGGCACTTCCTCCGCGACGACGACCTGACGCCCGACGAGCAGGCCGAGGTCCTGGACCTCGCCGACGAGCTCAAGGCCGATCTGCTCGGCTCCGACGTGCTCAAGGGCAAGTCGATCGCGGTGCTCTTCGAGAAGAACTCCACCCGCACCCGGCTCTCGTTCGAGGTCGGCATCCAGCAGCTCGGCGGACAGCCGATCGTGGTCGACGGGCGGATGATGCAGCTCGGCCGCGAGGAGACCATCGAGGACACCTCGCGCGTGCTGTCCCGCTACGTCGACGCCGTGGTGTGGCGGACCTTCGCCCAGGCGCGCATCGACGCGATGGCCTCGGCTTCGAGCGGCCCGGTGATCAACGCGCTCACCGACGAGTTCCACCCCTGCCAGGTCCTCGCCGACCTGCAAACCGTTCGCGAACGCCACGGCCGGCTCGCCGGGCTGACCTTGACCTACCTCGGCGACGGCGCCAACAACATGGCCCACTCGTTGCTGGTGGGCGGTGCGACCGCGGGCATGCACGTGCGCATCGGCGCTCCGGAGGGCTTCCGCCCGGTGGAGTGGGTGCTGGAGGCGGCTCGCAAGCGCGCAGCCGAGACCGGTGGGTCCGTCGAGCTGCACACCACGCCGCAGAGCTCCGTCGAAGGGGCCGACGTGCTGGTCACCGACTCGTGGACCTCGATGGGCCAGGAGAACGACGGCAAGGACCGGGTCAGCCCGTTCCGCCCGTACCAGGTCAACGCCGACCTGCTGGCGGCCACCGGCAAGCCCGGTACCAGCGTGCTGCACTGCCTGCCCGCGCACCGCGGCCTGGAGATCACCGACGAGGTGATCGACGGCCCGGCGAGCGCGGTGTTCGACGAGGCCGAGAACCGGCTGCACGCGCAGAAGGCGCTGCTGGCCTGGCTGGTGCGACGATCATGAGCACGACCCGGGTCGCGCGGCAGGCGCGCATCGTCGAACTCGTGTCCTCGATGGACATCCGCAGCCAGACCGAGCTCGCCAAGCTGCTCGGCGACGCGGGCATCGAGGTCACCCAGGCCACGCTGTCCAGGGACCTCGACGAGCTCGGCGCCGTGAAGCTGCGCGGCCCGGACGGCGGGGCGGCCGTCTACGTCATCCCGGAGGACGGCAGCCCGGTCCGCGGGGTCCAGGGCGGAACCTCGCGTCTGAGTCGGTTGCTCGGCGAGCTGCTCGCCGGCGCCGACGGCGCGGGCAACCTCACGGTCCTGCGCACTCCGCCGGGCGCGGCGCAGTTCCTGGCCAGCGCCATCGACCGCGCGGCGCTGACCGAGGTGGTCGGCTCGATCGCGGGCGACGACACGGTCATGATCGTCGCCCGGGAGCCGCTGACCGGGCACGAGCTCGCCGAGCGCTTCCTCGCGATGGCAGCGGGCGGCCTCGAACCCGAGGATGAGGACTAGGACCGTTGTTGTGGTCGTTCGCGTGGGGGTGGGGGAAGTTCTCATGAAAACTTCCCCCACCCCCACACGAACGGACGACGTCAACGCACCTGATGAACATCGACAACGACCGAGAGAGCACCGAGGAACCGAACGTGACGCAGCAAGGCAGTGAGTCCACCAAGCTCTGGGGCGGCCGGTTCGCCTCCGGCCCGGCCGAGGCGATGGCCGCGCTGAGCCTGTCGACCCACTTCGACTGGCGGCTCGCCCCCTACGACATCGCCGGGTCGCGCGCTCACGCCCGCGTCCTGCACCGCGCCGGGCTGCTGACCGAGGACGAGCTCGACGGCATGCTCGCCGGGCTCGACACCCTCGCCGCCGACGTCGAATCGGGTGCCTTCACCCCGGTCCTCGACGACGAGGACGTGCACACCGCGCTCGAACGCGGTCTGCTGGAGCGCGTCGGTGCCGACCTCGGCGGCAAGCTGCGCGCCGGTCGGTCCCGCAACGACCAGGTCGCCACCCTGTTCCGGATGTGGTTGCGCGACGCCAGCCGGCGCGTCGCCGCCGGTGTCCTCGACGTCGTCGACGCGCTGGTGGCGCAGGCGGCCGCGCACCCGGACGCCGTGCTGCCCGGTCGCACGCACCTCCAGCACGCCCAGCCGGTGCTGCTCGGGCACCACCTGCTGGCGCACTGCCAGGCGCTGCTGCGCGACGTCTCGCGCATCCGTGACTGGGACGCGCGGACCGCCTACTCGCCCTACGGGTCCGGTGCCCTCGCCGGTTCCTCGCTGAGCCTGGACCCGCAGGCCATCGCGGCCGACCTGGGCTTCCGCGGGGCGACCGACAACTCCATCGACGGCACCGCCTCCCGCGACTTCGCCGCCGAGGCCGCGTTCTTCCTCGCCATGATCGGGATCAACCTCTCGCGGATCGCCGAAGAGGTCATCATCTGGAACACCGCCGAGTTCGGCTACATCACGCTCGACGACGCCTGGGCCACGGGCAGCTCGATCATGCCGCAGAAGAAGAACCCGGACGTCGCCGAGCTCGCCCGCGGCAAGTCCGGCCGGTTCATCGGCAACCTCTCCGGACTGCTGAGCACCCTCAAGGCGCTGCCGCTGGCCTACAACCGCGACCTGCAGGAGGACAAGGAACCGGTCTTCGACTCCGTCGAGCACCTGGACCTGTTGCTGCCCGCGATGAGCGGGATGCTGGGCACGCTCACCTTCCACACCGAGCGGATGGCCGAACTCGCCCCCGCCGGTTTCACCCTCGCCACCGACATCGCGGAATGGCTGGTGCGCCAGGGAGTTCCGTTCCGCGTCGCGCACGAGGCGTCGGGGGAGTGCGTGCGCATCGCCGAGAAGCGCGGTGCGGGCCTGGACGAGCTCACCGACGAGGAACTGGCGGCCGTCCACCCAGCGCTGACCGCGCAGGTTCGCGAGGTGCTGACCGTCGCGGGTTCCATCGAGTCCCGGGATTCGCACGGCGGCACCGCCCCGGATCGCGTCGCTGAGCAGCGCGAGCGGGTCGTCGCCACCGCGGACAAGCACCGGGCGTGGTTGTCGGATTGATCGACGCCGCTCGCCCGGTAGGGTGCTGAGCGTGGACTTGGTGACGCGCGACGAGCTGGCCCGCGACCCGCTGTGGGTCGCGGGCAGGCTGTTGGGGTGCGAGTTGAGGTCCACCAGCCCCGAGGGCGAGGTGGGAGCGCGCATCGTCGAGGTCGAGGCCTACCGGGGCACCGACGATCCCGCGTCGCACTGCTACCGGGGCCGGACCGAGCGCAACTCGGTGATGTTCGGACCCGCAGGTCACCTCTACGTCTACTTCGTCTACGGGATGCACTTCTGCATCAACGTGGTGTGCCTGACCGACGGCGTTCCCGGCGCGGTCCTGCTGCGCGCCGGCGAGATCACCACCGGGCATGATCTGGCGCGCAGCCGCAGGCCCGCGTCCCGCAAGGACGCCCTGCTGGCCAGCGGACCCGCGCGGCTGGCCGGAGCGCTGGGGATCACGCGCGAGCACAACGGCGTCGACCTGACCTCGCCGGACTCGCCGATCCGCCTCCTGGGCGGCACACCGGTCGCCGAGGACGACATCCGCAGCGGTCCCCGCGTGGGAGTCGCCGCCGCGATGGACCTGCCGTGGCGGTCCTGGGTCGACGGGTCGGAGGCCGTCAGCGCCTACCGACGTGGCGGACGTCGCCGCATCAGAGCCCGGGCGTAAACCCGCTTGCGGTGATGCGCGAAACTGAACCCCGTGAGTGAGCACATCCTTGACGAGCTGGCCTGGCGCGGACTGATCGCGCAATCCACCGACCTCGACGCGCTGCGCCGAGACCTCGACGCGGGCCCGCTCACTCTCTACGCGGGGTTCGACCCGACCGCACCCAGCCTGCACGCCGGCAACCTGGTGCAGCTGCTGACGCTCGCCCGGTTCCAGCGCGCCGGGCACCGGCCGATCGTGCTGGCCGGAGGCGCCACCGGGCAGATCGGCGACCCGCGCGACGTGGGGGAGCGGACGCTGGTGACCCGGGAGGTCATCACCGAGCGGCTGCGGTCGATCGGGGTTCAGCTGGAGAAGTTCGTGGACTTCGACGACTCGCCGACCGGTGCGATCGCCGAGAACAACCTGAACTGGTTCGACGACGTCTCCGCTCTCGACTTCCTGCGCGACGTCGGCAAGCACTTCTCGATCAACACGATGGTCGGCCGGGAGACGGTCAAGCGGCGGCTCGCCACCGACGGGATCTCCTACACCGAGTTCAGCTACATGCTGCTGCAGTCCTACGACTACTTGCAGCTCTACCGGAAGCACGGCACCAAGCTGCAGATCGGCGGCTCCGATCAGTGGGGCAACATCATCGGCGGGGTCGACTACGTCCGCAAGGTCGACGGCGCCACCGCTCACGCCCTCACCACGCCGCTGGTCACCGACGCCGAGGGCCGCAAGTTCGGCAAGTCCACCGGTGGCGGCAACGTGTGGCTCGACCCGACGCTGACCTCTCCCTACGCCTGGTACCAGTACTTCGTGAACGCCGCCGACGCCGACGTGGCGAACTACCTGCGGCTGTTCACCTTCCTCGACCGCGAGGAGATCGAGGAGCTGGAGAAGACGACGGCCGAACGCCCCCAGCTGCGGGCGGGGCAGAAGCGCCTCGCCGAGGAGCTGACGACCCTGGTGCACGGCGATGAGCAGACCCGCAAGGTCATCGCCGCCAGCCAGGCCCTGTTCGGTCGCGGGGAGCTCGCCGAGCTCGACGAGCCGACCCTCGACGCGGCAATGGCCGCGGTCCCGACCGCGGAGCTGCGTCTGGGTGACGGTCCGACGATCGTGGACCTGCTCGTCGAGACCGGACTGGTCAACGGGAAGGGCGCTGCCCGGCGCACCATCAACGAGGGCGGTGCGTACGTCAACAACATCAAGATCGCCTCGGAGGACTGGACCCCCTCCGCTGAGGACCTGCTGCACGATCGCTGGCTGGTCGTCCGCCGCGGCAAGCGCAACACCGCCGGCGCGAAGGTCGCGCGCTGATCCGAGCTGCCCCCGGGACGGGGCGCTGACCTGCGGTTCACCGCTCCGTCCCGGTTTGAGCACCCCCCGGTTTCAAGCCCTCTCAGCTGACCGTGTAACTTATATCGAGTCAGCGCGACACGGGCCGGGAAACCGGGCCGGGCCTGATGCGGGGTTGCGAACCAAGCTCCTGTCTCCGGATGGTAGAGTGGGCGTCCCGACCGGGAAATCGAAGAAGTGAAATCAAGTCGATCTGGCTTGGGCTGCGGACGCGGTTTTCCACCCTGATCTTTCATTGAAAATAGCGCTTGGTAGGCTGCCGGGCGGAATAGCGAGCCGAAATTCGGCGGCACTGGAAAAGGGTTAACCCCCCCGGTGAGACCGAAAAAACGGCCTGCTAGTCTGAACACAGCGAAAAGCGAACGAGGAAATGACTCCCCGGAGTTCGCGGCCCTTGAGGGTTGTGGGTGATGGTGTGG